>CAZTED010000026.1:0-22768 GCA_964612175.1 uncultured Sphingomonadaceae bacterium
GTGCCGCTGCTGATCTTTCCGCCGTGGATCAACCGCTTCTACATCCTCGACCTCAGCCCGGCGAAAAGCTTCGTGAAATGGGCAGTGGACCAGGGGCTGAGCGTGATCATGGTTTCGTGGCGTTCGGCTGACGAAAGCATGGTCGATGTGGGCTGGGACGATTATGTCCGCGCGCAGGTGGAAGCGATCGACCTGGTCCGCGAACGGCTGCAGGTGCCTGCGGTCCACACCATCGGATACTGCGTTGCCGGAACCACCCTGGCCGCCACCCTTGCCGTGCTCGCCCGCCGGGGTCAGGCAGACAAGGTCGCCAGCGCCACATTCCTGACCGCGCAGGTCGATTTTGCCCATGCGGGCGATCTCAAGGTTTTCATCGACGATGCGCAGCTGGAACTGATCCGGCAGGCGAGCCAGGGCGGTTTCCTCGACGGGCGCTACATGGCGGCGACCTTCAACCTGTTGCGCGGGCCGGACCTGATCTGGAACACCATGGTCAACCACTACCTGCTGGGCGAGGATTACCCGGCCTTCGACCTGCTGTTCTGGAACGGAGATGTCACCAACCTGCCGGCCAGGTGGCACGAGGCCTACCTGAAGAACTGCTACCGCGACAACCTGCTGGTGGTGCCCGACGCGCTGGAGGCAGATGGCACGCCGATTGACCTGTCGCGGATCACGGTGCCCGCCTATGTCCAGGCGGGCCGCGAGGACCACATCTCCCCGCCCGAAAGCGTGTTCCGCATGCTCGGCCAGCTACGCGGTCCGGTGCGCTTCGTGCTGGCGGGCAGCGGGCATATCGCGGGCGTGATCAACCCCCCGGCGGCGGGCAAGTACCAGTACTGGACCGGCCCTTCGGATGCCCCCTCGCTCGATGCCTTCGTGGCCGGAGCGCAGGAGCACAAGGGAAGCTGGTGGCCGGACTGGTTCGCCTGGATCGAAGGGCTGGCGCCCGAACGGGTGAAGGCAACCGGCCGCCGCATGCCCGGCAGCCGTTCCAGTCCGGCGATCGATGATGCGCCGGGCCTCTACGTGCGCCAGCGCTGAGGCTCGCCCTTCCGGCTATTGTGCACTGCACCATTTTTGCTTGACTCCGGTCGCGCAATGCCTATTTTGTGCAGTGCAGCATCAAAGCTGCGCAGGTGCGACAGAGGTTTCAGGACAGATGGCCGACCAGACCGACAGCAAAGGCAGTGCCCCCCAGGCAGAAGCCCCGGTTGCCCCTGTGTCAAAGGGTGTTGTGTCAGAGGCTGCTGTTTCCAAAGCTGTGCCGGACGCAAAGCCGGCTGCTGCTGCTCCCGAAGCTGCATCAAAGGCCAAGCCCGCTGCCAAAAAGGCTGAAAAGCCTGCCGTGGCAGATGTGCCGGCAGCCTCGGCTGTTACCGCGAAGCCTGCCCGGCGCAAGCCGGCCCCGGTCCGCAGCCGCATCGCACAGGCAAACAAGGTCGCACCAAGAAAAAAGAAGGCGCCCAAACCCGCGCCCGCATTCGCCAGGACGGCATCAGTTACCGAATTGAAGGAAAAGATCATGGCCACCAAGACCCCCAACTTCGCCGGCGATTTCACCGGCATCATGAACAAGTCGATGACCGACGCCGTCGCCGAAATGCAGGCGAAGGCGCAGGAAGCCTATGACAAGGGCACCAGCATGGTTTCGGAAATGACCGACCTTGCCAAGGGCAATGTCGAAGCGATCGTGGAAAGCGCCAAGATCGTGGCAGCCGGCGTGCAGGACCTGGGCAAGACCTATGCCGAGGAAGCCAAGTCCGCCTACGAGACGATGACTGCCGATTTCAAGGAAATGGCCGCGGTCAAGAGCCCGACCGAGCTGTTCCAGCTGCAGGGCAAGATCATGCGCCGCAACTTCGACGCGCTGGTGGCTACCGGCTCGAAGGGTTCGGAAAGCGCGATGAAGCTGGCGAACGACGCATTCGCGCCGATCTCGGCACGCGTGAACCTCGCGGTCGAAAAGCTGTCGAAGGCCGCCTGATCGCGGGACCTGAAGAGCTCTCTCTCGCCGGACTCTCCTCTCCTCTCCCTCCGGCGAAACGAACGGGCCGGGCAGGCAACTGCCCGGCCCGCTTGCTTTCCCGGCCTGCCGCGCCCCTGTCCTTTGGGCCAGCAGGAGCGTTAAAACGCTGCTGGCATCTTGCACCCTGTCCACCCGATACGATATCTGGGCATCCTATGGTCAACCGGCATCCCCATCACCCGCCCCTTGCGGACGCGACCTGCATGGCCGCTGTTGCCATGCATGGCGTGCGCATGGCCGACGATGACGAGGATGGAACCGGGACCGGCGGCACCCCCGGCGGTGGCAGCCAGGTGGGCCTGGCCACCCGCACGCGCACCCGGCCAAAGAAGCCCAGTCTCTACAAGGTGCTGATGCTGAACGACGACTACACCCCGATGGAATTCGTGGTTCTGGTGCTCAAGCGCTTCTTCCGCATGGACCTGGAGCAGGCCACCCGCGTGATGCTCCACGTCCACCAGCGCGGCGTGGGCGTGTGCGGCGTGTTCCCGCTGGAAGTGGCCGAAACCAAGGTCAACCAGGTGATGGACTTCGCCCGCCAGAACCAGCACCCTCTGCAATGCACGCTGGAGAAGGCCTGAGGCCGCACTGGTTCAGGCTTTGTCCAGCGGGGCGCAAGCAGAGGGTCAAACAGGGCATGACCTCGGGTGCGAATGCCGCTAAGGCTTGCCCGTTCCTTTCGTCCTGCGCCTGACCCGAAAAGCTGACCGAGCCGCCCCACTTGTCCCGCTTCATCACCGCCACAGACCGCTATATCTTCCGGCTCGTGCTGGTGCCGATGCTCGGCATCTTCGTGCTGGCGGCCAGCCTGCTGCTGCTGGAGAAGATGCTGCGCCTGTTCGAATTCGTGTCCACCGAAGGCGGGCCGATCGACGTGGTGTTCAAGATGCTGCTCAACGTCATCCCCGAATATGCCGGGCTGGCGATTCCGCTGGGCCTGATGCTGGGCACGCTGTTCGCCTTCCGGCGGCTGGCCATGACCAGCGAGCTGGACGTGATGCGGGCGGTCGGCTGGTCCTATTTCCGCCTGCTGCGCGTGCCCTATCTCATGACCTTCGTGCTGATGGGGCTGAACTTCGCGATCGTGGGCTACATCCAGCCGACCGCGCGCTTTGCCTACGAGGAGATGGAGTTCGAGCTGCGGTCCGGCGCGCTGGGCGCGGCGATCAAGGTGGGCGAGTTCACCGCCATCGAGGACCGCATGGCCCTGCGCATCGAGGAAAGCCGTGACGATGGCCGGCAACTGGGCGGCATCTTTGCCCGGGTCGCCAACGAGAAAGGCCAGGTCCTGTCGATCTCGGCGCGCGAAGGCCGCTTCCTTGCCAATCGCGAGGACCGCAACACCATCGTCCTGCGTCTGACCGACGGCACCATCATCCATGATGTGCCCGGCGGCAGCCCGCGTGTGCTCAGCTTCAGCCAGCACGACCTGCCGATCGACTTGCCGGCGCTCGAACGCTTCCGCGACCGGGGCGAGGACGAGCGCGAATACATCATCCCCGAGCTGCTCGAAATCGGCTGGAGCCCGGAAGCCAGCACCGAACAGCGCGCCGGCAGCCTTGCCAATTTCAACTACCGCATGGTGGAAGTGGTGATGATGATCATGCTGCCATTGCTGGCGGTGGCCCTGGCGGTTCCGCCCAAGCGCTCCACATCGGCGCTGGGGATATTCCTGTCGATCGTGATCGTGGTCGCCTATCACAAGATCAACCAGTACGGCGAAGGCGTGGCGCAACTGGGCCGGGTCGATCCGTTCCTGGCCCTGTGGGGACCGTTCGCGGTGCTGTTCGTGCTGATTGCCTGGATGTTCTACCAGATTGCCTTCGTGCCCGGCGGGCAGCCGATCGGCGCGCTGGAGAACGTGTACGGCAAACTGGCCCGGGCGGTAAAGAAGCTGGTTCGGCGCAAGGACCGGCAGCGCGGGATCACCCATGCCGACGAGCTGGACGAACCTGCGGAAGAGATGAGGGGCGCCCCTGTTGCTGCTTGATTTCTTCCCTTCGCGCCGGCTGACGCTGTACCTGGCGAAGATGTTCGCCGTGCGCATCGTGGCGGTGCTCGCCATGCTGGTGCTGGTGCTGATGATGCTCGACCTGCTCAGCCGCACCGGCGACATCCTTGCCTATGCGGGCAACGGACAGGCCGAACTGCTGCAGTATGCGTCCTTGCGCGGGCCGCAGCTGGTCAAGCGCTTCCTGCCCTATTCGGTGCTGCTGGCAACGATCATCACGCTGGCCACGCTCAACCAGAACAGCGAGGTGGTGGCGATGAAGGCCGCCGGCCTTTCCGCCCACCAGATCCTGGCCCCGCTGCTGCTGACCTCGGTGGTGGTGGCTGGCGTCAGCTTCGTGTTCAACGAGCGGATCGTCACCCGCGCCACGGCGACGCTGAAGGCGTGGGAGGATGTCGAATACGGGCCCATCCCGGTTGATCCCAGCACGCGCACCAATGTCTACTTCAACGATGGCAACGACGTGCTGATGGCGCGCGAACTGTCCGGCAATGGCGCGGCCACGGTGCTGGCCGGGGTGACTTTCTACGAACGCGACGATGCCGGGATGATCGCCCGCCAGATCACCGGCCCGCGCGCCACCTGGGCCGCACAGGATGCGGGCGAGGGTTCGGGCTGGCTGGTGGAGGATGCCGAGGTCTTCACCGTTTCCACCACCCAGACGGTCAAGGCGGCAGAGCCGGTGCTGGTCGCGCCGGGGACCACGCTGGAACAGGTGGCGCTGCGCCGGGTCGATGCCGATGCCCAGACGCTGGGCCAGCTGGCCGATTCCATCGCCGCGCTGAAAGCGGCCGGGCGCCGCACGGCGGAACTGGAAGGCCGCTGGTGGGCCAAGATCTCCGGGCCTTTGTCCGCCATCCTGATGCCGCTGCTTGGCGCGGTGGCCGGCTTTGGCCTGGCGCGCAGCGGCAACCTGTTCATCCGCGCGGTGATCGGCATGGCGCTGGGCTTCGCCTATTTCGTGGTCGAGAACGCTGCGCTCGCCATGGGCAGTTTCGGGGGTTATCCGCCCCTGCTGGCGGCATGGTCGCCCTTCGTGCTGTTCTTCCTGGTGGGCGAGACGGTGCTGATACGCACCGAGGAATGAACCTAGCGCGGCATCAGGTTGACCGGGCCCCGGCTGTCGTATTGCACCGGGCAGCCCATCACGAAGCGCCCGCCCGCCCCGGCCGTCCGGCAGTATTCCACCGCCGCTTCCACCTGCCGCTGGTTGTTCGCCAGCACCTGCGCCACCGGCAGCGGGCCTGATCCGTGGACCGGGACATTGGTTTCGGGCGCAATGCCGTAATGGGCGATGTTGGCGGCCAGCGCGCTGCCCCACCAGTGGAGCTGCCAGGCCTCGTCTCCCAGATCGCCTTCCATCATGATCCGCTCGGCGGGCAGGTAGGCGAAGATGGCATTGGCCATGTGGCTGTGTTCGATCACGCGGTACACTTCCAGCCGCCGCATGGCATCTTCCAGCACCAGCCGCTCGTCCACCGGGGTGAAGCGCAAGGGCTGCGGGCTACGGGCAAGGGCGTCCGGGAAAAGCACGGCGGGGCGTTCCACCATCTCGCGGATGATGCCTTCGTTGCCGCGGTGTGAGATCACCTCCAGCCCGCGAGAGACCGCGGCGCGCAGGCCCCCGGTGTGGTCGAAATGGTGGTGCGATACGATCACCGCCTCCACCCGCTTGCCGGGGACAAGGGCATTG
Source organism: uncultured Sphingomonadaceae bacterium (assembly GCA_964612175.1). Taxonomy (GTDB): domain Bacteria; phylum Pseudomonadota; class Alphaproteobacteria; order Sphingomonadales; family Sphingomonadaceae; genus Alteraurantiacibacter. The sequence continues at coordinate 5,734 of CAZTED010000026.1, forward strand.
GCGGCATCGATGCGCAGCAGGGTCTGGGCCTCGCCGCCATAGGCCTCGAACATCACCAGCCGGTTCGCGAATTCAATCACCGCGCCGCCCGCGCCGTTGACCCGCACGTCCCACACGCCGGGGGCAAGCGGGGTGACCTGTGCCTGTGGTGGCGGGGCAGGCTCTGCCAACATGGGCAGAGGAAACTGCGGCAGTTGATCGGCGGCAGCGTTCACCCGATAGGAATCGACCTGGAACATCAGGTTGGTCGTTCCCCGCCAGTCCAGTTCCTGCATCATGCCCATCGGCAGTTGCACGCCCTCAAAGGGCAGGTACCCTGAGAACCAGGCCGTTGTGGTCAGGTCGCCGAGGTTGGCATGGGGGCTGGCCCAGCGCGTGAAGCGCGGCAGCTTGGTGGCGGGATCGATCCCGATCCATGCAGGGGTGCGGGGCATCGACAGGGTGAAGCCGACAACCAGCAGGCCGTCCTCCTGTGTCACCGCGCCCAGCCTTGTGCCGGGATGCAGTGCGGCAAGCAGCGCGGGCAGCGGATGGTCGAGCAACTGGTCGCGGACCTGCACGGTGTTGCGGCGGGGAAAATCCATCCCGAACAGGCCGGCGAAGGGAAATTCCTGCCCCCAGCGTTCCTGGTACAGGGCGCGACCGCCGGGCAGGTTATCCGGGGCAAGATCAAGGGTGCGCTGCACATCGGTCAGCTGCTGCCACTTCATCGGGGCACGCGCATCGCCGGTAACGTTGCCGCCGCCCTGGTAATAGGCGCGCTGGCCGAAGCCGGTGTAGACCACGTTGTCGAGCGCTTGCAGCCGCTCCAGCCCGCCCATCGCCTGGGCGGCCTGTTCCAGCAGCGCGCGGGCATCGCCTTGCGCCTCCTGCGCAGGGGCAGGCACGACAAGCACCAGCACGGCCAGCAATGCAGTGACGAACGTGCGCCCGATGCCCATGGCAAGCCCCCTCCCGGCCGATTATCCTCTGGCTTGAGTAGACCAGCTACGGGACCGCTGCGCAACTGCCGTGCGGCGCGCGCGGGAACGCCTGCTAGGCGCGGCGCCCCATCGTGCTGCGGGCAATCTTCAGCATCAGCGGCACCATGCCCTTGTGGATCGCGCCGTCATAGGTCGACCCTGCGCCCATGTGCGCCGAAAGGCGGCGGTGCGCTTCATGCAGCGAGTGGTAGGGCAGGCTGGGGAGCAGGTGGTGCGTGGCGTGATAGCGCAGGCCCACCGGGGCCCAGAACCCTGCCACCAGGCCCGGTACGTTGACCGAATCGAGATACTGCGCGGTCACGCTCAGCCGCTCGCCATCGTTCTCCCACAGGTGGGCAACCAGCGTGCGCATCTGGTTCAGCATGGCAACCAGCGAGGTAACGGCCAGCGCCACCAGCAACGGCTTCCAGCCGAGCCAGAACGGCGTGGAGATCACAACCAGGGCCCACAGGCTGGCGCCGACCTGCTGCCAGGCGAACCAGCGGCGTTGCTCCTGCGTCTCGGGCGGACGGCGGCGGAATTCGGGGTTGATCGACAGAGAGGAGCCACGCTCCCATGCGAACTCGCGCACCTTGGGGATCAGCAGCCCCAGCGGCGCCAGCACTCCCCAGCGAAAGATCACCGCGACCGGCGCCAACAGGGCGATCAGGATGAACAGCGGCAGGCTCCACGGCTTCATCAGCGCCAGCGGCAGGTATTCCGGATCTTCTGGCGTGCCATAGCGCATCCGCGAATGGTGGATCGTGTGGACCTGCTCGTACATCAGGCTGGGGGTCAGCAGGGGAATGCCGACGAGGAGGTTCCACGCGGTCCGGAAGCCGGGCAGGGCGTCCCTGTGCAGGTGCGTGATCTCGTGAATGAACAGCAGCGCGCGGTAGAGGCCCATCACGCTGATGGCGGCGCACAGCAGGGCCAGAGCGGTGTCCCCGATCAGGATCGCGCCGGCCATCGCGCCAAAACCGACCAGCGCGGACAGCAGCATGTCGGGCCAGTAGATCTCCGGCCGCGCCGTGCTGATGTCGCGCGTCAGCTCCGCCGCAGCGCGCAGCAGTTCGCGGTCATCCGGTATCTCCGACTTCTTCAGCGGAGCAGCCGGGGCGAAGGCATCTGCGGCCGGGTTGATGGTCTGGATGGCGGTCATGGCAATAAGTAACATAGGGTTCCGGTCGATCCTGTGCCTTGTTGCAGGTCAAGCACTGTCGCCGGGGCGGCCTGATTGACACTTGGCGCAAAGCATAAGCAGAGCTAACCGCGAATGAACAGGTATCCAAAAGGGTAGGCGGCAGGTCTTGGTTGACAGCAAAATAGAGATTGCGGCGGTTTCCGGCAAGGGCGACCTCTCCGCGTTCATAGATCTGGCCTATCGCCTGAACGCCGACGATCCCAACTGGGTGCCGCCCCTGCGTGCCGACATGGTCGAATTGCTGACGCCCGGGCGCAACCCGTTCCACGAACATGCCCGCACCCATTACATGCTCGCCCGCCGCCAGGGCCGCGTGGTGGGCCGCATTTCCGCCCATATCGACGAGCTGGCGCTGCAACAGCCGCCCGAACAGGGCATGGGTCCGGGCACCGGCAACTGGGGCCTGCTCGAAGCCGAGGACGAGGCGGTGGCCCAGGCCCTCATCGCTGCCGCGGAAGACTGGCTGCGCGCCCAGGGCATGACCCGCGTGCTCGCGCCGATCAGCCTGTCGGTTTGGGAGGAGCCGGGGCTGCTGACCCACGGACATGACCACCCGCCGATGATCATGATGGGCCATCACAAGCCGCACTACCAGGGCTGGATCGAAGGCCTGGGCTATGACGTGGCGAAGAAGCTGTACACCTATGACCTGCACAATGTGGCCGACGGTTTCCCCGAGATCGTCAACCGCGTGGTGGCCATGGGCGAGAAGAACAGCCGCATCCGCATCCGCACCGTGGACAAGAGCCGCTTTGCCGAAGAGTCCGAAACGATCATCGCCATCCTCAACGAGGCCTGGTCGAAGAACTGGGGCTTCGTGCCTTTCACCGAAACCGAAAAGGCCTATGCTGGCAGGAAGCTGAGGCCGCTGATCCTCGAAGGTGCGAACATGATTGCCGAGGTGGATGGCGAGCCGGCCGCCTTCATGTTGAGCTGGCCCGACATCAACCAGAAGCTGATCCACATGAATGGCAGGCTTTATCCGTTCAATTGGGCAAAGCTGCTGTGGTGGCTGCGCAAGCCGCACAGCCCGAATTTCCGGGTGCCGCTGATGGGCGTTGTCGGCAAGTACCAGAACTCGCGCATGGCCAGCCAGCTGGCCTTCATGATGATCGAGTACATCCGCCGCTATGCCGTGGGTGTCTGTGGCACGCGGCGCGCGGAGGTGGGCTGGGTGCTGGAGGACAACCAGGGCATGGTCGCCATTGCCGAGGCCATCGAGGCCAGGATGAACCGCGAATACCGGATCTATCGCAAGGCGCTGTGAGCGCCCTGCCGGCCGGTCCTGCCCCGCCCGCACTTGCACCCGCAAATCAGAAAAAGGGCCCCCGTTCGCTGGAACGGAGGCCCCCGGGGATCGTGCCACCGTCGGCTTGGACGGGAGGGGATGTCCCGGCGGTGACAGGGACAAAACGGGACATCGGGTGGCGGGTTCCCGGATGCGGCGAAAAATCTTGCAGACGGGCCGCCATTCCTGCCGCATGATGTGCCCTTGCGAAGGGGGCGGCCACGGGCAGCGGTGGCCGGAAAATGGCATTTCGTGCGTGCCCGGCGGGAACCCGCACCTGCTCCGGGGCGTTGGTGAAAGGACCACTTGACCGGGAAGGGACCAGACATGTCGATCGGGGCCGAAGTTGCCGCCCACCTGCCATTCCTGCGCCGTTATGCGCGTGCGCTGACAGGTTCGCAGGTCACTGGCGATGCATTCGTGAAGGCCACGCTGGAAGCGGCGCTCGCCGATCCGGCGCTTGCCCAAAGCCTGCACGAGGGGCGGGTGCCGCTCTACCGTGCATTTACGAAGCTGTGGGCCAGCGCCTATCTCGAACCGGCGGGCGACATGCGCGGCGCATCGCTGCACGAGGTTGCAGCGCAGGGCCAGCTGGCCCGGATCACCCCGCTCAACCGGCAGGCCCTGCTGCTGACCACGGTGGAAGACTTTTCTCCCGGCGAAGCGGCTGCCGTGATGCAGATCGGGCAGGATGAGGTCGAGCAACTGGTGCGCGAGGCCATTGCCGAGATCGACCGCGAGACGGCCACATCGGTGCTGATCATCGAGGACGAGCCGCTAATCTCGATGCAGCTGGAAGACCTCGTCAGCTCGCTTGGCCACACCATCTGCGGCACCGCAGCGACGCGCCGCCAAGCGGTGCAGGTGGTGGGAGAGCGGACCCCCGGCCTCGTGCTGGCCGATATCCAGCTTGCCGACGGGTCGTCGGGCCTCGATGCGGTGGATGATATCCTTGCCATCACCCAGGTGCCGGTGATCTTCATTACCGCCTATCCCGAGCGGCTGCTGACCGGTAACCGGCCCGAGCCGACCTACCTCATCACCAAGCCCTTCCAGGAAGACACCGTGCGCGCCGCGATCAGCCAGGCGCTGTTCTTTGGCAACAGCCGCCCGCTTAGCTGACGGCCGATCCTGTGCTAATGGCGGGCGATGGCCCGCCTCAAGATCCGTATCCAGCTCTATTGCGGCGACGAGATCGCCATGGGGCCGGGCAAGGCGGACCTGCTGGCCGCGATCCGCGACACCGGCTCGATCTCCGCCGCGGCCCGTCACCTGGGCATGAGCTATCGCCGCGCCTGGTTGCTGGTGGATGCCATGAACCGCTGCTTTGCCCAGCGGCTGGTGGAAACCCGTGCCGGCGGCGGCAGGCAGGCCGGGGCGTGCCTGAGCAGCGCGGGAGAGCGGGTGCTGGCCGATTACCGGGCACTGGCGACAGCGGTCGATCAGGCAGCCGGGGGCCCGGCCTACATGCGCCTTGCAGAGGCCTTGCGTGCCGCGCCGCTGCCGCCTTGCGCCTAGGCCGGTGAATGCCGCTTGCGGTGGCTGAGGAAGTACCAGGCCAGCGCCATCGACACCGTGCCGCCCAGCAGATTGGCCAGCAGCTCCGCGCCATAGACCGCATCCGCGCCCCAGGCCGGCCGCAGCAGCAGCGCGAAGGGCAGCATCACCGCGCCCACCCGCGCCAGTGACAGGCCCAGCGCCACGCGGGCATGGTCGATTGCGTTGAAGGCCCCGTTGCCCATGATGAACAGGCCATAGGCGGCATAGCCCCAGACCGCGATCTCCAGATAGCGGGCAGCGGCAGCGATGGTGGCCGCATCCTCGCTGAACAGGCCGGCGAACCAGTGCCGCGCGAAGTACAGCACCAGCGCCGCGGCGATCCCGTAGACCACGCAGAACAGCCCTGCCTGCACCATGGCCGTGCGCGCCCGGTCATGCAGCCCCGCGCCCCAGTTCTGGCCGACGATGGCCCCGATCGACCCCGACAGGCCGAGCAGCGGCACCACGGCGGCCATCTGCAGCCGCCCGCCCACGCCGAAGCCGCCGATCGCCGCGGTTCCCGCCCCGGCCAGCAGGGCGGTCATCACGGCAAGGCCCACCGGGTTTATAGAATTGGTCACCGCCGCCGGCACCGCCACGCGCATCACGTCGGCAAGGCCCGGGCGGATGTCGATGCCCAGCAACGCGCGCGGGCGGAAGGGCACTTCGCCATTGCGCACCAGCCACAGGCCCACGCCGCAGCCGATAACCCAGCCGGCAATGGTGGCATAGGCGGCGCCCGCCATGCCGAAAGCGGGAATGCCCCAGGCGCCGTGGATCAGGATCGGGTCGAGCACCCAGTTGGCCCCGGCAAAGCTGATCGAGACAATGGTGCTTTTCGACGCCGCCCCTTGCGCCCGCAACACGCCGTTCATGCCCGAGACCGTCAGCAACAGCGGGAAGCCCAGCGCATAGGGCAGCATGTAGGTGCCGATGTTGCGCAGCATCGCGCCATCCGCGCCCATCACGCCGAAGAGCGCATCGTGCCCCAGGGCCAGCAGCGCGGCCACCACCACCCCGGCGGCCAGGCCCAGCAGGATGCCGAGCGCGGCGCAGCGCATGGCCCGCGCCTCGTCGCCCGCGCCGATGGCCCGGGCCACGACCGAGCTGGTGCCTGCCATGACCCCCACGCCAACGCTGCCAAGCGCGGTGGAAACGGGGAAGATGAAGCTCATCGCCGCCAGCTCGGTCGCGCCCAGCTGGCCGATGTAATAGGCATCGACGAGGCCAATCGACATGATCGCGGTGACCCCCACGATCATCGGCGCGGTCTGCCGCACGAGGTGCCCGGCAATGGAACCGCGGGTCAGCCGCGCGCGGTCCGGGGAACTGGCGCTCATCGAAAGCTCAAGGTGCGATCATCACCTTGCACTGCTCGGTCCGCTTCTTGAGCGCTTCGTAGACGCTCGGCGTTTCGGCCAGGGTGATGGTGCCGGTCACCATCAGGCGCGGGGCGAGGGCGCCCTGCTCCAGCGCGGCCAGTGCCGCCTCGTATTCCTGCACGGTGAAGAAGGCGGAGGTGACCAGCCGCACTTCCTTGCTCAGCATGGCGAAGGAGTTGAAGGTGTCCGGCTTGGTGCACAGGCCCAGCAGCAGGATCGTTCCGCGCGGGCGCACCTGCTCCACCGCTTGCGCGATCAGGCCAGGCAGGCCGACGCATTCGAACACCACGTCGGCCTTGCCGCCCAGGCCCTGCTCTGCACTGGCAACGGGGTTTCCGGGATCGACCACGAAGACGTCAGCGCCCATGTGCTCGGCGCGTTCCTGCTGGAAGGTGGCGATATCCTGCACGGCCACCCGGCCTGCGCCCATTCGCTTGGCCCAGAAGGCGACCGCAAGGCCGATCGGCCCCGCACCCAGCACCAGCACCTTGTCGCCCGTCTTCATGCCCGACAGGTTGATCCCGTGCAGGGCCACGGCCAGCGGCTCGATCAGCGCGCCATCGGCCAGCGAAAGGCCGCTGGGCAGGGGGATGCACTGGTTGGGCCGGGTCACTGCATATTCGGCATAGCCGCCGCCCTGCAGGCCGAAGCTGTCGCACCATTGCACCTCGCCCTTGCGGCAATGCTCGCAGGTCCCGCAGCTTTTCAGCGGGATTACGGAGACAAGGTCGCCCACCTTCGGGCCTTGCGTGTTGCGGCCCAGCGCCACCACCTCGCCGGCGAATTCGTGGCCCAGCACGTCGCCCTTCTGGCAGCCATAGGCGGCGTCCTCGGTCATGTGCAGGTCGCTGCCGCAGATGCCGCAGCGACCGACCTTCACCACCAGCTCGCCTTCGCCGGGCGCAGGATCGGGAAGGTCCTCGAAGGCCAGCGGCGTGTGCAATCCCTGGAAGGTGACGGCTTTCACTTGGGGGTCTTGTCCTATTCGGTCCAGATCGGCTGTTCGCCCTTGGCCACTTCGGTGGAATTGACCAGGATGAAGTTGCCCAGCACGTCGATGGTGGTGGGGAAGGCGGCGCGCACGCGGGCCTGCATGTCGTCGGAATCGGCCGATGCCGCCACCAGTTCCGGCCACGCGGCAAGGTAATCGCGGGTGAAGTGCAGGCCGGTCACGTCATCGGGCAGGCCGGGACGGGCATGCCCGGCCACGACGATTGCGGGATCGAGCGCCAGCAGCTGCTCCACCGTATCGCCCCATGCCGCCACGGCGCCCGCATCGTGTTCACCCAGCCACAGGTGCACCTCGTTGAACACGATGTCGCCGGCCACCAGGGCGCGGATCGACGGGATCCACAGGACGGTGGAATGGCGGTGGTCCCCCTGCATCGGCCCCAGCACGCGCAGTTCATGGCCTTCCAGCATGATCGCATCGCCTTGCAAGGCCTGCGGGGCGGACGGGTATGCAGGGCCGTTGGCGCCCAGCGCCGGGCTCCACCGCGCCACCTTGAACGGCAGCGATCGCCAGATGTCGGCCACTACCGTGGGGTGGGCAACGATGCGGGCATTGGGGAAGGCCTCGGCCAGCACTTCCATCGCGAAGAAGTGATCCGGGTGATCGTGGGTGACGAACACATGGGTCAGCGTGCGCCCGCTGTCGAGCACCATGCCGGCTACCCGGTGGGCATCGGCCAGGGTGAAGGGAGGATCGACCAGCACCGCCTCGCGCTCCCCCATGATGAGGGCGGAATTGACGTGCAGCGAACCTTCGCTGGTGCGCAGCACCTCGATCCGCAAGGGCGGGGCAGGGGCATCCTGCGCCATGGCGGGCAAGGCGGCAGGCACGGCCAGCAGCAGGGCCAGCAGCGAAGCAAGCAATCGTCCCATCGTCATTACCCCCTCCCTTGCGTACCGGGTTACTCGGCGCCCATCCGCAGCACCGGCTTGACCACGTGGCCGGCCTCGCTCGCCTCGATCGCCTCGTTGATCTGGCTGAAATCGAAATGGCCGATCAGCTTGTCGAACGGGAAGCGGCCGGCAAGGTGATGGTCGAGCAGTTCGATCAGGAACGGCGCGCCGTCGCTGTTGCCGCCCAGGATCCCCATGACCGTGCGCCCGCCGCCCATGAAGGCGGCTTCGTTGAAGGTGAGGTTGTCGGTCGGGTCGCTGGCGCCCACGATGCCGCAGATGCCCTTGGGGGCGAGCAGGCTCCAGGCATCCTCGATCACCTTGTTGATGCCGGTCGTGTCGAGCACCGAGCCAAGGCCCTGCGGCACCAGCTCGCGGATCTTGCCCACGGCGTCATCCCTGCCGTTGAAGGCATGGGTCGCGCCCAGTTCCCTGGCCAGTTCCAGCCGGCTGTCGTTGACGTCGACCGCGATGATCGGGTTCGCGCCGGCGATCTTTGCCGCCATGATCGCGGCCATGCCCACGGTGCCCGCGCCAAACACCGCGATCGGCAGGCCGCTGCGCACCTTCATGGCATTGAGCACCGCGCCCGCCCCGGTCATCAGGCCGCAGCCGATGGGGGCGATCATGTCGAGCGGGATGGCATCGAACCGTTCCGGCAGGACAATGGTGTTGCGCTCGTGCCCGATGGCCATGGTTGCCCAGGCGGACTGGCCAAAGAAGTTGGCCGCCATCGGCTCCCCGTTGTGGAGCATGGTCGGCGTGCCGTCGGCGCGGGTGCCCGACCAGTTGTGCGGGAAGAAATTGTAGCAGTAGGTCGGCGCCTCGACATCGCAGCTGGGGCAATGGCCGCATGAATTGAAGCTCATCACCACCCGGTCGCCCGGCTTGGCACCGGTCACGCCGCTGCCCACGGCCTCCACGATGCCGGCACCTTCATGGCCCAGCACCACCGGCAGGGGCACCGGCAGCTGGGCATCGCGCACGGCAAGGTCGGTGTGGCAGATGCCGCAGGCGACCACGCGCACCAGGATCTCGTCGGCTGCCAGATCCGCCAGTTCCACCGGCTCGATGGTGAAGGGGTGATCGTGCCCGCGGCAGATCGCGGCTTCGGCCTTGGTGGTCATCTCGTCTCCGTTTTTTACACAATGCAAAAATGCACTAGCAGCGCTGGTTCAACCGTTCAACGGCTTGACCGGCCCCAGCTGCATCCCGCCGTCGATCATCACGTGCGCGCCGGTCATGTAGCTGCCGGCATCAGACGCCAGCAGCAGGGCCAGCGGCTTGATCTGGTATGTTTCGGCCATGCGGCCGACCGGCACCAGTTCGTCCCAGGCGGCCTTGGCGGCGGGGTTCTTCTTCACCCAGCCATCGCCGATATTGGTCACGAAAGGCCCCGGCGCGATGGCGTTCACGCGGATGCCGTATGCGGCAAGTTCATAGGCGGCGTGGCGCATGAAGTGCTTCACCCCGGCCTTTGCCGCCATGTAGGGCACGCCCACGATCGCCTCGTTCACCTCGGCCGCATTGCTGCTGGTGATGACGATGGAGCCGCCGCGCCGGTGCGTGTTCTGTTTCATCACCCGCGCCGCCTCGCGCACGGTGTGGAACACGCCGTTGAGGTTGACGCCGATCGACTTGTACCAGCGGTCCGGGTCATAGACATCGATCTGGCCATCAGGATTGCGCGCGCCCTCCGGCGTCCAGAAACCGTTGCCGACATCGAGGCCGGCATTGGCAAAGGCCACGTCGCACCCGCCATAGGCGGCCACGTGGTGGTCGAAGGCGCGGGCCACTTCGTCCAGCCGGGATACGTCGCAGCTATCCCACCGCGCCTCGTAGCCCTGGTCCACCAGCCGCGCACATTCGCGCGCCGCGCCTTCGGCATCGATATCGGTCAGGGTGACCCTGGCGCCTGCCTCTGCCAGCACTTCGGCATAGGCAAGGCCGATGCCCGAGGCTGCCCCGGTGACAAGGCCGGAGCGGCCGGTCAGGTCGAACTGGTCGAGGGTCTTCATGGCTGCTCCATCTCCGCTTTCAGCAGCCGCTTGTTCACGGCTTCGTATTTCAGCACTGCCTGGTCCATCGCCAGCGGCATCACGCCGGTGTGGGTCGCTTGCATCACGCGCCACTGGGCCTCGATCATGTCCTTGTCCTCAAGGAAGGCGCGCAGCCCCAGGTCGGCAAAGAAATCCTGCATGTGCGCATGGGTGGCGGCTGGCCCCCCGAAGGCGAAGAAACAGCAGGCGGTGTCCGCCGTCAGCGGGGTGACGGCCTGACAGGTGAAGGTGGTCAGCAGCGATTTGTCAGGGCAGCGCTGCATGGCTTCGGGGTCCATGGTACCTGCCGGATAGCGGTCGGTCTGCAGGATGAACACGCCCGGCACGGTGAAGGTATAACGGCTCCACAGGTCGGCCGCTTCCATGTCGGCCAGGCCGCTGTTGCGGTTGGGCGGCATGCCGCAACGCGCCCGCTCCACCGCTACGCCATCGGGCAGGGTGGTGGTGGTGACATTGCTTGCCAGCCACCCATCCGCCGAAGTGTCGTTACCGCCGCCAAAGGTCTCGCGGTGGACATAGGCGATGTGCGACAGGTCCAGCAGGTTGTCATGGATCAGACGGGCAGGGGCAACATAGTCCAGCCGCCCCGGCGTCATCGCCCAGGCGGGATCGCGATAGCCCACGAAGGGCGGGATCAGGCTTTCATCGGCGCGAGCCGGATCGCCCATCCACACCCAGAACGCCGCGTGCCGCTCCACCACCGGGAAAGTGCGCACTTTCAGCGCGGGCGGAATGGTATCCTGCCCCGGCACCTCCACCGCACGGCCATCGGCAGCAAAGCGCACGCCGTGATACCAGCAGCGGATGCCGCCCTCTTCGCATTTTCCCTTGCTGAGCGGCGCGGCGCGGTGCGGGCAGCGGTCCTCCATGGCGAAGACCGCGCCCTGATCGTCACGGGCGAGTACGAGCGGCTGCCCCAGGATGGTGGCGGCTACCACCTCGCCAGCGGGAACGTCCTTGTCCCAGCTGGCCATGTACCAGGCATTGCGCGGATGCTGTCCGCCGACTGCGTCGATGAAGGCCCCTCCCGCCATCAGCCGCTTACAGGTACAGCTGGCGGTTGATCGGCAGGTTGTTCTCGCGGCAGTAGGTCTCGTAGTGGCTGATGAACCACCACACGTCGAGCGTTTCGACGAAGTTGCCCTGGTCGTCGTAGAACTCGTTGGCGCCCTGCATCCAGAAGAAGGCCTTCATGCCATCGGGCTCGTCGGTGACGAGGGTATGCGCGTGGCCGGGGAATTCGGTGATGAAATCGCCCGGGCGGCAGACCCAGTCATATTCGAGGTAGCGGAACGAACCTTCCAGCCCGATCGCCCACACCATGCCGCGGTGCTTGTGGGTGCCGATAACGCCCGGGCTCTTGATCCACAGCACGTTGGCATAGACATTGTTGCGCACGTCGAAGGCCAGGTGGCGGATGGCGGCATTGTCGCCGAAGGGAACCCACGGGCTCTCCTCCTCCGACGGGCCGACATAGGTGCCCGAGATGCAATACTGGTCGAGCATCGCCTTGTGCGCTTCGGGCACGTTGACGATCTTGTAGGCGCCGCTGGGGGGTGCCTTCATGCCGCCCAGTGACGGCTTTTCCTGCGAGGCCATGGTGGCGCCTTCCTTTACAGATACAGCTTCGGGTTGATCTTCATCTGGTGGTCGCGGCAGTGCGTTTCATAGTGGTTGATCATCCAGAACACGTCGACCGTTTCCACCAGGTTGGCATCGCCATCGTAGAAGTCGATCGGGCCTTCCATCCAGCCGAACAGCTTGCAGCCTTCGGGATGCTCGGTGACCAGCGTGTGGCTTTCGCCCGGCACTTCCAGGATCAGCCCGCCGGGCGATGCCACCCAGTCATATTCCAGGTAGCGCACGCTGCCTTCCAGGCACACCATGGTGATGGTGCCGCGGTGGAAGTGGGTGCCGATCACGCCGGGGCTCTTCACCCACAGGATGTTGGAATAGAGGTTGCGACGCACGTCGAAGGCCAGGTGCTTGATCGCGGCATTGGGGCCGAACGGTACCCACGGGCTGTCAACGTCGCTCTGCGCGTCGATGTAGCGGCCGGCGGGCGAGCAGCGCTCGACGATTTCCTTGTACGGATACTTGATGTCGACGATTTCCGCCTTGTCGCTTGGGGGCGCGGTCATGGTGGCCATTGGTGGTTCTCCCGTTGATTTTCGTTATGTTACCGGATCAGCGTGTCGACGTAAGCGGCGCCGATGCCGACCTTCTCGTAATGCTCGCGGGCCATCGTCATGTAGTCGAACACGTCGAAGTGGCCCACCGTGTTGCCCTGTTCGTCCAGCCACATTAGCGGGCCGGAGACGACAAAGAATACCTTCATCGGGTCAGGGTGCTCGTAAGCGACCAGGGTGTGGCTCTCGCCCGGGGCTTCGAAGATGAAGTCGCCGGCGGTGGCCGTCCAGTCATGCTCCAGGTAGGCCCACTTGCCGCTGATGGTATAGGCCCAGATCGGCTTGGGGTGGTAATGCCGGTTCACGATGCACGGCTTCTTGGCCATCAGCACGTCGGCCCACATGTTGAGCGTGGGGCTGATCCAGACCGGCTTGGAATAGACATCCTCCACGATCGGCACCCAGTAGCGCTCGTCGCCCTCGGCGATCTTGGCCATGTAGGCTTCGGGCTTGGCGCCGGGCCGCAGGGTGTGCGGCACGGGCGGGGTACCGGCCCATGGCTCGGTCGTGGGGGCTTCGGGCATATGCGCTCTCCTTGCAGGCTCTCTGGTTCCCGGTCCCGTCTGATGCAGGACTCGGGGCGTGCTATTTGACTTAGTCCAACTGGTCGGGCGGGTCTAGGCGGCCCATCCGCGAAAGACCGGCCCCGAAGGACCGGCCCGCAATCCGGGACGGGCAGCCGGTATCAGGCCTCCTGCGGGGCAAGGCCCTTCTTTGCCAGCACTGCCGGTGCGGTTTCCTTCAGGCCCATGGCGACAAAGCCGCTGATGATGGAAAGGACGATCAGCACCCACAGGAAGCTGTCGATCCCGAAGGCATCGTTCAGCATCCCTGCCAGCGGCGGGCCGAACACGCCGCCCAGCACCTCGCAGCTGCCCATCGCCAGGCCCAGCACGGTGGCATGGTGGCGGGCGCTGAACGTCTCGGACGGGATGGTGGCCATGAAGATCGGGAAGATGCCGTTGACCGCCCAGCCGACGAAGAAGATCGCGGCGAGGCCCACCGCGCCGCCATCCCAGTACATCGCCCCCAGCGGGCCGAGCACGGCAAGGAACGGCAGCCAGACCATCACCGGCTTGCGGCCGATCACGTCGGACAGGCCGGCAATGGTGAAGCTGTAGATCGCCGCAGCAATGCCCAGCGTGCCCATGACCCAGCTCATCGTTTCGGAATCGAGGCCTTTGCCCTGCACCAGGTAGAGCGGCATGAAGGCCCAGGTGATCACGAAATGCGCCACCATCAGCACGCCCACGACCACGCAGATCCACATGTTGCGCACCTTCAGCGCATCCATGAACGACATCGACCGGCCGGCCTCGCCCTCGGGTTTGGCGACGGGGGCGGGCTCCTTGAGCAGGAACCAGATCAGCGCGGCCGAAAGCAGGCCCGGCGCACCGGCAAGGTAGAAGGCCTCGCGCCACGAATACTGGGTGGCGAACCACACCAGCACTACCGGGGCAAGGAAGCTGCCGAGCAGGTTGGAGCCAAGGTTCTGGGCCACGCCCTGCGCCAGCCCGCGGCGGGCCGGGTTCACTTCGGAAGCGACCATGGCATGGCTGATCGGCATCACGCCGCCTTCTGCCGCGCCCATCAGCAGGCGGGCGGCGAACAGGAACACGAAGCTGGTGGCAAGGCCCGACAGGAACGAGCACAGCGAGAAGCCCACCGTCGCCATGACCAGCAGGATCTTGCGCTTGCCCAGGCTATCGGAGAGCTTGCCCACGAAGAAGGCCGCGATCGCCCAGCTGAACGACAGGCCGCCGGCCAGAAGGCCGATCTGGGTGCCGGTAAGCTGGAGGTCCTGCTCCACGCCCACGGGGATCAGCACGTTCAGCGCCTGCCGGTCGAAGAACACGATGCCGAAGTTCAATGCCAGCAGGAACACCAGCAGCGTCTGGTAGGCGGGGGAATTCTTCATCCAGTTGCCGGTGGTGGCGGCTCCGGTATCGGGTGCAGGGGTCATCTCGTGTCGATCCTCAGGAGAAAGGGCGGATGGGGTCGCGGCCGTCCCAGGCACGGCTCGCTTCCCAGAAGCGGGTGAAGGTTTCATCCATGCCGGGGGTCACCGGCAGCAGTTCTATGAAGCCGGTGGCAGCGCCTTCGCCATTGTCGAGGTAGACCACCTCTCCGCCGGTGGGAACAGCCGCGCGATAGGCCTCGTGCCAGCCGCGTGAGGCATAGGCGGCGACATCGGCTTCCACGTCGGCGCAGGCGATCCCCATGTGGTGGTAGCCATAGCCGCGCGTGTCGATGGTTTCCTTGTAGACCGAGGGGTTGTCGTCCAGCGGCTGGATCAGTTCGATCATCATGTGCCCGGCAAAGCCCATGGCTAGCGTCACGTCGGCGCGGCTTTCCTGCCCGCGATAGACCTGACCGGGGACCAGCAGGTGGGGGAGGACGAAGAACGGGCCGGCGCGCATGTCGGTGGCCCACCGGCGGATCGCGGCGTCGAGATCGGGCACGATGAATGCGGTCTGCGCCACGCCCCCCATCGGCTGGCCGAAGCCCAGCTCGCCTGCCATCGAATCCCTCCCGAAAAGTCCCATGCCGCCGGTTCTGACCGGTCGATCACTGCACTGGCTCGCCAATTGTCGGGACAAAGTCAATTGCGTTTGCGGACAGCGCCTGCGGTGAAACGCAGCGGGGGGCCCATTGGCTTGTCATGGTTCTGGTCCTACAAGCAGGCCATTGGAGAGGTTCGCGAGGGAGAAGAGCGAATGGCAACGCAGCTGCGGCCCGAAACGGCAAAGCCGCCCATCGATTGCAGTGCCGAGGAATGGCAGGCCCGGCTGGACCTTGCCGCCTGCTACCGCATCTTCGACCACATGGGCTGGTGCGAAGGCATCTACAACCACATCACCCTGCGCGTGCCGGGCGAACGGGACGCCTTCCTGATCAACCCCTTCGGCCTGATGTGGGACGAGGTGACGGCATCGAACCTCATCAAGATCGACGGTGACGGCAACAAGCTGTCGGACAGCCCGCACCCGGTCAACCTGGCGGGCTTCACCCAGCACGCCACCTTCCACCGTGCGCTCGACTGGGCCCATGCCATCGTCCACACCCACACGCCCGATACCATGGCGGTGTGCTGTTCTAAGGAAGGGCTGACGCCGACCAATTTCTATTCGTGCTTCTTCGAGGGGCTGGTCGGCTACCACGATTTCGAAGGGATTACCGTGCGGCCCGAGGAAGGCGAGCGGCTGGTCCGCAACCTCGGCAACCGGCAGGTGCTGATGCTCAAGAACCACGGGCCGGTGCTGATGGGCAAGACCATCTACGAGATGTTCTTCCTCTATTACATGTTCCAGCGCGCCTGCGAGGTGCAGGTGAAGACCTATTCGATCGGCGAGCCCATCATGGTCCCGCCCGAAGTGATCGAGGTCCACCAGCGCGACCGCGACCTGATGCTGGTCGACGATTTCGGCAAGCTCGATTTCCGGGCCTGGACCCGGCGGATCGACAAGATCGATCCGAGCTGGCGCAACTAGGGTCCGGCTGGCATCTCGTGACTGCTCTTACCGTCAACGACCGCCCGGTCCGTTTCGACATGGACCCGCAGACGCCCCTGCTGTGGGCGCTGCGTGATGCGGCCAACCTGACCGGCACCAAGTACGGCTGCGGGGTGGGCGATTGCGGCGCCTGCATGGTGCTGATCGATGGCGAGGCGCTGCGATCCTGCCTTGTCACCCTGGCCGAGGCGGAGGGCCGCTTCGTGACCACGATCGAAGGCCTCAGCCGCGACCGCAGCCACCCGGTGCAACAGGCGATGGTGGCCGAACAGGCGATCCAGTGCGGCTTCTGCACGCCGGGGATCGTGATCGCGGCGGCGGCCCTGATCGCCCGCAACCCCTCTCCCACCGAGGAGGACATCGTGGCCGCCGTGCCCAACCTGTGCCGCTGCGGCGTCTATCCGCGGCTGGTGGAGGCGATCCAGCGCGCCGGTCGCGTGGCCCGCCGCAGCGAACGGCTGAGCGCCGCACCGGCCCCGGGGATCGACCCGGCCGACGCGGCCCGTGCCGTCCCCGCAATGCGGATCGAGGGTGAGGGGCAGGGGCAGTAGGCCCCGCCCCCGCCAACCCCGGCCTGCTTCAATCGATCAGAACCGCAGCCGCGCGGCCAGGGTGGCGTTCAGCGGTTCGCCGGGCTGGATGTTGTTGTCGTTGTGCGACGAGGGGTAATAGTTCGCGTCGAACAGGTTCTCGACGTTGAGCTGCAGCGTCAGCGTTTCGTTGACATCGTAGTACAGCGCCGCATCGATCCGGGCGTAGGATTCCATCACCACCGCGTTGGTGAGGGTGGTGAACTGGCTCGACTGGTGGATCAGGCCGGCACCAAGGCCGAACCGGTCGGTCAGCTGGTAGCGCGCCCAGGCTGAAACCTGGTGGCCGGGCAGCTGCTGCAGGTCGCGGCCCGCGGGCGCGGCGCTGGTGGTGGCGGTGATCTCGCCGTCCAGCCAGGTGTAGCCGAGCGAGACCTGCAGGTCGCGCGTCACTTCGCCCGCCA
>CAZTED010000027.1:0-2094 GCA_964612175.1 uncultured Sphingomonadaceae bacterium
AATGCGCCGTGGCACCTGTGGGTGGTCGGCACACTGGTGCTGCTGTTCACCCTGTTCGGGGCCTATGACTACGTGATGTCGCAAAGCGGCAACCTTGCCTACATGAAGGCCATGGTGGAGCCGTTCGGCATCGATGCGGAGGTGGCGGTGGACTATTTCTCCGGCTTCCCGCTGTGGGCCGATCTTGCCTGGGCCACCGGCGTCTGGGCGGGCGTGGGCGGAGCCGTGTTCCTGCTGCTGCGCCGCGCGCTGGCCTATCCGGTGCTGCTGCTGAGCCTGGCAGGGCTGGTGCTGTCGAATGCCTACGGCGTGGCCAACCCCGTGCCGGGGATGACCGATACCACGGCCACCTATGCCACAGTGGCGGTGGTTTTCGCGGTGATGCTGGCGATCACGCTCTATGCGCGGTCAATGCGCGACAGCGGCGTGCTGCGCTGAGGGCACCGGGCGACGCTGGCCGACCAGCCGCAGGTAGGCGCGGGCAACGGCGGAATTGATTGCGTCCCAGGCATAGTCGCGGCTGCGCAATTCGCCGGCATTGCCGTGGGCCGATCGCAGGGCGGGATCGGCACAGTAGGCGGCGACTGCATCGGCGAACAGGTCTGACCGGCCCGGCTCTACCAGCCGTCCGGTTACCCCATCGGCAACCAGGCTGGTGCTGCCGGTGGCGCGGGCGGCGACCACGGGAATGCCGCTGGCCATGGCTTCCAGCGTCACGTTGCCGAAAGTCTCGGTGATCGATGGGTTGAGCAGCAGGTCCATGCTGGCAACGGCCCGGCCAAGGTCGGCGCCGCCCTGGAAGCCTGCGAACACGCCGCCGGGCACTGCGCTTTCGAAGAACTCGCGCGCGGGCCCTTCGCCCACGACCAGCACCTTGTGTGCGACGCCGCGCCGCGCCAGCTCGGCCACGGTCTGCGAAAAGACATCGAGGCCCTTTTCCATCACCAGCCGGCCGAGGAAGCCCACGGCCACATCGCCATCGCCGATGCCGAGGCTGCGCCGCCAGGCAAGGTCGCGGCGCGAGGGATCGAAGATGGTGCGATCGACCCCGCGCGACCAGATGCCGATATCATCGCCCATGCCCTGTTCGCGCAGCACCTGCGCCATGCTCTCGGACGGGGCGACCAGCGCATCGCAGCGCCTGTAGAAGCGCCGCAGGATTGCCTCGGCCACCGGCTCAAGGAAGGCGAGGCCATAGTAGCGCGGGTAGGTCTCGAACCGGGTATGCACGCTGGAGAGTACCGGGAGGCCGCGCTCACGCGCCCAGGTGACGGCCCGGTGGCCGGCCACATCCGGGCTGGCGACATGGACGATGGTGGGGGCGAAGGCTTCCAGATCCTTCTTCACTTCAGCCGACAGGGCAAGCGAGAAACGGTATTCGCCGCGGCCGGGAATAGGCAGGTTGGGCAGGCCCACCAGGTCGCCTGCAGGTTCGAACGCGGGTGTTTCAACCTTTGGCGAATAGACGCGCACGCTGGCGCCCTGCCGCAGCAGGTAATCGACCAGCCTGTTCAGCGCCTGGTTGGCGCCATCGCGGACATAGTTATAGTTGCCGCTGAACAGGGCCACGCGCAGATCGGCGATATCCATGCCGGTCCCTTAGGACAGGTCTGCGAGGAATGCGAGAGGGTTGGGAGGGGGCGTTGCGCTTGGGCGGCGCCCCCTTGCTTGGCCCTCTTACGCTGCCTCGGCCTTGCGCTTGTGGCGCTTCCTCTCGTGCGGGTCGAGGAAGGTCTTGCGCAGGCGGATCGACTGCGGGGTGACCTCGACCATCTCGTCGTCACCGATATAGGCAATCGCCTGTTCCAGCGTCATGATGCGCGGCGGGGTGAGGCGGATGGCATCGTCCTTGCCGCTCGACCGGAAGTTGGTCAGCTGCTTGGACTTGAGCGGGTTGACCTCGAGGTCGTCCGGCTTGGCGTTCTCGCCGATGATCATGCCTTCGTACAGCTTGGTGCCGGTGCTGATGAACAGAACGCCACGCTCTTCAAGCATGTTGAGCGCATAGGCCACCGCATCGCCCGCTTCCATGGAGATCAGCACGCCGTTGATGCGCCCTTCGATGCGGCCCTTGTAGGGGCCGTACTTCTCGAA
>CAZTED010000027.1:2194-5078 GCA_964612175.1 uncultured Sphingomonadaceae bacterium
ACTTCGAAGCTGTCCTTGTCGGCGCTTTCGGTGACGCGGATGGCAACGTTCGATTCCGCCTCGCGGAACAGGCGGTCGCGGATCATGCGGCTGGTCACCTTGGTGCCTTCGCGCCCGGCCAGCGGGCTGTCGTTGACGGCAAATCGCATCGACAGCGTCGGCGGGTCGATCGGCTGGGCCTGGATCGGCTCGGACACCGAAGGGTTGGCGATGGTATTGGCCACCGTGGCCGTGGTGAGGCCGGCGATCGAGATGATGTCGCCCGCCTTCGCCTCGTCCACCGGCACCCGCTCAAGACCGCGGAAGGCCAGGATCTTGGAGGCGCGACCGGTTTCCACCACCTTGCCGCTGGAATCGAGCGCGTGGATCGGGTCGTTGACCTTGATCGTCCCTTGCGCGACCAGCCCGGTGAGGATGCGGCCGAGGAAGTTGTCGCGGTCGAGCAGGGTGACGAGGAACTTGAACGGGCCGTCCTCGTTGGCGCTGGGCGCAGGGACGTGCTCCACGATCTTCTCGAACAGCGGCGTCAGGGTGCCTTCGCGCAGCGAGGGGTCCTCGTTGGCATAGCCGTTGCGGCCCGAGGCATAGAGCACCGGGAAATCAAGCTGCTCGTCGCTTGCGTCGAGGCTGACGAACAGGTCGAACACCTCGTCCAGCACCTCCTGGATGCGCTCGTCCGGGCGGTCGACCTTGTTGACCACGACGATTGGCCTCAGGCCCAGGCTCAGCGCCTTGCCGGTGACGAACTTGGTCTGCGGCATGGCGCCTTCCGAACTGTCGACCAGCAGGATTACGCCATCGACCATGCTCAGGATGCGCTCCACCTCGCCGCCGAAGTCGGCGTGGCCGGGGGTGTCGACGATGTTGATGCGGGTGCCGTTCCAGTCGACGCTGGTGCACTTGGCCAGGATGGTGATCCCGCGTTCCTTTTCCAGGTCGTTGGAATCCATCGCCCGCTCTTCCACGCGCTGGTTGTCGCGGAAAGTGCCGGACTGACGGAACAGCTGGTCGACCAGGGTGGTCTTGCCATGGTCGACGTGGGCAATGATCGCCACATTGCGAAGGGGCGCGGACATAAGGGAGCCTTTGGATAGTTTGCATGCGGGCGCAGTTGCTGCACCTGCGAAGATTCCCGCGCGCTCTAGCGGAGGGAGGCGGGAAGGGCAAGGACGCACGAACCTGCGGCAACCTGTCCGTAAAGCCTGCCTGTAACAGGCCTGCGCCGGCAATTGTGGCCCGTTTGCTACAGGCGCGGTTTCAATCGCAACCGTTTTGGTGGACTGATCGTGCTTAACGATTGCGCAAACCTCGTTTGCGGGCCTAATCAGGGTCATCACCCTCGGAAGACAGGACCATGAGGCCTGCACCGGGGACGTGAGGGAGAGATGGAGAAGCCCATGAAAATCCGTAAGGCCGGCAAGGCCGCACATGCCCGTTCGCTGCTGTGCGGGGTCGCCGCATTTGCCGTTGCCCTCCCCTTCGCCGCCCAGGCGCAGGAAGCGCCCGAGGAAGAGGTGGCTGATGGCAACATGATCATCGTCACCGCCACCAAGCGCGAAACCACGCTGCAGGAAACCCCGGTGGCAGTCAGCGTGACCACGGCCGAGACGCTCGAGCGCGAACAGATCCGCGACCTGCGGGACCTGCAGACGATCGTCCCCTCGCTGCGCGTTACCCAGCTGCAGAGCTCGGCCAACACCAACTTCATCATCCGCGGCTTCGGCAACGGTGCCAACAATGCCGGTATCGAGCCGTCGGTCGGCGTGTTCGTCGACGGCGTCTATCGCAGCCGTACCGCCGCCCAGATCAGCGACCTGCCCAACGTCAGCCGGATCGAAGTGCTGCGCGGGCCGCAGTCGACACTGTTCGGCAAGAACGCCTCGGCCGGCGTTATCTCGATCATCACCGAGACCCCCTCGTTCACGCCCGAAGGGTCGGTGGAACTGTCCTATGGCAACCTCGATGCCATGGTCGGCCGGGCCTATGTCAGCGCGCCGATCAGCGACAGCTTCGCCTTCAGCCTTGCCGGTGGCATCAACAAGCGCGACGGTTACAACGTCGATGCGGCCAGCAACAGCCGCACCAACGAGCGGGACCGCTGGTTCGTGCGCGGCCAGCTGCTGTACGACAACGGCAACAACGTGACCGCCCGCATCATCGCCGACATGGACCAAATCGACGAGAATTGCTGCGGCGTGGTCAACCTTCAGCGTTCCGCCGCTTCGCAGGCGATCCTGGCGCTGGGCGGCCAGCTCACTGATCCGAACGATCCCTTCGCGGACGTGGTCTTCAACAACTTTGCCTCGACCAACGATATCAAGAACATGGGCATTTCCGCCCAGCTCGATTTCGAACTGGGCAGCGGAGTGACGCTGACCTCGATCACCGCCTATCGCGAAACCGATGGCGAGTTCGACCAGGACGTCGACTTCACCTCGCTAGACCTGCTGCAGCGCTTCCAGGACCAGCAGCTCGACACCTTTACCCAGGAACTTCGCGTATCGGGCAGCGTTGGTCAGGTCTCGTTCCTGGCCGGCCTGTTCTATTTCGACGAGAAGATCACCGAAGACCAGCAGGTGGCAAAGGGAACCCGGTTCCGCAACTTTGCGGACCTTTCGGCGGGCGGTAATGGCACCGGCAGCACGATCCAGTTCCTCGAAGGCACGATCGGCACGCTTTACGGCAACCCGGCCCAGTATATCGGCCAGTTCGGTTCCGCCGGCCTTGCCGAAGCCGGCACCTTCCAGCTTTCCAACGATGCGCTTTCGCTGTTCGGTCAGGTCGATTTCGAGGTCGCCGATGGCCTGGTGCTGACGCTGGGCGCCAACTACACGATGGACGACAAGCAGATCGTCACCAATTACCAGACGTCCGACGTGTTCTC
>CAZTED010000027.1:5178-22624 GCA_964612175.1 uncultured Sphingomonadaceae bacterium
ACACGATGGACGACAAGCAGATCGTCACCAATTACCAGACGTCCGACGTGTTCTCCAACATTGACCTGGTGGACGCCGGTTTCCGTGCCATCCGGGCGCAGACCATTGCCACGGTGGTAGGCCAGCAGATCGGACTTGATCCGGGCGTGCTTGCCACGCAGGATCAGATCAACACCTATGCCGCCACCATCGGACTGGCGAACTTCAACAACTTGATCGTTGTCCCGGCGACAACATTTGCCGACGCCAACAAGAATGGTGCCCTGAACCCGTTCCTGGTGGGCCGGCCGCTGCAGCTGTTCCCGCGCTTCATCAACCTGCCCAACGCCATCGAGGACGGCAGCACCAGCGACAACGACCTGTCCTACACCGTTCGCCTGGCCTACGACCTCAGCCCGGACGTAAACATCTATGCCAGCTACGCGACCGGCTTCAAGGCAAGCTCGTTCAACCTGGCCCGTGACAGCCGTCCGCTGGCGGCAGACCTGCCGGCACTGAGGGCGGCCAACCCGACCTTCAATAACCAGACGTCGGGCAGCCGCTTTGCCGGCCCGGAAAACTCGAAGGTCATCGAACTGGGTCTGAAGGGCAACTGGGATGTGTTCTCGATGAACCTCACCGGTTTCCGGCAGGACATCAACGGGTTCCAGTCGAACACCTTTACCGGCACCGGCTTCCTGCTGGCCAACGCCGGCAAGCAGCGGACATGGGGCGTCGAACTGGAAAGCATGGCCAACCCGATCGACCCGCTGACGCTGAACTTTGCCGTCACCTGGCTCGATCCGAACTACGTCAGCTTCCCGAATTCGATCGTGGGTGACCTGTCGGGCACCCGCCCGGCCGGTATCCCGGAATGGACCGTTATCGTGGGGGCGCAGTACGAGCACGAGCTCAGCAATGGCGATGCCATCGTGGCCCGCAGCACCTTCCACCACGAATCGAGCGTGCAGGTGATCGAGGGGCTGCAGCCCTCGCTCTGGGGCGGGGTCAACGCCGCGCTTGCCGCCGCCGCCCAGTTCACCCGCCAGGTGGACGACCTTTCGGCATCGCTCGGCTACGAATCCGAAAATCTCGGCCTTGATGTGACGCTGTGGGCGCGCAACCTGCTCAACGACCGCTACCTGCTGTCGCTGTTCGATTCGCCCGGCCAGCCGCGCTCGATCTCGGGCTATCCGAACCAGCCGCGCACCTATGGCGTGACCGTTCGCAAGAGCTTCTGACCGGCAGCATCCGGCCAGCCATTGGACGGGGAAGGGGGCTTTCGGGCCCCCTTTTTCGTTTGCCAAGCGGCGGATGGTGTGATGCATTCCCCTCCGGGTAACGAGGGGGAAAGATCATGGACAATTACGCAGGCTTCTGGCGCCGGGTTGGTGCCTACATCATCGATGCCATCATCCTTGGTATCGGCGTGGCGATCCTTGCCACCGTGCTGGGGATCGACATGGGTTACGAGGCGGCACTGGCTGGCGCGGAACCGGAGGGCAGTGGCCTCCTTAACCTCATCAGCTTCCTTGTCGGCGTGGCCTATTTCGCTGGCATGGAAAGCTCGTCGATGCAGGCAACGCTCGGCAAGAAGGCGCTGGGCATGGTGGTCACCGACCTGCAGGGCCAGCGCATCTCGCTGCCGCGCGCGATCGGGCGCTATTTTGCCAAGATCCTCTCGGCGATCATCCTCTTGATCGGCTTTATCATGGTGGCCTTTACCGAGCGCAAGCAGGGCCTGCACGATAAGCTGGCCGGCACGCTGGTCTATGTCGGCCAGCCAGCGGGCGGCGATATCTCGGTCTTCAACTGAGGACGGGCGGGCGCAAGGGGACCTCCCTTTGCGCCCGCCAGCCTAAAGGGTGCGCAGCGTCTGCGCCGGCCTGGCTCTCAGGACCGGGAGCGAGGCTGCGAAGGCAAAGCCCAGCACCAGCACCAGCCCCGCGCCCAGCACGGCCAGGATGCGCGGCCAGTCGGGTAGCCAGTCGAATTCGAACAGCTGGGTGATGATCAGCCAGGCAAGCCCTGCGCCCAGCACCAGCGCAACCCCGGCCAGGATCGCCGCCAGCAGGCCGAATTCGGCAAATTGCAGGCCCAGCAGCTGTCCACGGCTGGCCCCCAGCACGCGCAGGATCACCGTGTCATAGATGCGTGCGGCGCGGGCGGCGGCAATTGCGCCCAGCAGCACGGCCACGCCCGCCAGCACCGCCACCGATGCGGCGGCCAGGATCGCCAGCGAAACCTGATCGAGGATGGTGCGCGCTTCCCTCAGGATCGGGCCGACCTCGATCACCGAGCTTGACGGAAAGGTGCGCGCGAGGTCGCGCAGCAAGGTGCCCGGTTCGCTGCCGCTGGGGAAGGCAACGGTGGCTGCAACATTGTGCGGCGCCCCGGCGAGGGCATTGGGCGAGAACACGAAGACATAGTTGAAGCCCATGCTCTCCCAGTCGAGCCGGCGGAAACTGGCGATACGGGCGGTCACCTCGGACCCCAGAACGCCGACGCGGATGATGTCGCCGATCCTCAGGCCGACGGCCTCGGCCAGTTCTTCATCCACCGAGACGAGCGGTTCGCCCTGGTAGAACTGCGGCCACCATTCCCCTTGGGTCAAGACATTGCCCTGCGGCACGCTGGCGGAATAGGTCAGCCCGCGCTCGCCCCGCAGGCCCCAGGCGCCTTCAGGCAGTTCCTCCAGCTCGGAAACAATCGTCAGGTCGTCTTCGGGGCCGAAGGCCAGCACCTGTCCACGCAGGGTGGGCGTTGCATTGATCTCGGAACCCGGCACGCGGCTTTCGACCAGTTCGGTGAATTCACCCACCCGGGCCACCGGCAGGTCGAGCACGAAGTAATCGGGGGCAATCGCGGGAACAGAGCGGCGGATATTGCCGTCAAGACTGGTCTGCACGCTTGCCAGCAATACGAAGGCGGCAAGGCCGAAACCCAGCGCGGTGACTAGTGCCCCGGTGGCGGAGCCCGGGCGGTAGAGATTGGCAAGCGCGGCGCGCACGATGGGATCGGCCGGGCGCGGGGCCTTGCGGGCAGCCATGGCTATGCCGCGACCGAGCAGGGCCAGCAGCCCTAGCATTACCACGGCTCCGCCCAGGAAACCGGCAGACAGCAGCGGCGTGGGTGATCCCAGCAGAGCCAGCGCGGCGATCCCGGCCAGGCCCAGCCCCACCGGCAGCGCGGCGCTGCGCCAGCCTTGCCCGATCGGATCCACGCGCGAGCGCATCAGCGCCATAGCCGGAAAATCTCGCGCCTTCATGATCGGCGGCGCGGCAAAGACCAGTGCCACCAGCAGCCCGAAGGCCAGCGCCCGCAGCAGCGCCAGCGGATCGACCACGTAATCGGTGCTGACCGGCAGCAAGGTGCCCAGCGCCGATGCCAGCAGCGGCGTCACCAGCACGCCGGCGACAAGGCCCGCCAGCGATCCGACCAGCGCCGCGGCGCCCACCTGCAGGGCATAGATGCGGGCAATATCGCCGCTGGATGCGCCGAGGATCTTGAGCGTGGCGATCCCCGCACGGCGCGCTTCGAGGTAGGATGAAACGCCGCCGCCGATGCCGATGCCGGCGATCACCAGCGCGGCGAGGCCCACCAGGGTGAGGAATTCACCCATGCGCGACACGAACCGCTCCGCACCGGGCGAGGCGCGGTCGCGGGTGTCGATATCAAGGCCATTTTCGGGAAAGGCTTCGT
This sequence comes from uncultured Sphingomonadaceae bacterium, assembly GCA_964612175.1. GTDB lineage: Bacteria > Pseudomonadota > Alphaproteobacteria > Sphingomonadales > Sphingomonadaceae > Alteraurantiacibacter. The sequence goes on from CAZTED010000027.1 coordinate 8,860, forward strand.
TTATGGCCTCTTCCACCGTCTCGGGGTTGTCCTGCCCGGAAAAGCGTACGCGCGTCTTGGTTTCGTACATTGAGCCTGGCGCGGTAAGGCCGGCGGCCTCGGGCACCTCGATCCCCACGATAACCGTCTGGCCCAGCGTGAAGCCTTCGGACAGGCGGTCCGGTTCCTCGCCGATGATGCCGGCAACAGTAAGGGGCACGGTGCCAAGGGTGAAGCTGTCGCCCGGGCCGATATCAAGCCGGTCAGCCACACCCTGCGCGATCCATGCCGCGCCATCGGGCAGGTCGCCTGCCGCGCTGCCATCGGCCAGCGTCAGGGTGCCGTAGAGCGGCCAGTTGGCGTCCACCGCTTTCAGCTCGATTGGCGAAGCAGCGTCATCCGTGCTGGCCATGGCCTGCATCCGGAGGCCCACGGACAGATCGCCGTAAGCTTCGAGGAAGGCTGTCTCCTCCTCGTTCAGGGGGCGCTGGTAGACCTCCACCTGCAGGTCACCGCCAAGGATCACCTGGCCCTGGCCGTTCAGTTCGCTGCGGATGGCGGAAGTGAGGGTTCCGATCGCTGCCAGCGCGCCGACGCCCAAGAACAGGCACACCAGCAGCAGCCTGAGGCCGCGGAACTGGCGGTGCAGGTCACGCCGGGCGATGCGCCATGCAGGCCCCCAGCCGATGGTGGTCATGATGCAGCGGTGTCCGACACGATCCGTCCGTCACCCAGTGTCACCACGCGGTCGCACTTGGCGGCAAGATCCTTGTCATGGGTGATGATGATCAGCGTTGCGCCGGTTTCCGCGCGACGGCCGAACAGCACGTCGACAATGGAGCCGCCGGTCGAACCATCAAGGTTGCCGGTAGGCTCGTCCGCGAAGATCAGCGGCGGACGCGCGGCAATGGCGCGGGCGATGGCGACGCGCTGCTGCTCACCGCCGGAAAGCTGTGCCGGGTAATGGGTGAGACGATGGCCCAGGCCGACCGCTTCCAGCTCCGCCGCGGCGCGGGGCCATGCGTCCTTGTCGCCCGCCAGCTCAAGCGGGGTGGCCACATTCTCCTGCGCGGTCATGGTTGGCAGGAGGTGGAAGGCCTGGAGGACGATGCCGATGCGCCCGCGGCGGGCAAGGGCAAGCTGGTCCTCGCTCATGCTGGCGAAGTCTGCCCCGGCCACGGTCAGTTCGCCCGAAGTGGCGCGCTCAAGCCCGGTCAGCACGCTCATCAGCGAGCTCTTTCCCGAGCCCGAGGGGCCGAGGAGGGCAAGGGTCTGGCCCTGGGGAACTGTGAGGTCGATACCGCGCAGGATTTCCACCGCGGCGGGGCCTTCCCCCAGCGTCAGGCGCAGGTTGCGGGCAAGGATGGCGGGATTGTTTTGGGGGGGGCTTGTCACGGCCATGCGATGGCATAGCTATGACTGCGAGGCAATAGCGGCAAAAGGGCAGTGTCGAATGCGGCTTGGCAGTGTGAAAAGGGTACTGGCGGGCGCTCTGACGGCGCTCGCACTGGCCGCGTGCGGCAACGATGTCCCGCCAGGCCAGGCGGCTGCCGACGATCTGCCCCCGATCGAGCAGGAACTGCCGGTCATGGGGCCGGAGCGCACGATCCTCGCCTTCGGGGACAGCCTTTTCGCCGGGTACAACCTTGCCCAGGACGAAGGCTATCCCGAGCAACTGGAAATGGCGTTGCGGGCGCAGGGTATCAATGCCCGCGTGATCGATGCCGGCGTATCGGGTGACACCACTGCAGCCGGGCGCCAGCGCCTCGGCTTCGTGCTCGACAATGCGGGCGATGCACCGGACCTGGCGATCGTGGAGTTGGGCGGCAACGACCTGCTGCGCGGGATCGCCCCTTCCGCAACGCGTGAGAACCTGGCCGCGATCATCGAGGAGCTGAAGGCCCGCGAGATCCCCGTCCTGTTGATGGGAATGCGCGCGCCGCCCAACCTGGGGGCGCAGTTCCAGGCCGAATTCGACGGCATCTACCCGGCGCTGGCAGAGGAATACGACGTGGCCCTGGTGCCGTTCTTCCTGGAAGCGGTCTATGATCAGCCGCAGCTGATCCTGCCCGATCGCATCCATCCCACGGCCGAAGGGATCGTGGCGCTGGTTGATGCCACCAAGAGTGTGGTGGTAGAGGCCTTGCCCCCGGCGGAATAGGCGCCGGTGCGGGCAGCGCGGCGGATTTTGCGGAACGGCGTTCAGGTCAGAAGGAGCAGGGCGTGCCTTCGGGAACCTGTTCGCGCTGCACGGACGAGATGCGGAAGGTGATCTCGCCCATTGCTTCAAAGGCGATCCGCTGGCCCAGACCCGGCGCGCAGGCCGGGGTGATCACCATTTCGCGCCAGCCCTTCTCGTGGGCATGGGCGAAATGCGTGGAAAGGTCGACCACCGAGGCTTGATCCCCGGTGCCCACGCGCAGGCGGACGGCTGCGGCGGGACGGCTGACGACTTCATAGGCGATGCGCCACGCGCCGCCACTGTCCTCTGCCTGCATCAGCCCGAAGGTGGACCCGGCGCGCATGGTGATCTGGCGGGAATCCTCCTGCGCATTGCGATCAAAGCCACGCACCGTCACGCCCGAGCCGTTCATGTCGCCGCGCATCTGCGGCAGCAGTTCGGCAGCACCGGCAGCCCCGATCCGCGCGGCAAAGGCGCTGATGCCCTGTCCGAGGCGACCCGAGCCGAACACCAGCGAACCATCGCTGTTCTCCAGTGCAGTGCAATCCTCGCTCAGTCGGGGAAGCGCGTCGGCGTTGTCCAGCGAGCGGCCATAGCCCAAGGCAAACAGCGCCCCTTGCGGGCTGTTGACCGGTTGGCCTTCGCAGGTCGCCGGCCACGAGAACGACAGCCGCCCCGTTGCCGGGCGTGCGCCGGTCAGTACATCGGCCACGCCAGCACCTTCGCTACCCGGCAGCCATGCAGCCACGAAAGCGTTTGCGGCGTTCATCTCGCGGTTCATCCACATCGGACGACCCGAAAGGAACACAGCGACCGTGGGGATGCCCTGCTCGCGAAAGCTGCGCAGCAGGGTGAGGCCTTCCTCGTCGCGGAACACAAGGTCCCGCTGGTCGCCGGCGAATTCGGCATAGGGCCGCTCGCCGAACACCACCACGGCGACATCGGGGCGCGCTTGGAACCCGCCATCGACCGACAGGGTGGCCGTGCCGCCTCCGGCTGTCACTGCATCGCGCAGGCCTTCCCAGATCGAGGTTGCATTGGGAAACATGTGCCGGCCCAACTGGTCTGCCCGGCCACCTTGCCATTCAAGCGTCCAGCCGCCGGAAGCCTGGCCGATGTCATCGGCGGCAGAACCGGCAACCAGCACTCGCGACCCGGCGCGCAAGGGCAGGATGCCATCGTTGGACAGGATGACCTGCGAGCGGGCCACGGCTTCGCGCGCCAGCGCCCGGTGATCGGGCGAGGCGAGCAGTTCGAAGCGCCCTGCCATCCCGCGTTCCGACGGCCTCCTTGCATCGGGGCCGAGCAGGCCGGCACGGTACTTCACGCGCAGCACGCGGGTAACGGCCTCGTCCACGCGGGCCATCGGGATGGTCCCGTCGCGCACCTGCACCAGCAGGCTGTCCATCAGCGCGCGCCAGTCGTCGGGCACCATGTAGATGTCGAGCCCGGCCAGCAGCGCCTCGGGGCAATCGTCCACTTCGCAACCTGCGATCTGGCCATGGCCGTTCCAGTCGCCCACCACCAGCCCGTCGAAGCCCATCCGTCCGCGTAGGACATCCGTCAGCATGGCGCGGTTGCCGTGCATCTTGACGCCGTTGATCGAATTGAAGCTGGCCATGATGGTCTCGACCCCGGCCTCGATTGCGGCAGGGTAGGGCACGCCGTGCAGGGCTAGCAGCTCCTCTGGGTTACCGTTGACATCACCCTGGTCCACGCCCTGTTCGGTGCCGCCATCGCCGAAGAAGTGCTTGGCGGTGGCGATGACGCGGCCGTCGCCAAGGTAGTCGTCGCCAGCCCGGTTGCCTTGCAGGCCCTCGACCAGTGCGGCCCCCAGGCGTGCGACCAGTTGCGGATCTTCGGAGTAGCTTTCGTAAGTCCGCCCCCAGCGATCATCCTGGGCCACGGCCACCGTGGGGGAGAAGTTCCAGTCTATCCCCGTCACTTCTATCTCGATCGCGGTGGCATGGCCGATGCGCCGGACCAGGTCTGCATCGCCAGCCGCGCCCAGCGCGATATTGTGCGGAAACAGCGTGGCGCCGACGATATTGGAGTGGCCGTGCACCGCGTCTGTGGCCCACATCGTGGGGATTGCTGGCTCGCCACCGGGAAGTGGCAGGACCGAGGCATCGTACATCTCGTCGGCCAGCGCCAGCCAGTCGGCGGCGGGGGCAAATTCCTCGCCGTTTGGTCCGCCATTGCCGCCGTTGAGGTAGCTGCCGAAGCGATACCTCGCCATGTCCTCGGCGGTGAAGGAATTGATCTGCGGCTGGATCAGCTGGGCGATCTTGCGCTCCAGCGACATGCGCGAGACGAGGTCTGCCACGACCGCGTCTTCACCCGCTGCCATGGGCGCAGCGGCCTGGGTGACCGGTGCTTGCGGCACAGTGGCACAGGCGGCCAGACCGTGGCTGCCAAGAGCCAGCCCGAAGGCCGCCATCGCCCGCTTTGAAACCCCCGCCCGCATCGCATTCCTCTGGTTTGAGAACGTTATCAAAAAGTGGTCTTACACTGCTTAAGGATTGAGGCAAGGCTCTATTTCGTCGCTTGGCGGCCTTGTGGTGCCAGCATCAGCATCAGGCAGGCCAGGCTTGCCAGGCCGGCCAGCAGCGCGAACAGGCCGGCAAAGCCGAATACCGGGATCATCGCCAGCGTCAGGCCGGGCATGATCAGCGAAGGCACGGTATTGGTGAGGTTGAACAGGCCCAGGTCCCGCCCGCGGCTCTGCGGGCGCGGCAGGACGCGCAGGGTCTGGGCCGAGTGCAGGGCCAGGAACATCGCCGCCATCAGGCCGAACAGGGCATAGCCGGCAAGGGCAAGCGCCAGCGTGTCTGCGGCCGCCATGACCAGCAAGGCAATCGCGCATCCGCCCGCGGCAACGCCCAGCGGCAGGATCGGGCGGTTGGCCCGGTCCGTCCAGCGCCCGACCAGCAGGGTCAGTGGCACCGAGGCGAGCAGGACAAAGCCGAATACCTGCGCTGCCTGATTGTCGCGGATTTCCGGCGAGATGGAACGCAGCCAGATGTAGAGGTAGGCAAACAGCGCTGCCTCGGCGACCTGGACCAGCAGCCTGGCCAGCCACATCCGCGCGACGATCTGCTGCTTCGGCGCGGCAGGATCGGTGGCTTCGGCCTGCGCAGGTTCCATAAGTTCGGGAAAGGGCGCGGGCCGTCCCAGCAGCAGGACAGGCAGGACGCAGGCCACGGTAAGCCCGGCCACCAGCCACAGGCGTGTGTCTGCCTCTGCCAGCCCCGGCAGGGTAACCAGGGTCCCCGACAGCCCGCCAATCGCAGGGGCAAAGGCGAGCAGTCCGCCAAGCGTGCCCTTCTGGCGGTCGGGCACCACATCGCCGGCCCAGGCCGCCAGCGGGCCGAGCATCATGTTGAGGCAGACCTGCCAGGCAACCAGCACGGCGATCAGCAGGGGCAGGTTGCCGATCACCTCTCCCAGCAGCACAAGCAGGATGGAACTGCCGGCAAGGCCGCCTGCGATCCAGCCGCGGCGATTCCCGGTCCGGTCCGACAGCCAGCCGAACGCGATGTTGGCAAGACTGGCGGCAACGGCTCCGGCAAAGGCGGTGTAGGCAAGCCAAGTCACGCTGTCGGGGCCGGCCACCGCTTCGACCCGGGCCGGCAGGAGGATCGTCAGCAAGGGGACATAGGCAATGGCCCCGCCGGCCACCGCAAGGCTGTAGAGCAGCAGGAACCGGGTCGACTGGTTGTCGTGCCTTGCCGCCTGGCCGCCTGACCGGTCAGCCATCGGAAGGCGCTGGCCGTGGCGCGGCGACGGAATCCCGTTCGATCAGGCTGCCTTCGATTACCACCGGGCCGGCAGGAATGGCTTCCCCGCGAACGGACCTGATCAGCAGTTCCACGGCAGCGCTGACCGTTTCGGCAACCGGCTGGTCGATCGCGGTCAGCGGTGGCCGGACGAAGCGGACGACCGGGGTGTTGTCGAAGCTGATCAGCGAGAGATCATCAGGCACGGTCAGCCCCAGAGCCTGCGCTGCGGCATTGGTGGCCAGGGCCATCTGGTCATTGCTGGCGATGATCGCGGTTGGCCGGTCTGCCCTTGCCAGCAGCCTGCGCGCGGCTTCTTCGCCGCTGGCGAAGGTGAAGTCGCCACGTTCGCACAGGTCGGTTGCCAGCCCGGCCTCCTGCATTGCTTCCAGCCATCCCGTCTTGCGCCGGTCGCTGACGGCATATTCCTTTGGTCCGGCAATCAGGCCGATCCGCCGGTGGCCCCTGGCGATCAGGTGGCGGGTGGCGGCCGCCGCCATGCGGCTGTCGCCCATGGTCAGGTTGATCCCGCCGCCGTCCCCGCGCGATCCGATCCGTGCGAAGGGGATCTTGTGGCTGTCGAGGAGACGGATGATCAGCGGGTTGTCCGAGTGCGGCGGCGTCAGGATCACGCCATCGGGCTGCAAGGCGGCAATAGCGGCTTTAAGTTCGCGTTCGATGTTGTCGTCATGGGTGTCGATCAGCTCGAAGATCAGGCGATAGCCATATTCGGCGCATTTCAGCATGCCGCCCAGCAGCATCTGGTCGACCCAGTCGCTGCCTTCGCGCGCGCGCCAGGCCTCGATCGTGCGTTCCCGGTCGTTGAGGGCAAGGATCAGGTAGCTTTTCGACCCGCTCATCCGCTGGGCTGCGATCGAGGGGACATAGCCCAGCTTGTCGATCGAAGCCTGGACGCGCTGCTTCATCTCGGGCCGGACGTTGGGTTCGTTGTTGATCACCCGGCTGACCGTCTGCAGCGAGACGCCGGAATCGGCCGCCACGTGCTTGATCGTTACCGACTGGCGCCTGCGTCCCACCTCAAACCCCTCCGCTACATCCCTGCCCGGAGTTGCCCCCGATAGGTAAATCCGGCTCGCATTGCCAGACACGCACCCGTTCTATCTCCATCCCATCCGGAGAATCCGCAGTCCAGCCGCCGCCCGGTGCAGTACTCTGCGGCCATTTGTTACCAATGGCAAAGTTGAGGATCAGGTGGAAGGGCCGGTGAAACGGCACCCCAGGTGCGGAACCGGCCTGCGTCCGCCGATCCGGGCTGCGCAAGCAACTGCCTGCCTTGCAGGTGTGGGCCCCGGCGGGGGAGACACGCCAGGGCCCAGCACTCATCCGGAGGAGCATCGCCCTCAGTAGGCGAACCGGACGAGGAACGTATAGCGGCGGTCATTGCGGAACGCCGACCGGGCGAACCGGGTGCCGGCAAAGTCCACCACCTGCGAGGTACGGGTGACTTCGTCGAGCAGGTTCACGCCCTGGACGCCCACCTTGATCATGTCGGTGATGTCATAGAAGATCGACGCGTCGAGCTGGCCCGATGATTCCTGCCAGATGGGCGAGAACGGGAAGATGTCATCCCGCGGCGTGATCAGGAATGCAGAGCGCCAGTTGTAGGCGACACGCATCGCCAGCGGCCCGCGTTCATAGAACACCGTCGCATTGATCGTGTGCTTGGACAGGCCGGCGAGCGGCTGGAGGAAGGCGAAGGCACCGCCGCCCAGCTCGTTACCGCTGGTCGTGACCGAAGGCTCGCCCGGATTGGCCAGGTTGGGGTTCGAGAAGTCGTTCCCGTCGATGTAGGTATAGGTGAACTGCGATCCCAGCCCGCCGAGGATGCCGGGCAGGAAGTCGTAGGTCTGCTGATAGGCCAGTTCGAAGCCCTTCAGGTCGCCGCCCTGGTCGTTGATCGGTCCCTTGACCTGCACGTCCAGGTCCAGCGTCTCGCCGACATAGTTCACGGTGGTGAAGCCGGTGTTCACTACGCCCGAAATGTCCTTGAGGAACACCGAAGCGGTGAGCGAGCCGACATTGCTGAAGTACCACTCGGCCGACAGGTCGTAATTCCATGCCGTGACAGGCCGCAGGTTGCGGTTGCCGGTCGAAAGCGCGAACAGCGGTCCGGTTTCGAGCGTCCCTGCCTGGGCAAGCGCCGCGGTATTGTCACCGATCACGCCGCCGGCTGCGAACAGCTGGAGGTCAGGCCGTGAAATACCCTTGGACGCGGCAAAGCGGAACAGCAGCCCATCGCCCACGTCCAGCCGCATGTTGATGTTGGGCAAGATGTGGTCGTACCGGATCTTGCGATTGTCGATCACGATCTCGCCGGTATGCGCTGCGGCAAATTCTGCCCTGCGGGCGGGCGACAGGCTGCAATAGCCGCGGACAATGTTCGGCGCGCCCGGGCCCGCGCAATTGGCGGCGATTTCGGACACCTGAACCACGCCGTCGCCATTGCCGCCAACGGTGGTGGAATCGAACCGGCCCGGGTCGGGGAAGCCGATGCGGCCGGCGCTGGTCACTTCGGTCTGCACGTAACGCACGCCGATGTTGCCGTCGAAGGTCCAGCCGTTGTCCAGATCATGACCGAAGTCGACGCGGGCATAGGCGGCCTTGGTGACTTCGGAGACGGCGGACACTTCGCTGGGGCAGTAGACGCCCTCGATGTCGCAAGGCACGACCTGACCGGTAAGCGGGTCTACCCGGGTCCGGCCGTTCACGCCGAGGTTGAACCGTTCCGGCGAGAGCGAGAAATCGGTAATCTGGTTCCACTGCTGGTCGGTGACGCCCGCCAGGTATTCGCCCAGGAAATCGTCGCCACCATAGAACCAGGCCCTGCCGGCCGGGATCGGCGTGGGCGCAGCACCGCGTTGGAAGTTATCGCCGAACGGATCGCGCAAGGCCGAAGCATCGGGGAATTCATCCGTGTAGGCACCGCCGGCGATGGCGAATTCCTGGCCCGGCAGGCCAGTGTAGAAGCGTCCGGGAACAAACCCGTTCGTATTCTGATCCGGAAAGCGCCGATTGGGGTCAAAGTCAGGATATACAAGCACGCCCGGCGCATTGGCATTGCAGCCGGACCCCTCACCCCACGGCGCGCAGGCGGCGCGACCGGCCCAGGGTGCCGACAGGTTACCCCAGGTGCTGAAATCGGTGTTGCGGGTCGTACGTTCGCGATCACCCCAGCGGGCACCGAACTGCGCGGTCCGGAAGAAGCCATCGTCGCTCAGGTCGTATTCGGCATCGAAGCGCAGGCTGTTCAGCTCGCCCTCGTTCTTTTCCCGGCTGTCGAGGCCGAACCAGTAATAGGTGTAGTCGCCGCTGTCGAAGTAGTCGACCGGGGAGCCGGTGGGGCGGAGGAACTCGACCGCGGGCGTCTTGCCGCTCATGTCGATGCCGATGTCGGCCCAGGTGCTCATCGCGCCGAAGACGGAATCGCGCGCCAGGTCCGAAGTGATGTGCTGCGCCTCGAAGTTCAGGTGCAGGCGGTCGGTCACGCTCCAGACGACGTCGAACGAGAAGTCTTCGGTCCGCGAATCCGCTTCGCGCAGGAAGCGCAGGGAATCCATCGGGATGCCGCCGTATCCGAACGGCGTGGCATAGGCATTGCCCCGGTTCTGGGTCAGGATGCCGCTGACGAAGTGGCCGTTCTCGTCATACTGCCAGGTATTGCCAGCATTGGGGAACGACACGCCATCGTCGATACGGCCAAGGAGGGCAAACTCTTCGGTGGCAAAGCTGGTATCCGAGCGCAGCCATTCGAAGGTCGCCACGAAATCGCCCGTGGGATCCTCATACTGCAGGGTGCCGTTCCATGCCTCGCGCTCGCGGTCCAGCGTGGTCGTGCGAACGCCGGCAAACTGCGGCGTGAGGACCGCGCCGGCGGGGGGGAAGTTCGATTCATTGAACCTGGGATTGCCGCTGAACCCGCCGGACCCGACAGACAGGGCGCGCAGGCAGCCAGAGTTGAGATTGGCCGCCCGGTAGCAGGGGTCGCCGATCTGCGAGGCATCGGTGCGGCTCTTCAGCTCGGAGTTGGAATAGCCGAACTGCAGGCCGAAGCGCCCGCCTTCGGTGTCAAACACGGTCGAGCCGAGGAAGTTGAACGTGGGCGACCATTCCTGGCGCAGGTCGCCATAGTTGCCCTCGATCGAACCCGCCACGTGCGTGCCCGAACGATCGAGCGGCCGGCGGGTGACAAGGTTGACCGTGCCGGCGATCGCGCCATCGATCATGTCGGCGGTGACGTTCTTGAACACCTCGACCCTGCCAAGCAGTTCGGGCGAGACGTCGTTGAAGCTGAGCACGCGGCCACCGGTTGCCGAGAAGATCTCGCGCCCGTTCAGCTCTGAATTCACATAGGGAAGACCGCGGATGATGACGCCCGTTCCCTCGACCGAGAAACGGTCCGGATCGGACGGCTTCTCGAAGCGGCCGATGTTGATGCCGGGGATGCGCTGCAGCGTTTCGGCAACGGAACGGTCGGGCAGGGCGCCAATGTCTTCTGCGGTGATCGCGTCCACGAAGGTATCGGAATCGCGCTTGATGTTCTGCGCGCTCTCGAGCGAGGCGCGAAAGCCGCTCACGATGATCACATCGTCGCTGGTCTGCTCTTCGTCCTCCGGGACGGCTGCGTCCTGTGCGAAGGCGGCAGCAGGCATGGCAGCGCATAGCGCGATGCTCGACACGGTGGCGAGCGAGCGAACCCGATTCGCGGAATCAAAAATGGACAGGCGCACAGTTTTTCCCCTCCGATGCGGGACTTATGCTGCCCCGGCACATTGCTCTGAATTTAAATTCCACCCTGGGAATTGCATCCCAGATAGCAGGCCTGTTAGCGTTCACAAATCAAAAATGAACGTTCACAATTGAATCTTTCGGGTGTATCATCTTTTCAACAGGTGCGGCCCGCTGGTCCGCGCCCGGCTTGCCCGAAGCTGCGCAGCAGATAGGCTGGCCGGCAGAGAGGATACAGGTACATGGCTATCGAGCATATCGTGATCGTTGGCGGCGGGACCGCCGGGTGGATGGCTGCCGCCGCCCTGTCGCGCCTGCGACAGGGGCGGGACCTCGCGATCACCCTGGTTGAAAGCGAGGCGATCGGCACGGTTGGCGTGGGCGAGGCGACCATTCCGCCGTTTGTCGATTTCCAGCGCCTGCTGGGCATCGAAGAAGCGGAGATGCTGGCCGCCGTGCAGGGGTCGTTCAAGCTGGGCATCCAGTTCGTCAACTGGGGCAAGCTGGGCGATAGCTACATCCATCCTTTCGGCAACTATGGCTACGACATCGGCGGCTTGTCGTTCCACCACATCTGGCACCACCGCAAGACGCGTGGCGACAAGCGTCCGATCCAGGTGTTCAACGCCGAAACCATGGCCGCGTTCTTCGGCAAGTTCGCCAAGACCGGCAACCTGAAGCGTGATGACTTGCCGCCGATCAACTATGCCTATCACATCAATGCCACGGCCTATGCCGGCTTCCTGCGCAAGTATGCCGAAAAGCGCGGCGTGGTGCGGCTGGAAGGCAAGGTGGCCGACGTGCAGCTGGACGGCGAGACCGGCTTTGTCACCGCGATCACGATGGAAGACGGGCGCACCATACCCGGCCAGCTGTTCATCGATTGCTCCGGCTTTCGCGGCCTGCTGATCGAACAGGCCCTGGAAACCGGGTACGAGGACTGGACCCACTGGCTGCCATGCAACCGCGCCGTCGCCCTGCCGTGCAACCGTGAAGATGGCAGCCCGCCACCGCCCTTCACCCGCGCCACCGCCCATTCGGCCGGCTGGCAGTGGCAGGTGCCGCTGCAGCATCGCAACGGCAACGGCCACGTCTATTGCGACGCCTTCATGTCGGCCGACGAGGCGACCGAGATCCTGCTGCGCAACATTGCCGGCAAGCCCACTGCCGATCCCAACCACCTGCGGTTCGTAACCGGCAGGCGCAAGAAGTTCTGGAACAGGAACGTCATCGCCATCGGCCTTGCGGCAGGCTTCATGGAGCCCCTGGAATCAACCTCGATCCACCTCATAAACACCGGGATCAACAAGCTGATCGCGCTGCTTTCGCTGGATGGGGTGACGCAGACGCAGGAGGACACCTTCAACCGGCTGACGGCCAAGGAATATGCCCGCATCCGCGACTTCCTGATCCTGCACTACAATGCCACTACCCGCGACGATTCCGAATTCTGGAACTATTGCCGCACCATGAGCGTCCCCGACAGCCTGACCGAGAAGGTCGAGCTGTTCCGCATGAACGGCCAGATCTTCCGCGAGGACGACGAGCTGTTCACCGAAACGAGCTGGGCGGCGGTAATGATGGGGCAGGGGATCGCCATGCAGGGGACCAACGCCATGGCCGCGACGCTCGACCAGGATGCCTTGGGCAAGGAACTTGACGAGATCGAGAAGTCGGTCCGCTTCCTGGTGCAGACCATGCCCGGCCACGGCGATTTCCTGGCCCGCTATTGCCCGGCACCCGCTGCCTGAGCGCCTAGATCGCCTTCTTCCGCGCCCGGCTGCGCCAGCGGGCGGGTGACACGCCGCAGTTGCGGGCGAAGAAGCGGCTGAAATAGGCCGGGTCCGCGATCCCCACGCTCTCGCCCACCTCGGCCACGGTCAGGGCCGAAAAAGCGAGCAGCCGCTGCGCTTCGAGCAGGGCGCGGCGGTCGCGAATGGCGCTGGGCGACTGGCCGGTGGCAGCGCAGGCCTCGCGCAGGCTCGTCTCGCTTACCCCCAGTGCCCGGGCAAAGGTGCCGACCGGCTCGCGCAGGCGATAGCGGCTTTCGACAAGCTGGCGGAAGCGGGCCACCAGTTCGCGCTGGTGCGGTGCGCCTTCGGGTGGGCTCACTGCCTGCTGCAGGCGCCGAGCCGCCAGCACCAGGACGGTGAGCAACCCTGCATGCAGGGCCGCGCTTTGTCCAAGCCCGATCCACGACAGTTCCTGCGCCATCGCGCCCATGGCATTATCGATTCCGGCGGCATCCCCGGCGCCCAGCGCGATGCAGCGCGGGGCGGCGAACAGGCTGGCGAATTCGCCATGGGTGGCCAGCACCTGCTGCAACTGGACATCGGCGATGGTCAGCACGTGGCCGCGCGATTCGCTGGTCCAGGCAAAGCCGTGGACGCACCCCGCCGGAACGGCCAGCAGGACCGGCGCTTGGAACGGGATCAGCTCTGCCTCGTACTGGATCGTCCCGCCGCCTTCGGCGATCAGCAGCAGGTGATTGAGATCACCGTGCTTGTGTGGCGCGATCCGCCAGTTTCCCGGGCGCGAGCGGGTGGCAAGGTCCTCGACATGGATGAAATGCGGATCGGCCTCGCGGCCGGGTTCGCCGTAGAGGAAGAAATGAGGCAGCGGCTGGGTGGTCATCGCCCGCGTTTGTCCCACATTGCGTTGAATAGTCCAAGCCTCCTGTCGACAATGCCATTGGCCCGCATCCGCCAGCGGCATAATCCTTCGCCGGAAACGGGCGAGGATAGGGATCACATGAAGACCCAGGTTTGCATCATCGGCGGGGGGCCTGCCGGCCTGCTGCTTGGCCACCTGCTGCGCGCCGAAGGCGTGGACTGCGTGGTGCTGGAACAGCGCGAGCCCGACTACGTCCTCAGCCGCATCCGCGCCGGCGTGCTGGAAAACATCACGGTCAGCCTGATGGAGCGGCTGGGCCTTGATGCACGGCTCAAGGCGGAAGGGATGCCCGAGGAAGGCTTCAACCTGGCCGATGGCGAAAGGCTGATCCGCATCCCCATTACCGAGCTTACCGGGCAGAAGGTGTGGGTCTATGGCCAGACGGAGATCACCCGCGACCTGATGG
>CAZTED010000028.1:0-4912 GCA_964612175.1 uncultured Sphingomonadaceae bacterium
GAAATCGCCTCGCTCGGCCTCGAATGCAGCGGGGCAGACCTTGCCGCACACATGCTGCACGACAAGAAGATGGACGCCGGCACCCTGCCCTTCATCCTGCTGAACGGCATCGGCGAGGCCTTTGTCGATAAGCAGGTGGAACTGGCAGATGTGGCCGCGTTCCTCGACCAGCAGCTTGGCCGCTGATCGGGTCGCTCAAAGGACGCAGGCTACTTCAGCAGCACCAGCTCTTCGGCCATGCTGGGGTGCAGGGCCACGGTATCGTCGAAGGCCTGCTTGGTGAGGCCTGCCGTCAGCGCAATGGCCGCCACCTGCAGGATCTCGGGCGCTTCCGGCCCGATCATGTGGATGCCGAGAACCTTCTCGGAAGCCTCGTCCACGATCATCTTGTAGAGGCCACGCTCCGCATGAGGGCTGAAGATGTTCTTCATCGGCCGGAAATCCGATGAATAGACCTTCACGTTGCCATAGGTCTCGCGCGCCTGCTGCTCCGTCATGCCGACACCGGCCAGTGGCGGCTGGCTGAACACCGCGCTGGGGATGTTGGCGTAGTCCACCTTGCGCGGCTTGTTGCCGAAAACGGTATCGGCAAAGGCGTGCCCCTCGCGGATCGCCACAGGGGTCAGCTGCACCCGGTCGGTCACGTCGCCCACCGCGTAGATCGATGGACAGGAGGTGCGATTGTATTCGTCCACCCTGATCGCCCCGCCGTCGTCCATCTCCACACCGGCGGTTTCGAGGCCGAGCCCGTCGGTCTTGGGCCGCCGGCCGGTGGCGACCAGCACCTGGTCCACCCGCACCTTGTCGGCATCGCCCAGATCGACGAGCAGGCACCCGTTCTCCTCGTCCCGCTCCACCGAACGGACCGAGCTGTTCATGCGGAAGGTGATGCCCCGCCCCATGGCAATATGCAGCATCCGTTCGACGATCTGCGCGTCATAGCTGCGCAGGATGCGGTCGGTGCGGTTGACCACGGTCACCTCGCTGCCCAACGCGTTGAACACGCCGGCAAACTCGTTGGCGATATAGCCGCCACCCACCACCATCAGGCAGCGCGGCTGCTGTTCGAGATGGAACACCTCGTTCGAACTGATGCACAGGTCCGCACCGGGGATATCGGGCATGGCTGGCCAGGCGCCGACCGCGACCAGGATATGCCCCGCCGTCACTTCCCGCCCGCTCGCCAGCCTGACCGAGTTGGGTCCGGTGATGGTGGCGCGCTCGGCAAAGACCTCGACCCCGTGGCTTGCCAGCGTCTTGCCGTACATGCCTTCCAGCCGGTCGACGTCACGGTTCACGAAATCGCGCAAGGTTGCCCAGTCGAAGCTCTTCTCGCCGATGGTCCAGCCATAGTTTTCCGCGTGGCCCAGCTCCTCGGCAAACATCGAGCCGTAGACGAGCATCTTCTTGGGAACGCAGCCGCGGATCACGCAGGTGCCGCCCACGCGATGCTCCTCTGCCACGGCCACCCTGGCCCCGTGGCTTGCCGAAATGCGCGCCGCGCGCACGCCTCCCGAGCCAGCACCGATCACGAAGAGGTCATAGTCGAAGGCGGACATGCGCAGGTAACTCCCCATCAGAGGGGGCGCATATGGCGGTTTGGCCGCCGCTTGCCAACCGCGTCAGCTCTCCAGGAACAGGGCGTAGTCGCGCATCATCTGGTAGCAGCGGGTATCGAGAATGGAGATGAGGCCATCCTCCTCGATCCCGGCGCGGCGCTTGAGCAGCCGGAAAGCGGCCAGCTGCGAGGGGTGGTTCATCCCCTGCACGGCGGCGAGGATGTCCGGATCGTGGCTGAGCGAATAGTCGAACAGGAAGTCGATCGTCTGCGGATCGAAATCGAAGCCCAGGAACACGATCTTCTTGGATCCCGCGATGGCCGAGTGCAGCCCGGTAACATACTGCCGGTTACGCGCCCGTTCGCTGGCGGTGAGCACTTCCTTGACGAGGTTGTGCAGGTTCCACGGCTCTTCCACGCCCCAGTCGACATCGGGCCGCTCGCCCGGTTCCCAAGGCAGGCGACCGGCATTGCCGAACGGATGGGTGATGTTCAGCTTGGCCCCGACCAGCGCCCGCGCCTCGCCCAGCGTCATGTTGAAGGCCATCGCCACCACAAACGGCAGGTAATGCTGGACCGAACGGTCATAGTTGAAGTTGATGATCGACAGGTTGTCGAACGCCCGTTCCGCCTGGTTGCGGGGCACGCCAGAGGTGATCAGCTTGCCAAGGTGGAACAGCCAGTTCTCGGTGCCGCGCAGGGGCAGGTCGCCGGGATCGCGAGGCTCCAGCGTCAAGGGTGAGCGGGCTTCTGACTGCAGGGTGAAGTAAACGATCGCCAGCTTGGCGGCGGCCATGGCCAGCGAATCGGTGTTGTGCTGTTCCAGCACGGCATCGATCGACGATCCCACGCGGGCGGATACGCGGATAGCCTGGCTTGCTTCCATCAGCCGTTCGCGCGTGGAACCCATCTGCCGGCTGAACTTCTCGAAGTGGCGGGCGAGCATGTACATGTCGCGGGTCTGCAGTTCGCTGCCCAGCCGCGCGAAATCGAACCCGCCAGCGATCTTGGTGAGCAGCTCCCGCTTGTCGGGCAACTCGATTTCGAGTCCCGCGCCAGGGCCGATGATCAGAGTGGTCCTGGTCCTGATCATTAACGCTGCATGCCCCGCCAGACTGTGGTTTCCTCGCAGGGCCTAGGACATGGATGGTTAATATTTGCCTAGGGCGTGCCCAGCCCCGCTGCCTTCAGCAAGGCTTCGGTGCTGGCATCGAAGCGCTCACCCCCGCCCTCGATCCTGTTCGCCATGACCTTGCCCAGCTCCACGCCGAACTGGTCGAACGGGTTGATCCCCATCAGCACGGCATTGGCGAAGGTACGGTGCTCATGGAATGCGATCAGCGCGCCGAGCGTGGCCGGGTCAAGGTCGTCCACCAGGATCGTGGCCGAAGGGCGATCACCCGGGAATGCGCGCGCAGGGTCCTTCCCGTCCGGGCTCATGTTGCCGCCCGCCATCAGCGCGGCGCCTTGCGCGAAACAATTGGTCAGGAGGATGCGGTGGTGCGCCGGATCCAGCGCGTCGCCCGGGGCTATGCTGGCGATGAAATCCACCGGCACCAGGTTGGTCCCCTGGTGGAGGAGCTGGAACACCGCGTGCTGGGCATCGGTGCCCACCCCGCCCCAGGTTATCGGCGCGGTCGGGAAATCGACCGGCGTGCCGTCGGCTGTCACGCTCTTGCCGTTCGATTCCATCTCCAGCTGCTGCAGGTAGTCGGGCAGCAATCGCAGCCGTTCATCATAGCAGAACACCGCGCGCGTCTGGCAGCCGCGCACGCGGGTGTAGTACTGGTCGGCAAAGGCGGCGAGCAGCGGCAGGTTGGCGCGGCCCTGCGTATCGCGGAAATGCGCGTCTACCACAGCGGCTCCGGCCAACATGGCCTCGAACTCCTCGCTGCCGATGGCGATAGCCACGGGGAAGCCGATGGAAGACCACAGCGAGTAGCGGCCGCCCACCGATTCTGCGAAGGGCAGCACGCGGGTCTCGTCCACGCCCCATTCGACCGCCTTCTCCGGTGCTGCGGTAAGCGCGATCACCCGGCCGTGCGGATCGCTGACGCCGTTCTGCTCCAGCCAGGCGAGCGCGCTGGCGGCATTGGTCATGGTCTCGATCGTGGTGAAGGTCTTGCTGGCAACGGCGATCAGCGTGGTGGCGGGGTCACAGGCGGCAAAGGCCGCTTCCAGCGCCACGCCATCGATATTGGAGACCACGTGGACATCGACCCGGGCAAAATCACGCGTCAGCGCGTCCACCGCCAGCGCCGGGCCCAGCGCACTGCCGCCGATGCCGATGTGGATCAGGTGGCGCACCTCGCCCAAGGCTCCGTCGTGAATGGCATCGACCAGCAGCCGCATCCGCGCCCGCAGCGCCTCGGCCTCTTCCACGCTGGACGGCTTGCCCACACCGCGCAAGGCGGTGTGCTCGGCAGCGCGGCCTTCGGTGGGATTGACCACTTCTCCGGCAAACAGGCGGCGGCGCATCTCGGCAAAGGCGCTGACTTCGGCCAACCCCTCGAACGCTTCCAGCAGGGAATCGGACAGGTGCGTCTTCGACCAGTCGAACAGGATGCCGCCTTCGCCCAGTTCCAGCCGCGCCGAAAGCTTCTCCACCCGCGCCGGATCAGCGGCGAACAGGTCCATCAGGGTCTGCTTTGGCAACGCCGCAAGGCCAGTCCAGACAGCATCGCGTGCATCGATCACGGTAGAATCCCCTTTGTGCAAGTGCGATACGGGTAAGTGGTTGGTCGACCAAAGCAAGGCCCCTGTCGCCATTTTTCTTGACCTTCACCGCCCCTCACAACAAGACCCCGGCCATGAGCGACAACATCCGCGAAATCGAAGAACCTGCCGGTTCCCCCGCTGCTGCGTCCGCCGCGCCTGCCCCAGCCGCGAAAGCGAAGGCGGAGGAGAAGGAGGACCTGGGCAGTTTCGCCTGGTTCTGCTTCAAGCTGGTCATCATCGTACTGATCTTCCGCAGCTTCGTGTTCACCAGCTTCAACATCCCCAGCGAGAGCATGATGCCGCGCCTGCTGGTTGGCGATTACCTGTTCGCCGCCAAGTGGCCCTATGGCTATTCCAGCCGCTCGCTGCCGATGAACGCGCCCCTCATTCCGGGTCGCATCTTCGCCAGCACGCCTGAACGTGGCGACATCGTGATCTTCGAACACCCGATTGACGGCACCGACTACATCAAGCGCGTGATCGGCCTGCCGGGCGATACGGTGCAGCTGGTCAATGGCGTGGTCCACCTCAACGGCAACCCGGTGGCATTCGAGCAGGTGGACGATTTCATCCTGCCGATCCGCCCCGATGGCCGCTGCGCCCGCGCCCGCTTCACCGAACAGCTGGCCGACGGCA
>CAZTED010000028.1:5012-20198 GCA_964612175.1 uncultured Sphingomonadaceae bacterium
CGCCCCGATGGCCGCTGCGCCCGCGCCCGCTTCACCGAACAGCTGGCCGACGGCAGCTATGCCTGCCGCTATCCGCAGTTCCGCGAGACGCTGCCCAACGGGGTATCGTACAACGTGCTCGATTTCGGGCTGGAGCCGCAGGACGTGACCCCGGCCATCACCATTCCCGAAGGCCGGCTGTTCCTGATGGGCGACAACCGCGACAACTCGCTCGACAGCCGTTTCCCGGCAGAACCCGGGCGCGGCATCGGCCTGGTCCCGGTAGACAACGTGATTGCCCAGGCAAGCTTCATGTACTGGTCTACCGATGGCAATGCCGAATGGATCAAGCCCTGGACCTGGTTCACCGCCGCCCGCTGGAACCGCCTGTTCCGGGGCATATGACAAGCCTGGATCCCGCCACCAGGAGCTGGCTCGAAGGGCTCGGCTTCACGGTCGGCAACGAAGCCCTGTGGTTCGAGGCGTTGACCCATGGCAGCACCGGGGACGCACGCAATTATGACCGGCTGGAGTTCCTGGGCGACCGGGTGCTGGGCCTTGCCATCGCCGAATGGCTCTATGCCCGGCACGCCGCCGCCGAAGGTACGCTGGCCCAGCGCCTCAATGCGCTGGTCAGCCGCCAGTCCTGTGCCGAGGTCGCCCGCGAGGTTGGCGCCCCGGCTCACGTGCGCCTTGGCAAGCAGGCGCGTGACGATGGCGCGGCCGACAGCGACAACGTGCTGGGCGACATCATGGAGGCTCTGCTGGGCGCAAGCTTCCTAGAAAACGGCTTTGACGCCACGCGCGCTGTCGTGCGGCTGCTGTGGGCGGGCGCGGTTGAAGGCCATGCCGGCCACGCCAAGCATCCCAAGAGCGCGCTGCAGGAATGGGCCGCCGGCAACCAGCGCCGCCCGCCGCTCTACGAAGTAACCGGCCGCTCCGGCCCGGATCACAACGCCCGCTTCACCGTGCGCGTCACGGTCCACAATGTCGGATCGGTGGAAGCCACCGCCAGCAGCAAGCGCGATGCCGAGGCGGAAGCGGCAAAACTGTTCATGGAGAAGTTCGGATGACAACTCGCTGCGGTCTGGTTGCCGTTATCGGCGCGCCCAATGCGGGCAAGTCCACGCTGGTGAACCAGCTTGTCGGGCAGAAGGTGGCGATCACCAGCGCCAAGGCGCAGACCACCCGCGCGCGGCTGATGGGGATTGCGCTGGAAGGCGAGACCCAGATCATCCTGGTCGATACCCCCGGCATCTTCGAGCCGCGCCGGCGGCTGGACCGGGCCATGGTCAATGCCGCCTGGGAAGGCACGCAGGCGGCCGACGCGGTGTTGCTGGTGGTCGATCCGGTCAAGCAGCGCCGGCACGAACTGATGCCCCTGATGGAGGCGCTGAAGGGCCGGCCCGAACGCAAGATGCTGGCGCTCAACAAGGTCGATGCCAGTCCCAAGGAAAAGCTGCTGCAACTGGCGCAGGAATTTGCCGGCCTGGTCGATTTTTCCGACGTGTTCTTCATTTCCGCCCTGACGGGGGACGGCGTGCCGGAACTGAAGGCGCACCTCGCCTCGCTGATGCCCGAAGGGCCCTGGCACTATCCCGAAGACCAGGTGAGCGATGCCAGCGAGCGCCTGCTCGCTGCCGAGGTCACCCGCGAGCAGCTCTACAAGCAGCTCCACGAGGAACTGCCCTATGACAGCGCCGTGCGGCACGAAAAGTACGAGCAGCGCAAGGATGGCAGTGTCGAGATCCATCAGCAGATCGTGATCGCCCGCGACAGTCAGAAAGGCATCGTGCTTGGCCGGCACGGAAGCCGCCTGAAGGCCATCGGCGAGGCGGCGAGGAAGGAACTGGCCGAGATCCTCGGCGTGCCGGTCCACCTCTACCTCCACGTCAAGGTTGACGAGAACTGGGCGGAACGGCGCGAGATGTACGAGGAAATGGGGCTGGACTGGGTCAAGTGAGGAGGGTTCTCACGCCTCTTCCCCTATGCCCTGGGCCTGGCCGACGCGCCGGAGATTCTGCTGCAATAAGGTTCCGGGCCTAATCCAACACGAATACCACGTTCATGTCGGTCAGGTGGCGGACAGGGAGATCCTCGCGATCGTTCCGGATCGGGTGTGCAATGGTGCCCAGCTGGGCACAGGCGGTGCGGGTGTAAATGTCCGGCTCCCGCGTGTTTGCCTCGCAAGCCTCTATCCTGCCATCAGAGCCAACGATCACCCGCAGCCCGACAAGCAGCTCGGCTTCCACGCCGGCCGGAAGGCGGTCGACAGACAGTTCCAGCACCGGCTCGCGCAAGAGCAAGGGCCGTTCCTCGCGACGGCCGCCTACTGTGGTGATGTAGCTGTAGATCGCCGTGCCATGAATCGGCTGGCCGTGCTGGTCCAGCGCCGGGCTTTCCACCTGCTTCTGCCGCACAAGGTTGCAGACACGCTCTTCGGTTTCCGACCGGAATTCGCTGTACAGAATGACACAATCGTCGACGGCACCATCGGGCCCGACAAAGGCCTCCACATGGATTGCGCCAACTTGCGAGGTGACCGCAATCGCGTGGAACCGTTCGCCAAGGACCGGGAACGTCAGCACGGTCACCGGCAGCAGGAGGCTGGTAAGGAACATCGCCATGATAACTAACCGGATTTTCTGCGAGCGGCAAACTGCAAGCTAGCGCCCCGCCGTATTCCGCAAGCGGTACCGTTGCACACTGCACAGGGCCGAAACCACCGCCAGCGCGCAGGCCACGATCAGCGGCGCCGGGCCAAGGCCCATTCCGCCCGCCAGCAGGATGCCCACCGTCACCGCAGCCAGCGTCTGTCCAAGCAGGCGCGTGGTCGATTGCAAACCGCCTGCCGCTGCTGCCCGGTCCGGCGGGGCGCGACCGATCATCAGGCGGGTGTTGGGAGCAAAGAACAGGCCGAAACCGATCGATATGAGGACCAGACGCATGGCAATGCCTGTCTCGCTCACATCATCCGGCATGGAAGCCATCAGCAGCAGGCCGACAATCGCAATCACCATTCCGGTCACCCCCAGCTTGGCGGGCGCGATCCGGTCGGACAGCCAGCCGGACAGCGGCAGGACCACCAGCATCGTCAGCGGGAACGGCAGCAACAGCATCCCCACCTGCGCCGGGGTGTAGCCCATGCCCACTTCCAGGCGGAACGGCAGCGACAGCATCAGCAGGCCGGCAGCGATGAAGCTGGCCATGCCGGCCAGAACCGACAGGCCGATCACCGGATTGCCCAGCAGGTCCACCGGCAGAACCGGGGCAGGACGGGCCTTCTCGCGCCGGACCAGCCAGGTTGCCGAGAGCAATCCGGCAAGGACCAGCATGGTGCCAAGTGGCGGGTAACCGTGCGTGGCCAGCTGCAGCCCGCCGATCACCAGCAGCATGGTCAGCGCACTCCAGGCCGAGGCGGTCCAGTCGGTCTTGCGGTCCTGCCGCACCGGGTCGGGCAGCGCTTGCCCGAGCAGGAGGGATACCACGGCCAGCGGCGCGGCAACCACGAAGACCCAGTGCCAGTGGGCAATCCCCACGATCCAGCCGCCCAGGGTGGGGGCCAGGGCGCTGGAGGAGGCAACGATCACGCTGTTCACGCCAAGGCCGGTGCCAAGCCGGCTGGCCGGGTAGATCTGGCGCATCATGCCTGCCGATACACTCAGCGCCATGGCCGCCCCTATTGCCTGCACGGTGCGCAGGGCCAACAACACCGGCAGGCTCTCGGCCAGCAGGCACAGGGCCGATGCGACCATGAATACCCCCTGCCCTGCCTGGTACAGCCGCCGGTGGCCGATCCGGTCACCCAGGCTGGAGAACGGCAGCAGCAGCATGACCAGCACCAGCTGGTACACCGTCACCACGTTTGTCACGACCGAGTTGGACACGCCAAGGTCGCGCGCAATGGTCGGCAGCGCGACATTGGCAATGGCCCCGTCGATCACCAGCAGCGCCGTGCCGAAGCTGATCGCCACGATGGCCCACCACCGGCGCGGCGCGGGCAAGCCGGGGTGCTCTTCATCGGGTCGGGAGGCCTTGGCGGCAGGTTCGCTCATGCGCCGCCAATGCGCGGGAATGGCACGGGGTTCAACCCTCCTCGCCCGCCGCCGCCATCAAGGCCGCCGCCTGTCGCTGCATGGACTCCTGCGGGACCTGGATCACCCCGCTGCGCGGTCGGTCAAGGTCGAGGACGGTAACAAAGGCCACGGCCAGCAGGGCCAGGAACAGCACCGCTGCCAGCCGGTGCACGACCTTCTGGCCGGCACGGTTGTAGCCGAGCATGGCTGCCCCGGCGATGGCGAACAGGCACAGCACCACCAGGACCGCATCGGGCAGGTGCGCCTCGCGCGCGGCAAGGCGCACGGCAGCGGCATCGCCCGCCTCGTTATAGGGCTGGAGCAGCGCCGGCCCGCGCGGATCGGACGGCCCTGCAGCCAGCGAGGCGTATAGCACCTCGCCCATGCGGGCATGGATCACGTCGGCAGCTCCGAATGCCCGTGCCGCCTCGGCATCGGTCACGGCATCGCCGAAAACCAGCCGTGCCCGCGCATATTCGCCCAGCAAGGCCCGCATCGTGGCGGCATCGTCGGCAGGCAAGAGGGCAAGGCGGCTGGCAAAGGTGGAAAGCGCATTGGCCTCCACCACCACAAGGTCGCGCCGCTCCTCATACCGGTCGAGCGCCATGCCGAACGAGAAGGCCATCAACAGCGCCAGCAGGCCGAACACGCCGGACAGGGTATGGGCATCGCTGTCGCCATCCGCGTCCGGCTGGCGCCTGCGCAGGAGCCAGGTACCCAGCGCCAGCCCGCCCTCGAAGGCGGCCACGCAGGCGATCAGCAACAGCAGGAAATCAAGCCACAATGGCGATCCGACGAAGATCATTGCTTACCCCCTCGCTCCCCCTGCTGCCGCGCTACCGCTTTTTCGCGATGGCAATGTCCTGGGCCTTGGCAAAGTCTCTCGTCGATTCCTCGCTGCGGTTCAGTGCCCGGGCGATTTCCTTCAGGCCCTTGCCCTTGCCCGCCAGGATCCGCAGCTTGCCCGCTTCCTCGCCGTTCCACGGCTGCTTGTGGCGTTCGAAGCGGTCCCCGGCCATTACTCGGCCACCTTGGGTTTGGTTGCGGCCTTTTTCTTGGCCCCCGACTTCTTGGCAGGAGCCTTCTTCGGTGCCGCCTTGCGCTTGCCCTTCTTGGCAGGGGCCGCCTCCGCCCGCGCGGTGATCAGCGCCACGGCCTGCTCTTCGGTCAGGTCTTCAGGCTTCACGTCCTTGGGAATGGTCGCATTGGTGGTGCCATCGGTGACATAGGGGCCATAGCGGCCCGGCATGACCTTCATCTCGCCGCCCGAGACCGGGTGCGCGCCCAGCACCTTGACCGGCTCTGCCTTGCCACCCGTGCGCCCGCCGGGGCTGCGGTTGGCAGCCTCGGCCAGCAGCGTGACGGCCGCGTTCATGCCGGTCTCGAACACGTCGCGCGTGCCAGCCAGCTTGGCATACTTGCCATCGTGCCTGAGGTATGGGCCATAACGGCCGATATTGGCCTCGATCGGCAGCCCGGTTTCCGGGTGGTCGCCAATGATCCGCGGCAGCCCGAGCAGCCTGAGCGCCCATTCAAGGTCGAAATCGGGGATGTCCTTGGGGATCGAGGCACGCCTGGCCTCCTTGCCTTCACCCAGCTGGATATAGGGACCGAAGCGGCCGGTCCGCCGCTCCACCGAAAGGCCGGTTTCCGGATCGCGGCCCATGCTGGTGTCTTCCGAGCCGTCGCCATCACCGGGCTGGCCGAACTTCCGCCGAAATGCGCATTCCGGATAGTTGGAACAGGCGATGAAGGCTCCGAAACGCCCGCCACGCAAGGAGAGCCGGCCGCCACCGCGACCTTCGGCCAGGCACTTGGGGCAGGCCCGCGGATCACCGCCATCGGCCTGCGGCGGGAACAGGTAGTCGGACAGGAATTCATCAAGCGCCTCGGTCACTTCGCTGGGCTTGCGCTCCATGACCTCGTCACTGCGGGGCTTGAAATGCTTCCAGAAGGCATCGAGCACCTTCTTCCACTCGGCCCGCCCGCCGCTGACCTCGTCAAGCTCGTCCTCCAGCCCGGCGGTAAAGTCGAAGGCGACATAGCGGGGAAAGAACCGCTCTAGGAACGCTGTCAGAAGTCGCCCCGAATCCTCTGCGAAGAAACGGTTTTTCTCCATCCGGACATAGGCCCGATCGCGCAGGGTCTGGATGGTCGAGGCATAGGTGGAAGGCCTGCCGATGCCCAGTTCCTCCAGCCGCTTGACGAGGCTCGCCTCGGAAAACCGCGGCGGCGGCTGGGTGAAGTGCTGTTCTGCATCGACCTGCTTCTTGGCCGGGCAATCGCCCTGCCGCATCACCGGCAGCAGCGCGCCATCCTCGTCATCGTCGGCCTTGGCATCGCGCCCTTCCTCGTAGACGGCGAGGAAGCCGGGGAACTTGACCACCTGCCCGGTGGCGCGCAGCTCGTGCCGACCTGTGGGATCACGCAGGGTGACGGTGGTGCGTTCGAGCTGGGCACCGGCCATCTGGCTGGCCATGGCACGCTTGAAGATCAGGTCATAAAGCTTGGCCTCGTCGCCCGATCCGGCCCGCTCGCGGGTGAAGTCTGTCGGGCGGATCGCTTCGTGGGCTTCCTGCGCATTCTTCGCCTTGCTGGAATAGAAGCGCGGCTTTTCAGGCAGGTAATGGCCATCAAACCGGTCGGCGATGGCCTTGCGGCAGGCGGAAATGGCGCTGCCATCCATCTGCACGCCGTCGGTCCGCATGTAGGTGATCGCACCCGCCTCATACAGGCTCTGCGCGCAGCGCATGGTGTGGCTGGCGGAAAAGCCCAGCTTGCGCGCCGCTTCCTGCTGCAGGGTGGAGGTTGTGAACGGCGGGGCGGGGTTGCGCTTCAGCGGCCTGGTCTCGACCTCCTCCACGGTGAAGCGCCCGGCTTCCACCGCAGCTTTTGCGCGCAGGGCCGTGCCCTCCTCACCGATGGTCAGCCGGTCGATCTTCTCTCCGTCGAACTTGACGAGGCGCGCCTCGAAAGCGGTGCCATCGTGCTCCATCTGCGCCGCGACAGACCAGTATTCCTGCGGCCTGAACGCCTCGATCTCGCGCTCGCGCTCGACAATCAGGCGCAGGGCCACGCTCTGCACGCGGCCCGCGCTCTTGGCACCGGGCAGCTTGCGCCACAGCACCGGCGACAGCGTAAATCCGAACAGGTAGTCGAGCGCACGGCGGGCGAGGTAGGCATCGATCAGGTCGGTATCGAGGTCGCGCGGGGCCTTCATGGCCTCTGTCACCGCCTGCTTGGTGATGGCGTTGAAGGTGACCCGCTCAACCGCCTTGGGCAGCGCCTTCTTCTGGGCGAGCAGTTCCCTCAGGTGCCAGGAGATCGCCTCCCCCTCGCGGTCGGGGTCGGTTGCCAGGATCAGCCGATCGGCCTTCTTCGCCGCATCGGCGATGGCCTTCACCTGGTCCCGGTTGCGCTTTTCGGCATAGATTTCCCAGTCCATCGCGAAATCTTCGTCCGGGCGCACCGACCCGTCCCTGACCGGCAGGTCGCGGACATGGCCGTAGCTGGCGAGGACCTTGTAATCGGCACCCAGGTATTTCTCGATGGTCTTCGCCTTGGCGGGCGATTCGACGATGACAAGCTGCATGATGGAAAGAACAGGCCCCTACACGTGTACGTACGCGCGATGGTGGTGATTGCGGCGCGGGTTCGTCAAGCGGGGGCTGTGGTTCATTCGAACACGGTCGCCAGTTCCTCGCCCTGTCCGCTCAGCAACCCGTAGGTGGCAACCGACATGGCGACCAGCACGACGGTGGCCACCTCGCCGACCACGGCCTCCATCAGGTGGGCCAGGAGATCGAAACCGCCAACCGCGAAAGCCATGGCCCCCAGCACGCCCGACCCGACAACCAGCAGCACCACCACCACGAACAGCGCCAGCATCACATGGCGGGTATTGCCGCGCGTCCGGTTCCAGCTTTCGGAGAGGGCATCGAACACGTCGCGCCCCTGGTCGACAAAGATGGATGGCGCCATCAGCCAGCGGGCACCAAGGAATATCCCCGGCACGACCAGGAACACGGAAGCAATGCCCACGCCAAGGAAAGTCAGGATCGCCATGCCGAAAAAGCCGAGGTAGCGCGAGGAAAGGTCCCGCTTGCCCAGCATCTGCCCGAACAGCCAGCACTGCCCCAGCACGCTGGCGATGAGCACCAGCAAGCCGATCAGGCCATTGCTGCGCGAATAGCCGAAGGTGTCGAAATCGGTCCCGCTGCCGCCCAGCCCCAGCATCTGGTCCAGCCAGCCTGACAGTGCGGTGAGCGGAATGAACACGGCGAGGTAAGTGAGCACCGTGCGCTGGTTGGCCGAAAGCCGGTCGCTCGTGCCGCGAAACACATCGCCGGCGGTGATCTGAATTGCCATCGTCGCCATTTCCGCACCCCTTCTGCCTGCCGCCGAAAGCAGGATAGGCAACAATAGGGACAGCGCAAGCCACTCGGACAAACGTGCCGGCAGACATGCCGAGCCATGCGACCGGTGGCGGCTCAGTCCGCGGCTCCCTCTGCCGGTGCCTCTGCCTCGTCCGTGGACCCGATCGCCAGGTAGCTCGCCACGCCCAGAAGCAGGAGCCAGGCGCAACCGGCTGACTGGGTCAGGTGAATCCCCACGAGGAAGGCGAGATAGACCGGGTCGGAGTCGATGCGAAGGTGTTCGAAGGTGAACAGACCGGCTGGAAACAGCAGCACGACGGGGCCGACCAGGCCCAGCGCCAGCTCCTTCTGGAACGGCTTTGTCCGGCTCCAGCTCCAGCCGAGGGAGCCCGCGACCGAGCCGTCCGTCGCCAGGCCGCGGACATAGGCCGGAAGCCAGCGCAGCACCAGGTATACGCCGGGCAAGACAAACGCGGCAGAAGCGATGGCAATCGCCACGGAAGTCACCAGCCCGATGGCGAAGAACGATCCGATCCCGCTTTCGACGGACACCCCGACGCTTTCCATCATGGCGAACAGGAGCATGTAGCCCGACGCCCAGGCGAAGATCACCAGCAGGACCACCGGCCATATGGTCATCGGATAAGCGTAGTCGACGTAGATCAGCGGCGCACTGGTCAGGACAACGTACAGCACCAGCCAGGTCCACGTCAGCCGTGCAAGACGGGCCTGCCCGCGCCGCAATGCCGAGCGGAACGTAGCAGAGGCTGCTGCTCCCACCATTGAGTTAACCGCCCTTCCCAAGGCTCACCCGCCCACCCGCGTGGCGCACCAGCCGGCCGGCCAGTTCAAGTTCCAGCAGGGCAAGCTGCACCGCCCCGGCACTGGCCCCGCTCTGGCGGACCAGTTCGTCCACCGGCACTGGCGCGGTGGTGAGCAGGTCGGCCACATCGGCCGGCTCGTCCGCCAGTTCGTCTTCCACCGGTTGCCAGCCGGGGCCGGATTCGCGGAAGGTGGAGCGCGGGGTACCGTCGAAACCGCTCAGCAGTTCCACGACATCCTCCGGCGAATGGACCAGCACCGCGCCCTCACGGATCAGGCGGTTGCAGCCTTCGCTGCGCGGTTCGAGCGGGCTGCCGGGAATCGCCATGACCTCGCGCCCGGCCTCCCCCGCCAGCCGCGCGGTGATGAGCGAGCCCGATTGCGGAGCCGCTTCCACCACCAGGGTGCCGAGCGAAAGCCCGGCGATGATGCGGTTGCGCTTCGGGAAGAGCTGGCCGCGCGGCTCCGTCCCCGGCGGTTCTTCCGCCACCAGCAGGCCCTCCGTCGCCACCTGCTCCTGCAGGTCGGCGTGTTGCGGCGGGTAGGCAATGTCGATGCCGCTGGCGATCACCCCCACGGTGCCGCCCGCCCCTGCGCCCAGCGCGCCCTGGTGGGCGGCCCCGTCAATCCCGCGGGCAAGGCCGGAGACGACTGTGAAGCCCACTTCGGCCAGCGCTCCACCGAAATCACGCGCCAGCTTCACCGCCGCCGCGCTGGCATTGCGCGCGCCCACCAGCGCCACGCAGGGCGCGGCTGCCAGCGCAGCCTGCCCCCGCACGGTCAGGATCGGCGGCGCATTTTCCATCTGGGCAAGCAGCGGCGGATAATCGGCCATGTCATGGAACAGGTAGCGCGCCCCGGCCCGGCGCACGCCTTCCACCTCCGCCGCGATCCGCTCCACCGGGGCGGCGCGATAAGTGCGGGTGCCGCGCGCGGCGAGGTCCGGCAGGGCCTCCAGCGCAGCCATGGCGTTGCCAAAGCGGCGCAGGAGCTGGGCATAGCTGACCGGCCCGATGTTGGGGCTGCGCAGCAGGCGGATGCGGGCAAAGGCCTCCTCCTGCGTAAGAGCCGGGGCGGACGCGAGGGTGGCCATCAGCAGCCTCTATTTGCCGCGGCCGATGCGTGGCTCCTCGCCCCGCAAGAGGCGCGCCAGGTTTGCCCGGTGGAGCAAGATGACGAGCACGAAGATCGCTGACAGGACCGGCACGAATTCGGGGAAACCGAGGAAGGATGCCGCCGGCACCGCGATCGCCGCCGCACTCATCCCGCCGAGGCTGGAAATGCGGCTTACTGCCAGCACCGCGATCCATGTGGCGGCATAGGCAAGGCCGATCGGCCAGGCCAGGCCAAAGGCGACACCGGCCGTGGTTGCCACGCCCTTGCCGCCCTTGAACCGCAGCCACACCGGGAAACAATGCCCCAGCACCGCCCCCAGCGCCGTGGCCGCCACGGGCGAGGACCAGCCGCCGTCAGCGGCGAACAGGTGCCAGGCGAGCAGGACCGCCGCCAGCCCCTTGCCCATGTCCAGCAGCAGGGTGGCCGCGGCCAGCCCCTTGTTGCCGGTGCGCAGCACGTTGGTGGCACCGATGTTGCCGCTGCCGATCTTGCGGATATCCCCCTGCCCCGCCGCCAGCGAGAGCAACAGGCCAAAGGGAATCGAGCCGAGGAGGTAGCCGAACAGCAAGGCGTAAATCGTATCCATGTCCAGTTACCTAGAGGCGTGCTTCCCTTTTGCCCAACCCTAAGTAAAAGGCGCGGGGTCAACAAGGCCGCGACCAGGGGAGTGCATCCATTACCGATCCTTCCGCCCCGATCCTGATCTTCGATTCCGGCGTCGGTGGCCTCACCGTGCTGGCCGAAGTGCGCAAGGCCCTGCCGCAGGCGCGGATCATCTACGTCGCCGACAGGGCCGCCCTGCCCTATGGCGACAAGAGCGAGGCAGAGATCGCCGCCCGCGTCTGCGGTCTCCTGGGCAGGCTGGCGGAGCGGTATCACCCGCGCCTCATCTGCATTGCCTGCAACACTGCCTCCACGATTGCGCTGGGCATGGTGCGCGAAGTGCTGGAAGTGCCCGTGGTTGGCACGGTCCCGGCGATCAAGCCGGCGGCCGAGATGACCCGGACCGGCGTGATCGGCCTGCTTGGCACCAAGGCCACGATCCGCCAGGCCTATGTCGACCGGCTGGAGGCCGAGTTCGCGAACGGCAAGGTGCTGCTGCGCCATGCCGCGCCCGAACTGGTCGGAGCGGCGGAAGCCAAGCTGCGCGGCCAGGCACCCGATCCGGCCATATTCGCCCGCGCCGCCGCCGGCCTGCGCGACCAGCCGCGCGGCGGGGAAATCGACACCGTGGTGCTCGCCTGCACCCATTTCCCGCTGCTGGAAGACGAGCTTTCCGCCGCTTTCGGTGGAAAAGTGGCCTTTATTGACGGAGCGCAAGGTATCGCCCGGCGGATCGCCTACCTGACGCAAGGCCAGCCTTGGGATGGTCCACAGGGTGCCGAGGATCAGGATTTTGCCATTGTCACCGGCGACGCGAACGATAACCCCGCTCTTCTCGCAGCCCTGCGACCCTACGGAATCGGCAGAATCCTGCCCCTCTGATGCGAGTCGTTCGCAAAGACAGCGCTTTAATTCCGGGAGTGTTTTGACTAAGTCCGCCCCCAGGGAAAGCCGCGATTCCATGTGCGGCGCTGTGCGGACAGAGACGCTGAATTACGAACATATCTTCGACCAGGCGATCGACCGGCTTCATGCCGAAGGCCGCTACCGCGTGTTCATCGATATCCTGCGCAACAAGGGCGCCTATCCCAACGCGCGCTGCTTTGCCGGCCATAACGGCCCCAAGCCGATCACCGTGTGGTGTTCCAACGATTATCTCGCCATGGGCCAGCACCCCAAGGTGATCGAAGCGATGGAAGAGGCTCTGCACGATGTCGGCGCCGGCTCCGGCGGCACCCGCAACATCGGCGGCAACACCCATTACCACATCCAGCTGGAAAACGAGCTGGCGGACCTGCACGGCAAGGAAGCCGCGCTGCTGTTCACCAGCGGCTATGTCTCGAACGATGCCACGCTTTCCACCCTCGCCAAGCTGCTGCCGGGTTGCGTGATCTTCTCGGACGAGCTGAACCATGCCAGCATGATCGCCGGCATCCGCAATGCCGGCTGCGAGAAGCGCATCTTCCGCCACAACGACGTGGCCCACCTGGAAGAACTGCTTGCAGCAGAAGATCCCGCCTGCCCCAAGCTGATCGCGTTCGAGAGCGTCTATTCGATGGATGCCGACATCGCCCCGATCCACGCGATCTGCGACCTGGCGGAAAAGTACAACGCGCTCACCTACATCGACGAAGTGCACGCCGTGGGCATGTACGGTGCGCGCGGTGGCGGCATTTCCGAGCGGGACGAAGCGGCCCACCGGATCGACCTGATCGAAGGCACGCTGGGCAAGGCATTCGGCGTGATGGGCGGCTATGTCGCGGCCAGCCGCAAGATCATCGACTGCATCCGTTCCTATGCCCCCGGCTTCATCTTCACCACCTCGCTCAGCCCCGTGCTGGTGGCCGGCGTGCTGGCATCGGTGCGGCACCTCAAGGGTTCGAGCGTGGAGCGTGAGGCGCAGCATGCCGCCGCCGCCTCGCTCAAGGTCAAGTTCCGCGATGCGGGCCTGCCGGTGATGGATTCCACCACCCACATCGTCCCCCTGATGGTGGGCGATCCGGTGCGCGCCAAGAAGATCAGCGACATCCTGCTCGCCGAATACGGCGTCTACGTGCAGCCGATCAATTACCCCACCGTCCCCCGCGGAACGGAGCGCCTGCGCTTCACCCCCGGCCCCGCCCACACCGAAGCGATGATGGAAGACCTGACCCGCGCCCTGGTGGAAATCTGGGACCGGCTGGAGCTGGAACTGAAGAAGGCGGCCTGACGGCCCGTCTGGCCGCTTCGCCAATCTGCGACTGCATGATCTGGATCAAAGCTATCCGCGCCGGTGCGCGGATAGTGCTGCTGCGCCCGGAGCGCCATTCCGGAGCCCCGGGTCGCGACAGGGAGAGATGCCATGCCGAAGAACCGGATGATTTTCGCCGTTCCGCTTGCCGTGCTCAGCCTGGCCGGCTGCCAGCAATCCGAACAGCCGCCCGAAGATGCGGCCACAGGATCCGCACCGGGTATCGCAACCCTGCCGGTCAGCATCAATGCGGCGATGGTCGGCATGATCGACCAGTCGGCGGACTACATCTGGGCGGTCGGCAACGGAGACCTGCCCAAGGATGCCCATGACTGGGACCAGGTGCGCGGCGCGGTCTACGACATGATAATTGGCGGGCAGGTCAGCAAGGTCGCCGGCCCCGGCGAATTCGATGCCCAATGGGTGGCCAATGCCGACTGGCAGCGCCACGCCGACGAACTGACGAAGATCGGCCAGGATGCCCTGCCGCTGGTCGAAGCGAAATCGGAAGACGTCGCGGCATGGCGCGCCATCGGCGATCGGCTGGTCGACAATTGCCTGGCCTGTCACGAACTGTTCAAGCCCGAAGTCCCCTCACAGGGTATCCTCCACGAAGCGACCACGCGGGAATCGCTCGGTCAGAGCATCTTCGATTAGGCCTTCGGACAGGACCGGACGACAAGGCGGGCCGGATGACGGGTTGCCATCGTCCGGCCCGCTTCGCCTGGCCTCAGCGGATGGCCGGGCTCACCACCATCGTGTCCACGCTCGAGGTGCGCAGCAGTTCGGATGCCTGGCTGCCAAGGGTGGCGTGGCGGAAGCCGCTTTCGCCGTGCGATCCCAGCACCAGCAGGTCCACGCCCTGCTCCTCCACCACCTTGGCAATGGCCTTGTGCAGGCCACCGTAGGACATGTGCCGCGCAACCCGGGCCGCGATGGCGGCCGGCACGCTTTCCATGAATTCATCGAACACGCGGGCTTCGGCGGCATGGACCTGATCCTTCACGTGCTCGGCCTTCTGCCACCCCTCGAACGGCACACGATAGGCGTTGATCAGGTGGATCGGCAGGTCCGGGAACAGGTTTGCCGCCGCGATCAGCGCTGTGCGTGAAACACCCGAGAAGTCGGTCGCCACGCCGATGGCGCAATAGGGGGCATTGGGTCGCCGCTTGACCACCAGCACCGGCTGCGAACAGCGGCGCAGCACATGGTCCACCGCCGTCCCCAGGATGTAGTCGCCGATGGCATTGTACCGCGCCACCCCGACCACCAGCATGGCCGCGCCAACCTCGTCGGCAGTTGCGGCCAGCGCCTCGCCGATCTGCCCGCGGCCATAGGCGAACGTCACGGTCGAATCGCCCGGCGGAAGGCAGGCGCGCATCTGGCTGTCGAGACGATCGGTATCCACCGGATCGTTCGCCTTGCCGTCGAGGATATGGGCCAACACCACTTCGCGGCCCAGTTGCTTGCCCAGCATCAGTGCCCGATCCACTGCGCGATCGTTGCGGGCGCTGAAATCAGTGGCTACCAGGACAGGTTCGTTCATCAGGTTGCTCCTGCGTTCTCCCCCCCTCGGCATGGAGCCTAGGGAGCGGGTGCAACTGATGTAAAGCAGAACCGGACCGGTCCGACCTTGACCTCGGGCAAACTGATTGTCAGCGCAAGCTCACCACGTTGTCGCTTGCCGGGCGCACACGGTCGCCGCGGTAGAGGCTGGCCATCGGCTCATCCTCCACCACGAAAGCGCGCGTGGCGCCAAAGCCGTTGAAACGCGTCTGCATCGCCGCGCCATAGGCACCCAGCATCCCGATCTCGATGAAATCGCCGGCCTGGATATCGGCCGGCAGCATAAAGGGGCCCTTCATGTAGTCGGCATCGTCGCAGGTGGGGCCATAGAAGGCGAACTCCTCCTCCGGCTGGGACAGGTCGTCCTCCAGCGCGCGCACGGGGAAGCGCCAGTCGACATGGGCCGCATCGAACAGCG
>CAZTED010000028.1:20298-22146 GCA_964612175.1 uncultured Sphingomonadaceae bacterium
CCCCATGGGGCAGCAGGAAGCGCGGATATAAGGGGGTGTGTGAACGATGCAATAAAGAATGGTGTCACAAGTGCAGATCAGGCGATAACCACCTGATTGTAATCAGAACTTTATATCGGGAACAGAGTCCACAACGCCCCGTTCGCTGTCATCGAGGCGGTTGAAATCGGCCATGCGGAAGCCAAGCATGCCGGCAAACAGGACTGCCGGGAACGACTCGATGCCGGTGTTGTAGCGCGACACGGCGGCGTTGAGCGCCCGCCTGGCGGCGGCAAGTTTGTCTTCCACGTCGCCCAGTTCTCGCTGCAATTCCTGGAAGTTGGCACTCGCCTTCAGGTCCGGATAGGCTTCGCCCAGCGCCAGCAGCTTGTCGAGGGCGACGCGCAATTGCGCCTCGCTTGCCGAATTGGGCGTGCCGCTGGCGGCGGCGTTGCGCGCCGCGATCACCGATTCGAGGGTGGTCGATTCATGGGCGGCATAACCCTTTACGGTATTGACGAGGTTGGGGATCAGGTCGTGCCGCTGGCGCAGTTGCGCATCGATGTCGGCTACACCCTGGTTGACGTTCTGCCGCAGGGCCACGAGCCGGTTGTAGATCCCGATGACCACGATCGCGAGGAGCAACAGCACCGCGCCGCCAATGATCAGTTCCATCCCTTTGTACCCCCGCTCTGGTCCCGTAGCCGAGGTTGTGCCATCAAAGCGCAGGGACGGAAAGGGGGACTGGCGCAGGTGATCGAACGGCCCGATGTCGACGCGCTGATGGCGGGTGAACTGGGCCAGTGGCTGCAAGGCCAGGCGCTGGTGCGGGATGAAGCGCGCGAGCAGAGCAACCGGCGGGTGGTCATGGCCGCCTTCGTGGTCCTGCCGCTGGCCGCCTTCCTGCTGTTCGGCCCGGCGTGGAGCCTGGAACCCAAGCTGTGGATCATCGGCCTTTCCGCAGCGGGCGCCGGTTTCTGGGCCTATTCCCCCCGCGCGAAAGCTATCAAGCAGACCAAGGAAGGGATCAACACCGCCCTCGCCGCCGCGCTGGGCCTCGACTATGCGCACGACACCGGTCCGGGTGCCGGCTTCGAGCGGGCGCAGGCCTTCCGCATGGTCCCAAGTTTCAGCCGCTCCAGTTTCGAGGACATGTGGAGCGGAACCATCGGCCAACGCCGTTTCTCGCTGCACGAGGCGCACCTGCAGCAGCGGCGGCAGAGCGGCAAGAACACGCGCTATGTCACGGTGTTCCGCGGTCCGGTGATGACGATTTCCGCCGACCGCCGCTTCCACGGCACCACGCTGGTGGAGCGCGCCCGCAAGCACAGGAAGTTCGGCTTCTTCGGCGAGAAGGACGAGCTGGAGGCAGGCGACATGGCACTGGCCAGGGTGGACATGGTGCATCCGGGTTTCGAAGACCAGTTCACCGTCTATTCGAGCGACCAGGTGGAAGCGCGCTACCTTGTCCATCCCACCTACGTCGAGAAGATGATCGCGCTGGAACAGGCCTTTGCCGGCAAGAAGATCCGCACCCTGTTCCATGAAGGCGAGGTTACGGTGGTGCTGGAGAGCGCCAACATGTTCGAAAGCGGCAGCATGGATGCTACCCGCGACCGCGAGATGGTGGAAACCTGCGTTGCCCAGTTCATGGCGATGGCGGACCTTGCGGCAACGCTCAACGAAGGGCGCGGGTAACCGGCGGAGCCGCCGATACAGTTACAAAACATTACAATTGACCGACGAAATTATTGCGCCCCTGACTTGGCAAACCAGCCGTCTCGCTGCACACTCGCAACCAGACAAGAACGGGGCGAAAAGTCCCGGCGGAGGGGAAGAACGTCATGCACAAGCGGTCTGGCCGGCACC
>CAZTED010000029.1:0-3904 GCA_964612175.1 uncultured Sphingomonadaceae bacterium
CGAGGAATTTGCCGAGGCTCATGCCAAGACCATGGTGGTGCGCGACTGGCTGGGCGCTTGCCTGCCCGCCGCCGGCGTCGGCTGCGCGATCGAGCGCGGGATGCTGCGCCGGCTCGCGGCGCTGGAGGAAATGCACGGGCGCGGTCCCTTCAACGTGGAATCGCTCACTGAAGATTACGAACTGGGCATGCGCATCCATGCCCAGGGCGGGCGCTCGCGGTTCCTGCGGGTGCGCGGCGAGGACGGCTCGCTGATCGCCACGCGGGCCTATTTCCCGTCGCGGCTGGACGAGGCGGTGCGGCAGAAGGCGCGCTGGGTCCACGGCATCGCGCTGCAGGGCTGGGACCGGATCGGCTGGGGCGGGGGAATTGCCGAAACGTGGATGCGCCTGCGCGACCGGCGTGGGCCGCTGGCGGCGCTGGTGCTGGCCTGCGGCTATGGCTTCTTCCTGCTGTTCGGGCTGTTCGCGCTACTTGACGGGCTGGGCATGGAGCGACCGTGGGCGGCCGATCCCTTGCTGGCCGCGCTGGTGCTGGCCAACCTGGCGAGCTTTACCTGGCGTGCGCTTTTGCGGTTTGCCTTCACCGCGCGCGAACACGGCCTTGCCGAAGGGCTGCGCGCGGTACTGCGCATTCCCGTGGCCAACGTGATCGCCATCATGGCTGGTCGCAGGGCGCTGGCCGCCTATTGCCGGTGCCTGCGGGGCGAAGCCCCCGCGTGGGACAAGACGCGGCACGAGGTGCATCCCGCCGCGCCTGCCGCGACTGCCGCTGCTCAAACTGTGGTGCTGGCCGCATGAGGTTGCGTCAGCCCATTCCCCCGGTCCGGCGCGGCAGGCGAGGCCAGCCGCTGGTGGTGCTGGGGCTTGTCCTTGGCACCTGGGGCCTGATGCGCGTGGCGACCTGGGCCATGCCGGCCGGACTGGAGCAAGCGAAAGCAGTCACTCTCCCGCCCTATGACATGTATGTGGGCAAGGTAGCGGAGGGGACGCAGGAAGCCGTGCCGGCAGCCGCAGGTGACGACACGCCGTTGCCGCGTGGCTTTGCCGATCCTGCCGGCTGGCGAGCAGCCCCGCCGCCGCCCGCCCTGCCGCAGGCCGGGTGGAGCGCTCCTGCCGCCGGCGGCTCAGTCGGGCTGGTGGAGCAGGCTGGTGCCAGGTCCGCGCAGGCTGCCGCTTTCGAGCCGGTGCCCGCACGCCTTGCCTCCGGCCACACCCTGCTGATGGCAGCCGGTTTCTCGCGCATGGAACTGCCGCCTGAAATT
Organism: uncultured Sphingomonadaceae bacterium; assembly: GCA_964612175.1. Lineage (GTDB taxonomy): Bacteria > Pseudomonadota > Alphaproteobacteria > Sphingomonadales > Sphingomonadaceae > Alteraurantiacibacter. The sequence goes on from CAZTED010000029.1 coordinate 1,264, forward strand.
GCCGCCTTCCTGGCCCGTGCGACCCTGCCCGGTCCGCAGGCCGGCCCGGCGCTGGCCCGGGCGCCTTCGGGACCGGCGTCGGTCCTGGTACCGGCATCGGCTCCCAATCCGGCCCGAGTCTCCCGCTGGAGCGCCGATGGCTGGCTGCTGTGGCGTGACGACACGACCTCGCCGGTCACTTCGGGCCGACCGTCCTATGGCCGCAGCCAGCTGGGTGCGGTGGTGCGCTATGAACTGGCACCGGGTTCGGGCCATCGCCCGCAGGCCTACCTGCGCGGGTCCGCCGCCCTGCAGGGTGCGCGCGAGCAGGAGGTGGCCGCTGGCCTGTCCGCCCGCCCGCTCGGCCGTGTGCCGCTGCGCGTAGCCGCCGAAGTGCGCGCCGGTGACCGGGCGAGCGGTTTCGCCGTGCGTCCCGCTGCCTATGCCGTGACCGAGTTGGCTCCGCAGCAATTGCCGGGCCGGCTGGTGGCCGAAGCCTATGTGCAGGCAGGCTATGTCGGCGGGCGCGGGGCAACCGCCTTTGTCGACGGGCAGGTGCGGGTTGACCGGTCGCTGGCGGCAACCGCGGATTTCGACCTGCGCGCCGGGGCCGCCGCATGGGGCGGGGCGCAGGATGACGGGGCGCGGCTCGACGTCGGGCCCAGCGCTGCGCTGGCCTTCCGCCTGGGCGAGGCGCGCGGGCGGCTGGCGGCCGACTATCGCTTCCGCGTGGCCGGCAATGCCGAGCCGGCGAGTGGCCCCGCGCTCACACTATCCGCCGGTTTTTGAATCCGGACGCCCGTTCACCTTCTATCTGGGCTCGCTATGCGATAGGCGGGGGGCATGGATGTCTACCTGCCCATCGCCAACCTTGCGGTGAACGGTCTGTGGATCGTGCTGCTTGGCGGCATGACCGGCATCCTGTCGGGCATTTTCGGCGTGGGCGGCGGGTTCCTGACCACGCCGCTGCTGATCTTCTACGGCATCCCCCCGACCGTGGCTGCTGCCTCTGCGGCGACGCAGGTTACCGGCGCCAGCGTATCGGGCGTGATCGCGCAGTCGCGGCGCGGCGGGGTCGATTACCAGATGGGCGGGGTGACCGTGGCGGGCGGCCTGCTGGGCGCACTTCTGGGCGCACTGATCTTCAACCTGCTGGAGGCGCTCGGCCAGATCGACGTGGTCATCAGCCTGCTCTACGTCATCCTGCTGGGCACGATCGGATCGCTGATGGGCCGCGAGAGCCTGCAGGCCCTGCAGCTTCGCCGGGAGGACCGGCCGCGCCCTGCCAAGCGCCGCCACCACCCGCTCATTGCCAGCCTGCCGCTGCGCTGGCGGTTCTACCGCTCGGGCCTCTACATCTCGCCGCTGGCGCCGTTCATCCTTGGCATGCTGGTGGGCATCCTGACGATGCTGATGGGCGTGGGCGGCGGGTTCATCCTGGTGCCCGCCATGCTCTATGTCCTGGGCATGAGCGCCAATGTCGTGGTCGGCACCAGCCTGTTCAATATCCTGTTCGTGACCATGATGAGCACGATGGTCCACGCCCTGACGACCGAGGCGGTCGACATCGTGCTGGCGGGCTTGCTGCTGCTCGGGTCGGTCAGCGGGGCGCAGATCGGCACCCGGATCGCGGTGAGCGCCAAGCCCGAGTACCTGCGCCTGGCGCTGGCCGCCATCGTGCTGGCCGTTGCCTTGCGGATGCTGTTCGGCCTCGGCTTCGTGCCCGACGAGGTCTATACGGTGACGCCGCTGTGACCGCGCGGTTCCTCACGCTTGTTGCGCTCTGCGCGGCCTTGTGGGCAGGCCCTGTCCAGGCGCAGGGACGCGATCCGATCCTGGTGACCGAAGTGAGCCAGCACGAAGTCCTGGTCAGGCAGGGATTCACCGGCACCCAGTTGCTGCTCTATGGTGCGATCCTCGCGCCCGATGGCCGCCGGGCGGGTGGCGACTATGACATCGTGGTGATCCTGCGCGGGCCATCCGAAGCGATCCGCATCCGCGAGAAGCAGCGCCTTGCCGGCATCTGGGTCAATGCCGATGCGACCTCGTTCCGTTCGGTCCCCTCGTTCTTCGCGCTGGCCAGTTCGGCGCCGATTGCCGACATCGTCGATCCGCGCACGGCGGCGATCTACGAATTCGGCCTCGACCAGTTGCAGCTCTCGCCCACCGGCACGATCGACCAGGAACAGTATGACCGCTTCACCGCGGGCCTGGTGGACCTGCGCCGCCGTTCGGGCCTGTTCCAGCAGGCCGAGGATGGCGTCTCGATCAGCGAGGGCGTGCTCTACCAGGCGCGTATCAGCCTGCCTTCCAACGTCACGGTTGGCCGCTATGTCGCGGAAACCTTTGCCGTTCGCAACGGCCGCGTGATCGCATCGGCGAGTACCGAGGTCGAAGTGCGCAAGGAAGGGTTCGACCGCGTGGTGGCCGAACAGAGCCAGGAGAATTCGTTTCTCTATGGTCTGCTGGCGGTGGGGCTGTCGGTCTTCATGGGCTGGGCAGCGGGCCGCCTATATGCCCTTGTCTGATCAGGCAATTTCGTTTCCCGGCCGCGCCTGATTGACGCGATCTTAACCCCGTCCCCCTATGCCCGCCTTGCGTTTGCAGCAGAACCAGCGAGCACTTTGATGAACGAGATGACCAGGTCGCCCTTTCCCGAAGT
>CAZTED010000029.1:4004-21767 GCA_964612175.1 uncultured Sphingomonadaceae bacterium
CAGAACCAGCGAGCACTTTGATGAACGAGATGACCAGGTCGCCCTTTCCCGAAGTCGCCGGTGCGCGAGAATCGCGCGCTCATGGCGAGGCGGCGCCTGCCCGGCCTGCGCCGCATGCCGAGATCGACTCGCTGTCCGACAATGCCCTGCGACCTATCGGCGTGGTGCTCGAGATTGCCGGTTCCGGCTCGCAGATCGCGCTCGACCTGGCACGCCTCAACGAGTGCATGGACGATCCCGATCCCTCGGTGGCGCTGGCCGGCCAGGTCGGCAGCCAGATCAAGATCAGGACCCGTGACGGCTGGCTGCTTGCCAGTGTGCGCAACCAGCGGCAGGACCGGCGTGGCGACGGCAGTGCCGTGGCCGCCAACATCGACTTCATGGGCGAAGGGATGGAAGAGCGGCTGACCGGCAAGATCCACGGCTTCCGCCGCGGCGTTACCCGCTATCCCATCCCCGGCGCGATGGTCTATCCCGCCACGACCGAGGACCTGCGGCAGATATATTCCAGCGACGGGCGCAGCGCGATCCAGGTCGGCACGGTCTATCCCACCAGCGATATCCGCGCCGGTATCTACATCGATGCGCTCCTGGGCAAGCACTTCGCCCTGCTCGGTTCGACCGGTACCGGCAAATCTACCAGTGCTGCCCTGCTGCTGCACCGTATCTGCCAGGCCGCGCCGCAGGGCCATATCGTGATGATCGACCCGCACGGCGAGTATTCCGCCGCGTTCCGCACCACCGGCACGATCTTCGACGTTTCCAACCTGCAGATGCCCTACTGGCTGCTCAACTTCGAGGAGCATTGCGAGGTGCTGCTTAAGTCCAGCGGCGATGACCTGCAGCAGGACAAGGACATCCTTGCCAAGTGCCTGCTTGCCGCGCGATCCAAGAACCGGCTGGCGCAGCAGATGGGCAAGATTACCGTCGATTCCCCGATCCCCTACCTCCTCAGCGACCTTACCAACATGCTGCAGGACGAGATGGGCAAGCTCGACAAGGCGACCACCACCGCGCCCTACATGCGCATCAAGACCAAGATCGAGGAGTTGAAGGCCGATCCGCGTTACCAGTTCATGTTCTCCGGCATGCTGGTGGCAGACACCATGGCGCAGTTCATCGGCCAGGTCTTCCGCATGCCCGGCAACGGCAAGCCCATCTCGATCATCGACGTGTCGGGCGTGCCTTCCGACATCACCTCCACCGTGGTGGCCGTGCTCAGCCGCATGGTGTTCGACTTCGCGATCTGGGGCCGCAACGAGAAGACCCGCCCGATCCTGCTGGTGTGCGAGGAAGCCCACCGCTACGTCCCCAACGAACGCAATGCCGACGGGTCCAGCGTGGGCCGCATCCTGTCGCGCATCGCCAAGGAAGGACGCAAGTACGGCATCAGCCTGGGCCTGATCACCCAGCGCCCCAGCGACCTTGCCGAAGGCGTGCTGTCGCAGTGCGGCACGATCATCTCGATGCGTCTCAACAACGATCGCGACCAGGCCTTCGTGAAGGCCGCCATGCCCGAAGGCGCGCGCGGCTTCCTCGATTCGATCCCCGCGCTGCGTAACCGCGAATGCATCATCTGCGGCGAAGGCGTGTCGATCCCGATCCGGGTCAGCTTCGACAACCTTGAAGAAGCCAAGCGCCCGGCCTCCGAAGATCCCAGCTTCGTGGACCTGTGGAGCGAGGAAGGCGGCGAGGAAGAGCAGGTCGAACGCGTGGTCCAGCGTTGGCGGACGCAGGGCAGCTGACCAGGACCTACAGGTCAGGCACCATGCGGCCCGCCGGCTGGCCATCGGCATGGGCCTGTTCCATTGCTTCGGCGGCGGTTTCGGCCTGTGCATGTTCGCGCCAGGGCAGCCTGGCATAGGCCCACCAGGCCATCAGCAGCGCCGACAGCGCCGAGACCGGGAAGCTCCACCAGATCGCGTCCGCGCCCAGCCAGTCGTAGGTGGCGTAATAGAAGCCCAGCCGCACCGGGTAGAGCGCGATCGCCAGGATCGCCAGCGGCACCCAGACCGATCCGGCGGCCCGCATGATCGAGGTCAGCACCAGGGTCACGCCGAAGATGACGAAGTTCCAGCTGGCCAGGAACTGGATGTGCCGCGCCATGTCCACTGCCGGGCTGTCCGGACCCAGGAACAGCACCAGCGCCGGGCGGTCGAAAGCCAGCAGCAGCGCGGTGACGATCCCCGTCATGGCAAACTGCACCCACAGGCCGGCACGGGCCAGCCGCCCGATGGCGTCCCACTTGTTTGCGCCGATGTATTGCGCGGCCATGGCGCTGACGGCCCCGCCGAGCGCCATCGATGGCATCTGGATATAAGTGAACAGCTGCATGGCCGCGCCATAGGCGGCGGTCATCATCATGCCTTCGCGGTTGACCAGCCCCACCACGATGATGCCCGATGCACTCACGATCAGCATCTGCGCGCCCATCGGCACGCCCTTGGCAAGGATATAGGCCAGCTCTTCCCGGTCGGGCTTGAGGTAGGCCAGTTCGCGGCCGCGCAGCCGCAACGGCAGGTCGCGGGCATAGACATAGACCACCATGGCAAGGAAGCTGGTCACCGCCGCGATCACCATGGCCAGCGCCGATCCGGTGATGCCCAGCGCCGGGAACGGCCCCCAGCCGGTAATCAGCAGCGGGTTGAGCGCGATGTCGAGCACCACGGTCAGTCCCATGAAGATCAGCGGCGTGCGCGCATCGCCTGATCCGCGCAGGCCCATCTGCAGGATGATCGATGCCATCACCACCGGCATCGAGACGAACAGCATCCGCAGGTAATCGAATGCCATGTCCCGCGCCGCGCCGGGCGTTCCCATGAGGTCGAGCAGCGGCCCTGTCGTCAGGAAGCCGAGCGCCGCGATTCCCGTCATCACCAGGAAGCTGAAGCCCACCACCGTGCCGAAAGCGCGCCGTGCGCCATCCAGGTTGCGCATGCCGAAGCGCTGGCCGATCTTGACCGTGCCCGCCATGCCCAGGCCAAAGGCGGCGGACGACATCAGGAACATGATGATGTTGGCATTGGCCGTGGCAGCCAGCGCCTCCTCCCCGATCAGCCGACCGACCCAGATCGAATTGATCGTGCCGTTCAGCGATTGCAGGACATTGGCCAGCAGGGTGGGCACGCTGAACATCAGCAGCGTGCGGGTGATCGGGCCCTGCGTCAGGTCGCCGCGCAGGGCGGGGCGCGCAGTGTCGGGCGTGGCGCCCCCGTTCTCGCTCATGTTCCCCGCGTGTCCCCGTAGAGGTGGATGTGAAGCCGGTCGCTTAGCCTGAAGCCGTGCTCCAGGCATAGGGGCGCGAGCCACTTTTCCCGTTCCCGCAAGGTGGCGCTGTCGGTGCCTTCGGCCATCAGGAACAGGCGGGCGGGCGCGATGGCATGGGCGCGTTGCAGGGCCAGCACTTCGTCAACGTCTTCCGGCACGGCGATCACGAACTTGAAGAAGGCGCGCGGATCTGTCGCCCAGCGATCGAGCATGGACGGAACCAGCGCCAGCTGTGCCGGATTGCCGCTATGGGCCAGCTTGGGGCTGACATTGTACTGGTCCACCCGCACGTCCAGCCGGGCGGGCGGATCGACGGTGCCGTTGGTCTCGATCTCCACCGCCATGTCGGGCAGCAGGGCCAGCAGGTCTGCCAGCCGGCCCGCCTGCAACAGCGGCTCACCCCCGGTGATGACCAGCCGCTTCTGGCCGAGCGCGGCGATGCGCGCGGCGACATCGGCGATGTCGAGGGTGATCTGGTTGGCCTTGCGCTCGAATGTCTCGCCGCCACGGTGCGGACGGTTGTCGCCCTCGAAATGCCAGGTGTAGGGCGTGTCGCACCACGTGCAGGCAAGGTTGCAGCGCGACAGGCGCAGGAAGGCCACCGGCACGCCGGCACTGGGGCCTTCGCCCTGCAGCGAGGCGAAGATCTCCGGCTCCTCCGGGGCCTGCGTGGCGAGGGTGAGGTTCATCCGAACATCTCGGCATGGAGCGCGTCGGTCTGTGGGTCGTAGCTGACCGACATTCCGTGACCCCAAAACAGGTCGTCGTCGCCGAACATGATGTTGAACGACCCGTCGGGCGCGAACGACAAGTCGTCGAGAACGAACCGCGCCTTGAACGTGTCGCGGTCGATCAGCGGCGCGTTCTCGTCTCGCCAGTTGTCGAGCCAGACCTCGTAATACTCCTCCGCGATTGCCTCACGAATGCGCGTGTCCCATTCTTCGCGCCTGTCCCACACCCCGTGTAGCGTGGCGAGCGCCTGCTGTGGCGCATCTGGGCCGGGAGGGCCGGCGTAATCGAGTTCGAGCGTCACGTTCACCTCACGCCCCAGCCAATCGCGCTTTTGCTTGAACCACTGGGGGAAGCTCGGATCGGAGGTGAAGGTGCCAAATTGCGGATCGACAATCGGCGGCGGGTTGAGGATCGGGTCGGCAGCGGCGAGGAGAGCGGGGTCCTCGACGCGGGGCAGGGGCGCGCGCAGCACCGCCAACGCACGGTCGTTCTCCTCGCGCACACTTTCGCGGATCGCGATACGCACCAGCATGCGGGGCGGAAAGACAGCTGCCCACTTGGCGAGGTCGCCTTCGCGCTGATCGGGGATTTCGACCCTGAGCGTGTCAGTGCGGATCGGACCTTCGCCTTCACGCCATGCAACAAGGTTGACCGAACTGGTCCACCTTTTTTGCCCCTGCTCCTGAAACCCGCCGCCCCCGCCGACGCCGTCGACGACGCCGGTGACGATGGTCGCCTCCTCGTCCGCCTGCGCCATCAGCGCGATGGGCGTGAGCAGCGCCAACGCTGCGCGGAGGCGGCGCAGCATCGCCCTAGCCCAACCGTGCCAGCGCTGCCGCCAGCCGTTCGGCTTCGGCCTTGTGGTGGGCGTGGTCGGCGCGGGCCTTTTCGACGGCTTCGGGCTTGGCCTTTTCCACGAAGGCCGGGTTGGACAGGCGGCCTTCGAGCGACTTTGCCTCCTTGGTGGAGACCTCCAGCGCCTTGGCCAGCCGGGCCATTTCGGCGGCAATGTCGATCACGCCTTCCAGCGGCACCACAAGGTTGGCATCGCCTGCGCCGATCTGCATGGCGGCACCTGCCGGGGCCGGTTCGAAGCGAATACCGTTCAGCCGCGCCAACCGCTCGATCGCTGCCGGGTTGCGGTCAACGATGCCGCGCGTGGCCGGACTGGGATCGGGCAGGTAGGCATCGAGCTTCGCGCCCGGCGCAATGCCCAGCTCGTTGCGTGCGGTGCGCATGTTGCCGACCAGCGCGATCAGCCATTCGACTTCCGCCTTGGCCTGCGGATCGACCGTGGCGGCAGGCGCGGGCCATTGCGCGAGGATCAGCTCGTACGGCCTTTCTCCCCCATGAAATTCAGCCTGGGCATGCCACAGTTCCTCGGTGATGAACGGCATGAAGGGGTGCAGCATGACGAGAATCTGGTCGAGCACCCAGCCGGCCACGGCCTTTGTCTCGGCATCGAAACTGCCCTTCACCAGTTCGATGTACCAGTCGCAGAACTGGTCCCAGACGAAGTGGTAGACGGTGTTGGCGGCGGCATCGAACCTGAGGTCGGCCAGCGCCTTGTCGAGCGCGGCCACGGTTTCCACCACTTCGCCCACGATCCACTTGTTGACCGCGGAGGTGGCGGCGGGTGCGGCCACAGATGCGGAGGCGCCGATGCCATTGGCCTGGCAGAAGCGCGCCGCGTTCCACAGCTTGGTGGCGAAGTTGCGATAGCCCTCGACCCGCTTCTCATCCATCTTGATGTCGCGGCCCTGGCTTTCCATCGCCGCCATGAAGAAGCGCAGCGCATCGGCGCCGTACTGGTCAATGAGGCCCAGCGGATCGACCACGTTGCCCTTGGACTTGGACATCTTCTGCCCGTCCGGCGCGCGGACAAGGCCGTGCAGGTACAGGCGCGGCCAGGGGTTCTGCCCGGTCATCGCCTGGCCCATCATCATCATCCGCGCATCCCAGAAGAACAGGATGTCGAAGCCCGAAACGAGCAGGTCGTTGGGATAGTGGCGCGCGAGCAGCGAGGCATCGGCATCCGGCCAGCCGAGCGTGGCGAAGGGCCACAGGGCGGAGGAGAACCAGGTGTCGAGCACGTCGGGATCGCGCGACAGGGCCACGCCTGCGCCAGCCAGAGCCTGCGCCTCGTCCTCGGTCTCGGCGACGAACACCCTGCCGTCATCGGTGTACCAAGCCGGGATCCGGTGCCCCCACCACAGCTGGCGGCTGACGCACCACGGCTGGATGTTTTCCATCCAGTTGAAGAAGGTCTTTTCCCAGGTCTTCGGCACGATCTCCACCGCGCCGCTTTTCACCGCCTCAATCGGGGCCTTGGCCAGTTCCCCGGCATTCACATACCACTGGTCGGTCAGCCACGGTTCGATCACCACGCCGCCACGATCGCCATAGGGCGTCTGGATGGTGCGTGGTTCGGCATCGTGTTCGGTGCGCGTCCCGTCCTTTTCGACCACGTGGGGGATCAGGTGGCCGCTGGCCTTCAGCAGGTCGACCACGCGGGCGCGCGCCTCGAACCGGTCGAGGCCGATGAGGTCAGCCGGGATCAGCCCGTCCGCCGTCTGGCAAACGGCGGCATCGGCATCGAGCATGTTGAGCATGTCCGCCGCCGCGATGCCGGCGCGCTTGCCCACTTCGAAGTCGTTGAAATCGTGGCCCGGGGTGATCTTCACCGCGCCCGAACCCAGTTCGGGATCGGCATGGTCATCGGCCACAATCGGGATACGCCGCCCGGTGATCGGCAGCACCACGTGCTTGCCCACCACGGATGCATAGCGCTCGTCCGCCGGGTTCACCGCCACGGCCATGTCGGCCAGCATGGTTTCGGGCCGGGTGGTGGCGACTTCGATATAGTCCTGCCCGTTGGCGAGCGTGACGCCATCGGCCAGCGGATAGCGGAAGTGCCAGAAGCTGCCCTTCACTTCGCGCGTTTCCACCTCCAGGTCGGAAATCGCGGTCTTCAGCTTGGGATCCCAGTTCACCAGCCGCTTGTCGCGGTAGATCAGGCCACGGTTGTACAGGTCCACGAACACCTTCACCACGGCGCGGGTGAAATGCGGGTCCATGGTGAACTGTTCGCGGGACCAGTCCATCGAGCAGCCGAGGCGGCGCAGCTGGCGGGTGATCGTGCCGCCGCTTTCTTCCTTCCACTCCCACACCTTGGCCACGAAGTCTTCGCGGCTGTAATTGGTGCGCTTGTCCTGCCTGGCTTCAAGCTGGCGTTCGACCACCATCTGCGTGGCGATCCCGGCATGGTCGGTGCCGACCACCCACAGGGCGTCCTTGCCGCGCAACCGCTCGTACCGGATCACGATGTCCTGCAGCGTGTTGTCCAGGGCATGGCCGATATGCAGCGAGCCGGTGACATTGGGCGGCGGGTTGACGATGGTGAAGGGCTGCGCATCCGGGCGGGACGGGCGGAAGCAGCCGTTCGTTTCCCAATGCTGGTACCAGCGCGCCTCGATCGCGGCCGGGTCGAATGTCTTGGCGAGTTCACGGGTCATGGTGCCCCGGCCTGTGCCACCGGTGCTGCCCAAGGGCAATGGTGCATTGCCGCATTTGCGCCGCAATCAGGCGATCCGCCTTTGCCTTGCCGATGCCGCCTTTTGTCCGCATAGCTGGCACTGTCATGCGTGAGTGGGCGGAATACCAGATCGAGGAAGCAGGCGGGCGGGCCACGCTGGTGGTGCGCGGGCCGCTGCTTGTCTCCACCGTGGGCAAGCTCGATGCTGCCCTTCGCGAGCTGGATGCGCCGGTGCAGTTCGTCGACATCGCCGCTGCCCAGCCGATCGACACGGTCGGCGCCTGGGTGATCCACCGCTTTGCACAAAGCAGTGGCGCGGAGGTGCTGGGGGCAAGCGAGCAGGCCGAGATCCTGATGGAGGCCGTTTCGAAAAGCGACGGTCCGGCGCAGGTCACCATCCCGCTCGATCCCCTGCTGGTGCGTGTTCCGGCCCATGTGGGCAAGGGCGTTTACGATATTGCCGGCGGCATGAAGCGCAATCTCGGTTTCCTCGGTGCCCTGATCATCGCCTTTGCCAGCCTTGCCCGCCATCCCCGCCGTTTCCGGATCCGGGCGCTGGTGCACCAGATGGAGCTGGTCGGCGTTACCAGCCTGCCGATCATCGGTTTGATGAGCTTCCTGATCGGCATCGTGATCGCCCAGCAGGGCGCGGTGCAGTTGCAGCAGTTCGGCGCGGAATCGCTGACGGTGAACCTTGTCGGCCGCATCACCTTGCGCGAACTGGGCGTGCTGATGACCGCGATCATGGTCGCCGGCCGATCGGGCAGCGCCTTTGCCGCGCAGCTGGGCACGATGAAGCTGACCGAGGAAATCGACGCGATGCGCACCATCGGCGTCTCGCCGATGGAGGCGCTGGTGGTGCCGCGCATCCTGGCAGCGGTGCTGATGATGCCGCTGCTGGGCTTCTATTCGTCATGCATGGGCATCCTTGGCGGCGCGGTGCTGGCCGAGGTGTCGCTCGGCATCCCGTTCCTCACCTTCCTCAGCCGCATCCAGGAAGTCGTGCCGGTCTACGACTTCTATGTCGGCATGGCCAAGGCGCCGGTGTTCGGCCTCGTCGTGGCTCTGGCCGGCTGCTACCAGGGGCTGCAGGTGCGCGGCAATGCCGAGGAAGTGGGCAAGCGCACCACCAAGGCGGTGGTGCAGGCGATCTTCACGGTGATCGTGCTCGACGCCTTCTTCGCCGTGTTCTTCACCGAGATCGGCTGGGCATGACCGAAATCGCGGCCCAGCCCGATCCCGCCGTGAACCCCGATGTCGGGGAAGAGGCCTTTGACGGCCGGTTCCCGATCGTGATCACGGGCCTGACCAACCGGTTCGGCGATACCGCCGTGCACGAAGGGCTGGACCTGAAAGTGCGCAAGGGCGAGATCCTGGGCGTGGTCGGCGGTTCGGGCACGGGCAAGTCGGTGCTGATGCGCTCTATCATCGGGTTGCAGATTCCCGCCGAAGGCACGATCGAGGTGCTGGGACGCGAGATAACCGGCGAACATGCCGACGAGGTGGTGGGCGTGCGCAACCGCTGGGGCGTGCTGTTCCAGGGCGGGGCGCTGTTCTCCACCCTGACCGTGGGCGAGAACGTGCAGGTGCCACTCAAGCAGTTCTATCCGGAGCTGTCGCAGGAACTGCTTGATGAGATCGCCGGTTACAAGACCGTGCTGAGTGGCCTTCCCCCTGAAGCAGCGAGCAAGTACCCGTCCGAACTGTCGGGCGGGATGAAGAAGCGTGCCGGCCTTGCCAGGGCCCTGGCGCTCGATCCGGAACTGCTGTTCCTCGACGAGCCGACCGCCGGCCTCGACCCGATCGGCGCGGCCATGTTCGACGAACTGCTGCGCGAGCTGACCGACACGCTGGGCCTGACGGTGTTCCTGATCACCCACGACCTCGATACCCTGCATGCCATCTGCGACAGGGTGGCGGTGATCGCCGACAAGCGGGTGATCGCGGTGGGCACGATCGACGAACTGCTGGTCAGCGACCATCCCTGGATCCAGGAGTACTTCAACGGGCCGCGCGGGCGCGTGGCACAGGCGGCAAAGCCGCTGGCGCGGGGCGAGCCGCCGCGTGCCAAGCCGGTGGACAAGCCCGCGGCAGGCAAGGCATAGGTCAGCGACATGGAAACACGCGCCAATCACATCTGGGTCGGGGCCGTCACCCTGCTGCTGCTGGCGCTTGCCGCGGCTTTCTTCATCTGGCTGGCGCAGCTGGGCGATTCCGACCGAAAGGAATACGACATCTTCTTCCAGCAATCGGTCGGTGGGCTGGCGCGGGGGTCGACCGTGGCCTTCGCTGGCGTCCCGGTGGGGCAGGTAAGCGACATCACGCTGTGGGAGCGCGATCCCGAATATGTCCGTGTGCGGATCCGGGTGGAGGAGGACGTGCCCATACTGATCGGCACCACTGCCTCGATCTCGTTCAGCTTCACGGGCGTTTCCACGCTCAACCTTTCCGGCGCGCGGCGCGGAGCCCCGCCGATCACCTGCGAGACCACCGATTGCCCCGAAGGCGTGCCGGTGATCCCGCCCGCGGGCGGTGCGATCGACGAGATCCTGTCCAGCGCCCCGCTGCTTCTGGAACGGCTCGCCACGCTGACCGACCGGCTCAGCCGCGTGCTGGATGATGACAACCAGAATTCCATCGCCGGCATCCTGCGCAACACTAATGCGATCAGCGCCGAACTGGCTGCCGCATCGCCAGAAGTGCGGCGGACCATGGCCGAACTTCAGGCCACGCTTGCGCAGTCCACGCTGACGCTGGCGGCCTTCGAGGACACGCTCGACAGCGCGGATTCGCTGCTGGAAAACGAAGGGCAGCCGCTCGCCGCGGACCTGCGCGCAACGCTGGCCTCCGCCCGCCAGGCGGCCGATAGCCTGCGCGCCACCCTGGCGCAGGTGGAGCCGGTCAGCCGCCAGCTGACCGAGGACACGCTGCCCGCGGCAGAGGCCACCATGCGTGACCTGCGCCGGACCAGCGAAACCCTGCGCGACCTTACCGAAACGCTGGAAAGCGAAGGCGCCGGCGCGCTGCTCTCCAGCCGCCCGCTGCCGGAGTACGAGCCGTGAGCGCAACAGGAGCATTCTCGATGACCTTCAGGCCCCTGTCTGTCGCCGTCACTGTCGCCTTGGGTGCCGTTCTGCTGACAGGCTGCGTCAGCATCGGCGGCGGCGGCGATCCGCCGGACCAGCTGTTCACCCTGACCTCGTCGGCCACGGTTGCGGCCGGGACCATGGCCGAGGGGAACCTTGCCGGTGCCCTGGCGGTGACCGAACCCGCCGTGCCGCAGCACCTCGACGTGACGCGCGTGCCGGTGCAGGTCTCGGCCACCTCGCTCGCCTACCTGCAGGATGCCTTCTGGGTGGAAAAGCCCGCGCGGCTGTTCCAGCGCGTGCTCGCCGAAACGATCCGCGCCCGGGGTGACCGGCTGGTGGTAAGCAGCGGCGAACTGGAATACGGCGCGCAGACCCAGCTCGACGGGGAACTGCTGGCGATGGACTATGACGCCCAGCGGTCGCGCGTGATCGTGCGCTACGATGCCGTGCTGCGCCTGCCGGATGGCGCCATCCGCACCCGCCGCTTCGAGAGCGAAGTGACCGGGGTCCCCCCCGAGGCAACTGCCGTAGGCCCGGCGCTCAATCGCGCCGCGAACGAGGTGGCGGCGCAAGTTGCGCAGTGGGTGGGGTAAGGCAGCCTGGCTGAGGAGGCCTAGGCTTCCCTGGCAGCCCTGACAAATTCCGCCGCCAGCCGGAATGCCTCGGCGCGGTTGGCACGGCGTTCTTCGGCAAGCTGGTCCCAGCCCCACAGTTCGGCCTGCCAGTCTTCCTCGACATTGGCGGCGCTGAACAGGTCCGCCGCGCGCTCGGGCGCTTCGAGCACTTCCAGCGCGGTCACCAGCGAGGCGGCGATCGAGGCCAGGTTGACCATGCCGGCCAGCACAAAATTGTCCTGCCTGGCAAGCACGTCGCGCATGGCCTGCAGCGCTTCGGCCTTCTGCGGACGGTGGAGGACGCCGCTCACCCGCTGGAACGTGATGCCAAGGCGCGCCTCGCACGAGGCGATCACCGGCTCCCATACCGCGCGCTGGCGCTGGTAGAGCGGTTCGTCCGGATCGGCGCGGTAGCACAGCGTGTCGGTGTCGCCGTAGGTGACGAGCTTGTCGATCGTCTCCGCCCGCTCCTGCCGGACCACGTCGATCGCATAGTCGGCCATGTCGCGCATGACGAAACTGTGCGGATCGATCGTCTCTCCCTGGCCGCGCCATTCATCGGCCAGCAGGCCGGCCAGCGCCATGCCGGGCACCACCTGCGCGGAACCGCCCTGAGAGCGGACCGGGCGACCATCGAGCAGCACCTGCCAGCCGCCATCCCGCGAGGCGAGGTCAACCTCCTTGTAGAAGCGCTTCATCAGTCGCGCGGGGGGTTCGGTTGCCGGGGCGGGTTGCGGTCGTTCGTGCTCCAGATCCGCGACAGCAGCGTGGGGACAACGAAGGTTTCGAACATGCCGAACACGATCAGCACGAACCCGATCCATTCGGGCAGGCTGATCAGCCGCTGCACCACGGCAAGGCCGAACATGATCATTGCCACGCCGCCGGCGCGCATTGCACCGATTACGATAAAGCGATTGCGGGCGAGGGCTTCCTCATCTTGACTGGACATCGAGCATCTCCTCCAGTTCGCGGGCCGAACGGACCACTGCCTGGGCCCCGGCCTCGATCAGTTCGTGCGCTTCGTGATAGCCCCAGGCGACCCCGATGGCGCGGGTTCCGGCGGCTTTCGCTGCAGCCATGTCATACACCGTATCGCCGATCATGACGGTATCTTCGGCCCCGGCGCAAGCCTCGGCCATGGCCGCCAGCAGCATGGCGGGATCGGGCTTTGACGGATGCCGGTCGGCGGTCTGCAGGGTGCGGAAATGGTCGAGCAGGCCATGCCCTGCCAGCGTGGCGCGAAGGCCCCGGTCGCTCTTGCCGGTGGCAACGCCCAGCATCCAGCCTTTCGTCCGCAGCCCTGCCACCAGTTCGGCCATGCCATCGAACAAGGGTTCGTGCAGCGAACCGTCGAGGCGTGCGGCGCGGAAGGCCTGCTTGTAGGCATCGACCGCGTACACGCGCTGGTCTTCCGCTGCATCCGGGGCGAGCCTTGCCACCGCCTGCGGCAGGCTGAGGCCGACGATCCTGCGAACCTGCCGGTGATCGGGCGGCGGCAGGCCGGCCAGCGCGAAGGCAGTGTCCATCGCCCGGCACACCGCCGCCTGGCCATCGGTCAGGGTGCCGTCGCAGTCGAAGATGGCAAGGCGGACGGGCCGCACAGGCGCGTGGCCGGAAGCGGTGCTCACCTGCCCGGCCTTCCCGGCTTCGCGGCCCCTCCCGGCTTGCGCGGCGCTGCCTTCTTGCCTGCGGCGGGCGAGGCAGCGGGTTTGCTTGCGGAGGATCGGGAAGCGGCCTTCGATGCCAGCTTGGGTGCCCCCTTGGCAGCAACCCTGGGCGTGGCACTCTTGGCGGCACTCCTCGTCTCGGCAACCGGCTTGCCGGTCCGCGCGCCGCCCGTGGCGCGGCCCTTGCGCTCGCCACGGCGGGCCTTGCGGTACTGCTTGGCATGGGCCTTGGCGGCCTGCTTCTCCTCGTCCCGTGAACGGGGAATGCGGCCGGGGTCCGGCTCGGCATTGCTGGCATGCTCGTCGAAGCCCAGCTGCGCCATGCTGGCCGCAAAGTGTTCGGGCAGGGGCGCCGTCTCGTCGATCAGGCCGCCGCCCGGCTCTTCGATGATCAGGCGGCGGGCGTGCAGGTGCATCTTGCGGCTGATCGTGCCGGTCAGGAAGGCGTCCGGCCCACCATACTTGCCATCGCCAACGATCGGGTGGCCGATGGCGGCCATGTGGACGCGCAACTGGTGGGTGCGGCCGGTGAGCGGCTGCAGTTCCACCCAGGCGGCGCTGTTGCCGGCCCGCTCGACCACGCGATAGAGCGTCTTGGCCGCCTGCCCGTTCTCGATGTCGACCTGCATCTTCTCGCCGCCGCTGCCCGGCTGCTTGCCGATGGGCGCCTCGATCGTGCCTTCCTTCACATCCGGCACGCCGACGACCAGCGCCCAGTAGATCTTCTTGGCCCCGCGCCCGGAAAAACGCTTGGAAAAGAAGGCTGCGCTGCCCGGGCTGCGGGCGACGAGGAGCACGCCCGAGGTGTCCTTGTCGAGCCGGTGGACCAGCCGCGGGCGCGGTTCGCCCGGATCGGCATAGGCATCCAGCAGGCCATCGACGTGGCGGGTGGTCTTGGTGCCCCCTTGCGTGGCGAGACCCGGCGGCTTGTTCAGCACCAGCGCGCTCTTGCTGCGGCGGATCAGCATGGCCTCGGCCTCGGCCTCCTCGGCGGGCGAAAGCTCGCGCCGCTTGGCCGGGGTCTTGCCGCTATCGTCCCCGCCCGGCGGAACGCGCAGGACCTGTCCGGCGGCCAGCCGGTCCTCCGGCTTCACCCGCTTGCCATCGACCCTGAGCTGCCCGGTGCGCGCCCAGCGCGACACGGTGCCGAAGCCGACCTGCGGCAGGTGGCGCTTGAACCAGCGGTCCAGCCGCACCCCGTCATCATCCGGGGCCACGGTAAACTGGCGGACGGCGGCATCGGGCCTTGTGGGATCGAAGCTCATGCGCCGATCCGCGCAACGGTAAGGCCGAAGATCAGTCCGCTCACGCCAAGCCCAAGCGAGAGCAGGGCATAGAGTGCTGCAAGCCCCACCTGGCCGCGCTGGATCAGCATGGCGAGTTCGAGGCTGAAGGCGGAAAAGGTGGTGAAGCCGCCCAGCAGGCCTACGCCCACCAGCAGGCGCCACGAATCGGTCTCTCCCCCCGTACGCACAAGGAACCCGGCCAGCAGGCCCATGGCGAGGCTGCCGATGGTGTTTACGGCAAGGGTGGCCCAGGGGAACATGCCCATCGGCACCGGGCCCAGCCACATGGTCATCCAGCGGCCGGTCTGGTAGCGCAGCACCGATCCGGCGGCGCCGCCAATGGCGACATAGAGGGTGGCAAGCAGGGGGGGAGTAACGGTCATGGCCCGTGCCTTAGCCCCAAGCGCCCCAATTCGGAAGCGTTTCGGGCGCGCGGCATGCCTTGCCCCGAGCACGCTTGCCTTTCACCGTGAATTCGCATAGGGCGCGCCTCCTGAGGCCGGTCCTTCATCGGATTCGGCGCACGTTTCATTGGTTTCATGTGGTGCACCCCGCGCCGACGTTTCGCGGGCTCTGGCCATTGCAGATTAGAGAAGGTGGCTTCGTTTTATGCAGATCGTCGTTCGCGATAACAATGTCGAGCAGGCCCTCCGCGCGCTCAAGAAGAAGCTGCAGCGTGAAGGCGTCTATCGCGAAATGAAGCTGCGTCGCCACTACGAAAAGCCCAGCGAAAAGCGCGCCCGCGAAAAGGCCGCCGCTGTCCGCCGCGCCCGCAAGATGGAGCGCAAGCGGATGGAGCGTGACGGTTCCAAGTAAGGGCCGCTTGCACCTTTTGCCAAGGTGAGCCAAACGGGGGCGCGCGGGGGATACCTCCAGCGCCCCTTTTTGTTGTCCGGTAAACCAAGAATTCCAGCCCAATTGCCAGCCAGGATCATTAATCCATGACCGAAGTTACCCGCGTTCCGCTGCAGCCCATCGCTTCGGGCTCGATGATGAAGTTCTGGCTCGGCGTGCTGGTCGGCGCGCTGCTGGCGGGGGCCGTGGCATGGTTCCTGACCCGTCCGGACACGGTCGACGTGGAAACGATCACTGCCGGCACCGGCGAAAGCCCCAAGGAAGACGATGCCGTGTTCGTCGACTATGTCGGCAAGCTGGAGGATGGCACGGTGTTCGACCAGTCGCCCCCGCGCCCGGAAATCCCGGCCGAGATCGCCGACCTGATCCCGCAGGGCTCGTACATGGAACTGTCGGGCGTTGTCCCGGGCTTCCGCGAGGCGATCATGCAGATGCAGAAGGGCGGCCAGTACACCGTCACCATCCCGGCGGAACTCGCCTATGGCGCCAACCCGCCCGCCGGATCGCCGATCCCGCCCAATGCCGACCTGACCTTCGAAGTTACGCTGCATGACTTCTTCACCCAGGAGCAGCTGCAGGAACGCGCAATGCAGATCAACCAGGTCATGGCCGAGGCGCAGGCTGCTGCCGGTGAAGGCGGCGAGGGGGCAGCAGCTCCCGCGCCGGCTCCGGCACCGGCTCCGGCACCGGCTCCGGCCGAGTAAGCCGCGATGAACTCCGGGGTCGAGCAGGTGTCCACCGCGCCCGACCCCGAAGCATTGCCTGCCACCCCGCTGGAAGACTGGGAGCCGCGGCCATGGGTGCTGGCCGCGCTGCTGGCGCTGGCCGGGCTGCTGCTGCACTTCCTGTTCAACGGTGACACGCCCGAACCGATCTACGGCGCGGGCGCGGCCTTTGTGTTCTTCGGCTCGCTCAGCGCGGCCTTCGCGCTCGATCCTGCCCGCTGGAAGCAGGCGGCGATCTTCGGCCTTGCCGTGGGCGCTGTCATGGCCGGGATCGCCTGGCACGTGCTGCGGTACGAGGAAGCCTATGCCGGTCGGCATTTCGCCTTTGCCGCAGGCGTATTCGCCAGCGTGATCGCCCTGCCGCTGTTCCAGGCTGGCTTTTACCGCACGCGGTTGGCGACCGACTACAAGCTGACCCACTTCCACGTCTGGACCGATGCCATTTCCGGCGCGGGCGCGCTCGCCTTCACCGGGCTGTCGTGGCTGATGCTGGTGCTGCTCGACCAGTTGCTCGGACTTGTCGGGATCGACGTGATCGAGCAGATGATGCGCGCCGAGTGGTTCGGCTGGGTGTGGAGCGGAGGCGCATTCGGCACGGCGCTGGGCGTGCTGCGCAACAACCTCAAGATCATCGGCAGCTTGCAGAACGTGGTGCTGATCGTGCTCAGCCTGCTGGCGGTGCCGCTGGCGCTGGCGCTGGTGGTGTTCCTGGTCGCGCTCATCGCATCTGGCGGGCAGGCGCTGTGGGATGCGACCGATGCGGCTACGCCGGTGCTGCTTACCTGCGCAGTCGGCTGCTTCGTGCTGACGAATGCGATCATGCGTGACGAGGACGCGGCGACCAGTCGCAGCCGGGTGCTGCGCGTGGTGGCCATGTTGCTGGCTGGCGGCGTGCTGCCGCTGGCGCTGTTCGCGGCCATTTCGATGGGGATCCGCGTGGACCAGCACGGATTGTCGCCGGAAAGGATCTGGGCGCTGATCGCGGTGGCCGTGGCGGTTGCCTATGGCCTTGCCTATGCCGTTGGCCTGGCGCTTGGCCGCGCGCAGGGCTGGGCAGCGCGCCTGCGCACCGCCAACCTCAACCTTGCCGCTGCAACCTGCGTACTGGCGCTGGTGCTGGCCCTGCCGCTGTGGGATTTCGGCGCGATTTCAGCGCGCAACCAGGTGACGCGGCTGGAAGCGGGCCGGGTGAGCGTGGAGGAGTTCGACTATTCCGCCCTGCGCTGGGATTTCGGCGATGCCGGCAGGCGGGCGCTGGCGCGGTTGGCAGAGGGCGAGGGGCGCGTGGCAGAACTGGCTGCGGCGGCGCAGGCGCAGACCGAGCGCACCTATGCCTGGCAGCGCGAACAGTACCGCGAAGGGTTTACCGGAACATTGCGCGTGGAGCCGGCCAATGCGGCATTGCAGGCCAGTGTCGAGGCATTCCTCAATGCAGAACCCTGGCGCTGCGGCAGCTATTGCGTGGCGCTCGATCTCGGGCAACTATCCTCCGGTGGGCACCGTATCGCGCTGGTCGAGAGCTATGGGTACGAGGTGATCGACCTTCCGCCGGTTGGCAGCGACGGGGAGCCGCAGCCTGCAGTTCCGGCCCAGGGGCCCGGTGTAACCAGTGTCCCGGATAGTCCGCTGACCGCGCAATCGCGGGTGGAAGTGCGCGAGGAAGTGCTGCGTTCCATCTATGTCGATGGTCGCCGCTTGGGCGTTCCTCTGGAATTGCGGGCCGGGTCAGCCCCGGTCGAGCCGGTCTCGCCTTCCGAATGACCTGAAACAGCCCGAATGGCTTGAAGACGGCGAGCCTCGCCGCTAACGCGCTTGGCATGTCCGTAACCCGAGAAGAAGTGGCGAAGATCGCCGCGCTGGCGCGCATCAAGGTGGACGAGTCCGACCTCGACCGCATGGTGCCCGAATTCAACAACCTGCTCGCCTGGGTGGAGCAGCTGGGCGAGGTCGATACCTCTGCCGTCCAGCCGATGACTGCGGTGATCCCGCA
>CAZTED010000030.1:0-21711 GCA_964612175.1 uncultured Sphingomonadaceae bacterium
TCAGCGGCATCATCTGCGCTGCGGCCGGAACGGCGATGGCCAGCGGGCTGGCGGCAATCAGCGCGGCGGCCAGAAGGTTCTTAGTAAGGCTCATGTCTCTCCCCTTTGGATCGGTGACGAATCCATTCTAAAAGGTTTTGCCGCAAAACGATCGGTGAGGCCATAGGCCGCACCCGGCAATCCTGCCCTAGAGGCCTGCCGACACGACCCAGTCGTGGAAGATGCGCAAGGGACGCGCCTCCAGATCCACCGGCTTGCACAGGAACCAGTAGGAATAGGGGCTGGCGATTTTCTGGCTGTACAGGCCGGTCACGCGGGGGTCGGCGTTGCGGACCATGTGGTCGTCATGCATGATGGCGATGCCCAGGCCCTGCGCGGCGGCTTCCAGGATCAGCTGGCCGGAATCATAATGATCCACCGCTGCCGGCTGCAGCTTTTGCAGGCCCAGCGCCTTCTTCCACGCCTCGAAGCTCAGCTCCATGTCGGTGTGGATGAGGAAGGTCTGCTTCTCCAGCTCGGCGATGTCGGGCACCGGCCCCAGCTTTTCCGCCAGTTTGGTGGAACAGATCGCGTGAATTCCGTTTTCATCAAGCTGCACTGCGTGGAACGAGGCATCGGGCGTGGTGCACAGCGCGATCGCGGCATCCAGCGTATCGCCCACCCGGTCGATCAGGTGCGGGCCGGTATCGATGTCGAGGTGCAGGCGGGGATGCAGCGTGCGCAGTTCGGGCAGGCGGGGGAACAGCCGCTGGGTGCCGAACAGCGGCATCACGCCCAGCCGCAGGCGCAGCGTCTGGAGGTTCTCCGACTGTGCTTCCACCGCTGCGGCCAGGGTTTCGAGGTGGGGGGCAACGGTATCGTAGAAACTGCGCCCTTCATCGGTCAGCTTCATCACCTGGCCCGACCGGGAGAACAGCTTCTTGCCGGTGAAGTCCTCAAGGTTGGTGATGCGGCGCGACAGGGCCGAGGGACTCAGCCCCAGTTCGCTGGCGGCCGCACGCGCCGAGCCAAGGCGCACGGTGCGCACGAAGGCCTCCAGGGCACGTAGGGGCGGCAATCTGCGCATTGTCGAGGAATCCCGTCCCGATCATTGTTCACAATTCTGCAACTGCTGTCGAGGTGGCTTTGGTCCACCACGCAGGAAAAACCGGCTGCCTAGGCCAGCTCCTCCAGCTCCGGCTGCTTGGGAGCATGGAGCCGCAGCCGGGTGACGTGGGTTTCGTCACCATCGAGCACTTCGATGCACCAGCCGCTCTTGTGTTCGAGCACGGCGCCCGGTTGCGGCACCTGGCCGGCCAGCACGAAAGCGAGGCCGCCGAGGGTATCGACCGCTTCCTCCACCTCGGCAATACGTGCATCGCCCACTGTTTCGGCCACGTCGTCCAGCTCGGCCACGGCATCGGCATCCCACATGCCATCGCCGATCTGCACGACCAGTTCCACCGGGTCCTCGTCGTGCTCGTCCTCGATCTCGCCGACGATTTCCTCGACCAGGTCCTCGATGGTGATGAGCCCGTCGGTCCCGGAAAACTCGTCGAGCACGATGGCCAGATGGGTCTTCTGGGCGCGCATGTCGGCCAGCACGTCGAGCGCGCCGCGCGCCTGCGGCACATAGAGCGGCTGGCGCATCAGCGTGGTCCAGTCCGCCGGCGGATCGCGCCGTTCGGCGAGCAGCGGGAACACGTCCTTGATGTGCATCATGCCGATCACGTCATCCAGCGTCTCGCGGTAGACCGGCATGCGCGAATGGCCGTGTTCGGCGAACAGGGCGACAACCTCGTCCCAGGTCGATTCGGCATCGATGGCCACGATCTGCCCGCGCGGCACGGCGATGTCGTCGGCATCGTGCTCGCTGAAATGCAGCAGGTTCTTGAGCATGATGAGCTCGGCGCGTGACAGGTCGCCCTTGTTGCCGTCCTTGTCGCCTTCGGCGGCCTGCTCTTCCTCGTGTTCCTCGATCGCCTCCTCCAGCTGCTCGCGCAGCGAGGGGCCGTCGTCATCGTCGAACAGTGACTTGATGGCACCCCAGAGCCCACCGCCCTGGCCGCCAGAGCCGCTACTGTCCGCGTCTCCCTGCTGGGAATCGCCGTTTCTGGTATTGTCGGGCATCGCCCTCGTCAGTCCTTCGTGGCCATCAAAGCGGGCTATATGGGTCCGCTATGCCCATTTGCGCAAGCGCCAAGACTTCCAGCGCCTCCATTGCCTCTGCATCGGTGGTGGATATTTCATGGTCGTGACCGGCCAGGTGGAGCAGGCCGTGGACGATCAGGTGCGCGGCGTGGTGTTCCAGCGGCACGCCTTTTTCCGCTGCCTCGCGGGCGCAGGTCTCGTGGGCGAGCGCCACATCGCCCAGCATCTCGGGCGGACCATCGGTGGCGAGGGCCAGCAGGTCCTCGCGCTCCAGCATGGGGAAGGACAGGACGTTGGTGGGCTTGTCCCTCTCGCGCCATTCGCGGTTGAGTGCGTGGATCTCGGCATCACTGGTGAACAGCAGGCTGGCTTCGAGGCGCGGATTGGCCAGTTCCGGCGCGACCGATGCGGCGGCGGCGGCGGCGCGAGCGGCCAGCGCTTCCCAGTCAGGCGAGGCCGGCCACGGCTCTTCGATGGCGATGTCGAGGTTCATCGGGCAAGGCCTCAGGGCTTGGCATCCTCGCCCTCGTAAGCCTCGACAATGCGGCCCACGATCGGGTGGCGGACCACGTCGGCCACGGTGAAGCGGGTCACGCCGATGCCGTCCACGCCTTCCAGCCGCTCGACCGCGTCGATCAGGCCGCTCATGCGGTCGCCGCCGGGAATGTCGACCTGCCGGGGATCGCCGCACACGACCATACGGCTGTTCTGGCCGAAGCGGGTGAGGAACATCTTCATCTGTTCGCGCGTGGTGTTCTGCGCCTCGTCCAGGATCACGAAGGCATCGGCCAGGGTGCGGCCGCGCATGAAGGCGATGGGCGCGATCTCGATCTCGCCCGATGCCAGTCGCCGTTCGACCTGTTCGGGCGGCATGGTATCATACAGGGCATCGTAGAGCGGGCGCAGGTAGGGATCGACCTTCTCCTTCATGTCGCCGGGCAGGAAGCCCAGCTTCTCGCCGGCTTCCACCGCCGGGCGGCTGAGGATCAGCCGCTGCACGCTGCCGGTGATGAGCTGGCTGACGGCCTGCGCCACGGCGAGGTAGGTCTTGCCGGTGCCGGCCGGGCCAAGGGCAAAGATCACGTCGCGGCTGGCGAGCATGCGCATGTAATCCGCCTGCATCGCGCTGCGCGGCACGATGGTCTTCTTGCGGGTGCGGATCATGATCGGCGGGTGGTGCGCCTCGCTGGCGAGGATGCCGTCGAACACCGGTTCGTTCGACATGGCGATCAGCGCCTCGATCGCGCCGGTATCGACCTCCTGCCCGGTGAGCAGCCGTTCGTGCAGCTTGAGCAGCACCTCGCGGGCGCGGGCGACATCGCCTTCCGGCCCCTCGATCACCAGCCGGTTGCCGCGCGCCCCGATATAGACGCCCAGGCGGTTTTCCAGCAGCACCAGGTTGGCATCGAATTCGCCGAACAGGGCGCCAAGCATGGCCTGCTGCTCGAACTCCACTTCCACTCTGGCGCGGCGCGCGTGATCGCGGCGGTCTTCGGGATGGAAGGCGGTGGTCCTGTCGGACGGGTGGGACTTGCGGGCCATGGAGTCCTTTCGACTGGTGCAGGCCAAGATTAGGACACGGCCAACGGCTGGCAAGTGCGGGCATGGCAACTTGCGGTGGAAAGTCACCGCAATGCAACAAATGCCTTCAGGCGGTGAGGCGTTCCAGCACCAGGCCCCTGAGCGAATTGGGCCCGGCTTCGGCCAGTTCCACGCGCACCAGGTCGCCGATCCCGGTACCTTGCGCCTCGCCACCATCGAAGAACACCGATTGCAGCCAGGGGCTCTTGCCCAGCCATTGGCCCGGCAGCTTGCCCTGGCGCTCCACCAGCACATCGCATGTGCGGCCCACGGAGGCGCGGTTGAAGGCGAACTGGTCCCGGTTCAGCGCATCCTGCAGGCGGGCGAGGCGTTCTTCCATCACCGGTTGCGCGATCTGGTCGTCCATCGTGGCCGCCGGCGTGCCTGGGCGGGGGCTGTACTTGAAGCTGAAGGCGGCGGCGTATTTCACCGCGTCCACCAGCGCCAGGGTCTCGGCAAACTCGGCCTCGGTCTCGCCCGGGAAGCCGACGATGAAATCGCCCGACAGCGCGATGTCCGGCCGCACGGCGCGGAACCGGTCGAGCAGTTTCAGGTAGCCATCCGCCGTGTGGCTGCGGTTCATTGCCTTCAGCACGCGGTCGCTGCCGCTCTGCACCGGCAGGTGGAGGTAGGGCATCAGCTTGTCGACCTCGCCGTGCATGGCGATCATGCCTTCGGTCACATCGTTGGGGTGGCTGGTGGTGTAGCGGATGCGGGCGATGCTCGGCAGTGCGGCGATGGCGCGCACCAGTCCGTCAAAGCCGATCGCGCGGCCCTTGTCGTCTGTGCCGGTCCAGGCATTGACGTTCTGCCCCAGCAGCGTGATCTCGCGCGCGCCAGCTTCCGCCAGGGTCTCAGCTTCGCGCAGCAAATCGCTGTAGGGACGCGATATTTCCGCGCCTCGGGTATAGGGGACCACGCAATAGGTGCAGAACTTGTCGCACCCTTCCTGGATGGTGAGGAAGGCGCTTGCGGCCACCTTGCGCCGTTTGGGAAGGGCGGCGAACTTGGCGTCTTCCGGCATGTCGGTATCGGTCGCGCGGCCACCCGCCACGGCCACGTCGATCATCTGGCCAAGGCGGTGGTAGGCCTGCGGGCCGACCACCATCGACACGGCGGGCGCGCGGGCCATGATCTCCTCGCCCTCGGCCTGGGCAACGCAGCCGGCCACCGCGATCAGCGGTTCCTTGCCCGCTTCGCGCCCGGCCTTCACCAGCCGGCCGATGTCGGAATAGACCTTCTCGGCCGCCTTCTCGCGGATGTGGCAGGTGTTGAGCACCACCAGGTCCGCCTCCTCGCCCTCGGGCGCGGGGGCGATGCCCTTTTCGCCCAGCAGCTCTGCCATGCGCTCGCCGTCATAGACGTTCATCTGGCAGCCGAAGCTCTTGACCCTGTAGGTCTTGGGGGAGGGACGGGTGGTCATCGAGGGTCGCCCTTAGGCCAAGGGCGCGCCGATTTCCATCCCCAGCGCGGCGGCGACTTTCGCCTGGGTTGCTGCCGCCATGGTCTTGCGGTTGGTCAGCTCTGCGCCGCTCAGCGGTTCAAGGAAGCGGACGGTGAGGTAGATGGGCCGGGTGCGGGCCATGATCTTGCGGAAATTGGCGAGGCCCGGCTCGTCACCGACCCAGGCTATTGCTTCGGCTTCCTCGAAATGGAGCGCAAAGGGCTGCACCGGGATTTCTTTCGGCAGGCGCTCCACGGCGGAGAGCAGGCTGGATCGGAACGGCAGCAGGGTGCGCCCGTCGCCGGTGGTCGCCTCGGGGAAGATCGTCAGCCGCCGGTGGCCCAGCCGCTCGACCACCTGCTCCACCTGCGAGGCGACGGTGCCGCGCTGGTCGCGGGTGATGAACAGGGTGTCGTTCTGCAGGCACAGCCAGGCGAGCGCGGGATGGTCCGACAGGCCGGCATGGGCGACAAAGGCGGTGCGGCTGGCACCTGCCAGTACAAGGATGTCGAGCCAGGACAGGTGGTTGCCCAGCAGCAGCGCGCCCTTCAGCGGCTTTCCCACCACCCGCGTGCGCACGCCGGCGATCCGTGCCAGCACGCCGAGGAAGAACGGCGGCACGATGTCGCGGCGGCCCAGCAGCGTCAGCAGCAGGTGGGGCAGGACGATCAGCAGGAACACGAAAACCCAGGCCGCCACCCGCCCGCAGACGAGCAGCCAGCGCCACCCCAGTTCGTCGGGGGTTTCAGTCTTCGCGGTCAATGCGGACGCCGTACAGCTCCATCCGATGGTCGACCAGGCGATAGCCGAGCTTCTCGGCGATCACCCTTTGCAGGGCTTCGAGTTCGGGGTCGACGAATTCCACCACCTTGCCGGTCTCGACATCGATCAGGTGGTCATGATGTGCTTCCGGCGCGGCTTCATAGCGGGCGCGACCATCGCCGAAATCGTGGCGGTCGAGAATGCCCGCTTCCTCGAACAGGCGGACCGTGCGGTAGACCGTGGCGATGGAAATCTTCGGATCGATCGCGGAAGCGCGCGCGTGCAGGGCTTCCACGTCGGGGTGGTCTGCGCTGTCCGACAGGACGCGGGCGATGACACGGCGCTGCTCCGTAATGCGCAGGCCGCGCTCGGCGCACAGGGCTTCAAGGTCGATCTTGGTGTGCGGCAATGGCCCGGATCCTGCCCAATAAAAGAAAACACGCCCCGCCACTATGATCGGGGCGGGGCGCATTTTCAACCGGCATGGGAAGTTATGCCCGCGATCAGACCGCCTTCTTGCGGCGTCCGCGGCGCTGGCCGGGCTGGCGGCCGAGGCCGATCTTCTTGGCCAGTTCGCGGCGCTTGTCTGCATAGTCGGGCGCGACCATCGGATAATCGGCCGGCAGGCCCCAGCGGGCGCGGTATTCTTCCGGGCTCATGTTGAAGTTGGTGCGCAGGTAGCGCTTGAGCATCTTCAGCTTCTTGCCGTCTTCCAGGCAGACGATGTGATCGGGCTTGACCGATGCGCGGATCGACACGGCCGGCTCGGGCCGGGCTTCGACCACCGGAGCGCTGCCGAGGCCGGCCAGAGCGCCATAGACGCTCTGGATCAATGGGGGCAGGTCGGCAACGTCGACATTGTTGTTCGCGACATGAGCGGTGACGATGTCCGCAGTAAGCGAGATCAGCATCTCGTTCAGGTCGGCTTGAATGTTGTCCATCGGAACCTCTGGATTGGTGGTGCGACAATTGTTTTCTTGAGCGGGACTGCGAAGGCCAGAGCCGTCCGCAAAACGGTTTGCAGCATTAATATTAGCAATGCAAGGGGTGGAGCGCCATCATTGCAGGAAATTTCCTAGCTAAATACTCAAATGTTCAGGGCCGGCGATATGTAATCGCATCAAGTGGCCCCGTTGTTCCTGAACGATAATAATTCGGCCGACGGCCCACCGGGCGGAAGCCGTGGCGCATGTAGAGCGCTTCGGCAGGGTTGCCCGCGCGCATTTCCAGGAACAGGGTGGAAGAGCCGCGGGCCGTGGCCATGGCGATGAACTGGGCCAGCAAGGCATTGCCAACGCCGCGCCCGCGATGATCGGGGGAAACAGCGATCAGCAGCAGCTCCTCCTCGTCGCCCACCTGGCGCGACAGGGTGAACCCGGCGGTATCTTCCGGCCGGTCGGGCACCCGGCCATCCCGGTCGAGCACGAGGTAATGGGTGCCGGGAAGGACCAGCGCATCGCCCACCTGGCGGCGGTTCCAGGCCTCGCCATAGGCGGGATCGAAAGCGGTCTCCATCACCGCCATGATGCCGTCGAGCGCGTCCATCATCGCCTTGCCCGGGCCTCCCCGGGCAGGGCGGCATCGGGGCCGCGGCCATAGATCGGGGCAAGGTCCGCCCTCAGCAGTTGCGGCGGCAGGCGCAGGGCATGGGCCGCATCTGGCAGCACGTCGGCAACCGTGTGGCCGGGGCCAAGCAGGGCGGCAAGGTCCGCAGCGCGGTTGCCGGCGACGATGCCGGCCGCGCCGGCGGCGGCAGCAGCAGCAGGGGCGAGCGAGACAACGTCCCCCTGCGGCAGGCCATCGGCGGCGAAGTGTCCGGTGAACCATTCGCCGTGGCCGCCGTTCATGCACACGCTCACCGCTGCCGCCCCGTGCAGTTCCCTTGCCATGGCGGCGACGAGGGCAAGGGTGGGATAGCCCAGCACCTCGCACCGCCACGCCAGGCCCAGCGCCCGCGCCGCGGCAAGGCCGATGCGCACGCCGGTAAAGCTGCCCGGACCAAGCGAGACGAGGATGCGGTCGGCCCGCCCCTTGTCCGGCAGGGCGGCTATGGCGGGCACCAGCCGTTCGGCATGGCCGCGGCCGATCACCTCGTGTGAACGGGCGAGCAGGCGCGCGCCTTCGCCCGTGCCATCGAACAAGGCCACCGAGCAGGCATCGGTCGCACTTTCGATGGCCAGCACGCGCATCGGGTCAGATCAGGCGGTTGAACTGGTCGAACGCGGGGCGGGGCAGGCGCTGGTGGACCTTCGAATAGTCGCCATAGCCGATCGAACAGATGAAGTTGCTCTTCCAGTTCGGCTGGTCGGCCAGGAATTCGGCATCGACGGCAGCATTGTCAAAGCCCGACATCGGCCCGCAATCAAGCCCCAGCGCGCGCGCCGCCATGATCAGGTAGGCGCCCTGCAGGCTGGAATTGCGGAAGGCGTTGGTGCGCCGCGCTTCGACCTTGTGTGGTTCGGACCCATCGAAGATCGCCTTGCCGTTGCCGTGCGGGAACAGCTGGGGCAGGTGTTCGTGGAACGACAGGTCCATCGCGATGATCGCGCAGACGGGGGCGGCGCGGATCTTGTCCTTGTTGCCCTCCATCGCATGGGCGGCCAGCCGCTCCTTTGCCGCGGCGCTCTTGCACCAGACGATGCGGGCGGGAAGCTGGTTCATCGATGTGGGGGCAAGCTTCATCAGCTCCCAGATCGCGTGGACCTGTTCGTCCGATACCTCGCGCCCGTCGAACCACTGGGTGGTGTGCGCATCGCGGAACAGCTGGTCCAGCGAAGCCTGGGGTAGAGGTTGCGAGGACGTGCGGCTCACCTCAGGCGGCCCGGACTTCGGTGACCTCGGGAACATAGTGCTTCAGCAGCCCCTCGATCCCCTGCTTGAGGGTGGCGGTGGAGCTCGGGCAGCCGGAACAGGCGCCCTGCATCTGCAGGTAGACCACGCCTTCGCGAAAGCCGCGATAGCGAATATCGCCGCCATCGCCGGCAACGGCGGGGCGGATGCGGGTTTCGAGCAGTTCCTTGATCTGTTCGACGATGTCGGCATGGGCCGGATCGTCTGCCACCAGCAGCTCGTCATCCTCGGCGGGGACGGCAATGGCGCCGGCGCTGGGCGCATGGAACAAGGGCGCCTGGCTGACGAAATGGTCGAGCAGCACGGCCACGACCTGCGGCTTCAGCGCCGACCAGCTGGCGCCGGGCGCGGCGGTGACCGAGATGAAGTTGCTGCCGAAGAACACGCCACTCACTTCGCCGGTGTCGAACAGCGCCTGGGCCAGCGGGGATGCCTCTGCATCCTCGGGCGTGGCGAAGTCGCGCGTGCCGGACGGCATGACCTTCTGTCCCGGCAGGAACTTCAGGGTGGCGGGGTTGGGCGTGGTTTCGGTTTCTATGAACATGGGATGCGATGTAGGGTCACTCGGGAACCATCACAAGGCGGCATTAATTGCAGGCGGACAAGCTGGGCTGTTCCGGCTATTCACCAAGCCTTCATCCCTCGCAGGCCTAATGCCCGTCATGACCTTTGCCCCGCGCCTGATGCGCGCCCTGCTGCCTGCCATCGCCCTGCTGCTGCCGGCCCCGCTGCTGGCGCAGTCCGAATGCACGATCCCGGTCGCCAGCCAGGCGGATGTTCCTGCCCATGCCCGGCCGGACGACCCGTGGATCTATCGCGGCACAGATATCCCGGTCGATCGCCAGTGGCTGATGGGCGAGTTGCCCAACGGGGTGCGCTATGCCGTACGCCAGAACGGGGTACCGCCGTGCCAGGTCTCTATCCGCGTGCGCATCGATGCCGGTTCGCTGCACGAGGATGACAGCGAGCAGGGCTTTGCCCACCTGATCGAGCACCTGACCTTCCGCGAATCGCGCCATTTCGCATCCGGCGAGGCGATCCCGCACTTCCAGCGCTGGGGGGCGGGGCTGGGCTTCGATACCAATGCGATCACCAGCCCGACCCATACCGTCTACCAGCTCGACCTGCCCAATGCCCAGCGCGACCGGCTGGAAGAAAGCATGATGCTGTTCGCCGGCATGATCCAGGAGCCGGCGCTGTCTGCCGCCAACCTGGCGGTGGACGTGCCCATCGTGCTGGCCGAGCGGCGCGAGCGGCTGGGGCCGGGGATGCGCATCGCCGAAGCGACGCGGCAGGTGCTCTATGCCGGCCAGCGGCTGGCCGAACGGGCGCCGATCGGCACGGTGGAGACCTTGCAGGCCGCAACGCCCGATGCGGTGCGCGCCTTCCACCAGCGCTGGTACCGCCCGGAGAACGCCGTGGTGGTCATGGTTGGCGATGCCAGTCCGCATGTCCTTGCCGCCATGGTGGAGCGCCACTTCGGCGGCTGGACAGTGCCCGGCCAGGTGACGCCGGAGCCCGATTTCGGCGATCCGCAGATGCCCCCCGGTGCCGATCCCGCCAACCCGGTGGGCGAGACGGCGGTGATCGTGGAGCCCGGCCAGCCGCGGGCGGTGTCCTATGCGATCATGCGTCCATGGGAACAGGTGACGGACAACCTCGAATACAACCGCGGCCTGCTGATCGATGCGGTTGCCCAGGCAATCCTCAACCAGCGGCTGGAACAGCAGGCAAGGGCCGGTGGCAGCTACCTGTTCGCCACCGTCAGGCAGGACGATGTCAGCCGCTCGACCGATGCGACCTTCGTCGATTTCACGCCCCTGACCGAGGATTGGCAGGCGGCGCTGGCCGATGTGCGCGGGGTGATCGCCGATGCGCTGGTCCACCCGCCGACCGAGGCCGAGATCGCGCAGGCCGTGGCGCAGTTCGACATCGCCTTTGTCGACATGGTCGGGCAGGAGCGGATCCAGGCCGGGTCCAAGCTGGCCGACGACCTCGTCAACGCGGTCGATATCCGCGAGGCGGTGGCGGCGCCGGAAACCTTCCTGTCGGTGTTCCGCTCCCTGCGCGACCGGCTGACGCCGCAGACCCTGCTTGACCATACCCGGCGACTGTTCACCGGCAAAGTGATCCGCGCCGTCTACCTGACCCCCGAGGCGGGCGAGGCGACTGCCGAGCAATTGCGCGCCGCGATGCTGGCACCGGTTGCGGGCAACGGTCCCGGGCGTGATGACGGGCCGGCCATCAGCTTTGCCGACCTGCCGCCGATCGGCACGCCGAGCCTGCCCATGCTGCGCGAGCCGCTGGGCGAGGGGCTGGTCAGCACGATCGAGCGGATCGTCTTTCCCAACGGCGTGCGCGCGATGATCCGCGACAGCGACAACGAACCTGGCCGCGTGACCGTGCGGGTGCGCTTTGGCCAGGGCCGTGCGGGCTTCTCGCCGGAAGAAGGCGTCTATGCCGAGCTGGGCCAGCGGGCGCTGGTCAGTTCCGGTGTCGGGCCGCTGGGCCAGAACGAGATCGACCGGCTGGCCGCCGGCCGCAAGCTGACCTTTGACTTCGGCATTGGCGAAGGTGCGTTCACCTTCGAGGGCATCACCCGGGCCGAGGACCTGGCAGACCAGCTGTACCTGTTCGCCGCCAAGCTCGATAACCCGCGCTGGGACGTGGCCCCGGTGGAACGGGCCAAGGCAAGCGCACTGCTGGGTTACGATTCCCAGGACGGCGATCCGATGAGCGTGCTCAATCGCGACCTCGAGCGCCTGCTGCGCGATGGCGATCCGCGCTTCGCCACGGCCACGCCCGACCGCCTGCGCGAGGCCACGGCCAGCGAATTCCGCCACGTCTGGCAGCGGATGCTGTCCGAAGGCCCGGTGGAAGTGGCCGTGTTCGGCGATATCGACCCTGAAGTCACGGTGGAAGCGCTGGGCCGCACATTCGGGGCCTTGCGCCCGCGCACCCAAGACCTGCCCCTGCTTGACCCGCCCGCCTTTGCCGCCAGCAATCTATCGCCCGAGATCCTGTACCACAATGGCGAGGCAAACCAGGCCGCGGCGCTGGTTGCCTGGCCCACCAGTGGCGGCTCTGCCGGCCTGCCGCAGTCGCGCAAGCTCGACCTGCTGTCGCAGCTCATCGCCAACCGCCTGCTCGACGGCCTGCGCGAAACCGCCGGATCGACCTATACGCCCTATGCCAGCTCGAACTGGCCGCTCGACATGGAGGGCGGCGGCTACCTGCTGGCGCTGGTCCAGCTGACCCCGGGCGATATCCCGGCCTTCTATGCCGAAGTGGACGAGATCGTGGCAGACCTGGCCGTCAATGGCCCGACCGAGGACGAGCTGGCCCGCGTGATCGAGCCGATGCGGCAGTACATCTTCCGCGCCCAGACCGGGCATACCTTCTGGCTCAACCAGGTGCAGGGCGGGACTTTCGATCCCTACCGCGTGGCGCAGCTGCCTTCGCTGGCAGCGGACTACATCCTCGCCAGCCGCGAGGAGATGCAGGCGCTGGCGCAGCGTTACCTGCTGGGCCACGGCGGGTTCCGGGTGGTCGTGCTGCCGCGACAGGCCGGCGTCGGGGGTGGCGCGGATGCATTGGTTGGTCGGTGAAACCATAACCAAAGTAACCTTTGCGTCCGTGACGACTCGCCACTAGAGGCGGCTATCCCCTACAATTGCATCGCGGGAACCGGCTTTTCCGGCCCCGCACGGCGTTTTTGGAATTGATACAGTGGCACACAATTGGACCCCCGATAGCTGGAAGCAGGAGCAGTTCGTTGCAAAGCACCTGCCCCACTACGAGAACGCCGACGAGCTGGCCGAGGCCGAGCGCGTGCTGGCCGGGTTCCCGCCGCTGGTCTTCGCGGGCGAGGCGCGCGCGCTGAAGTCCAAGCTGGGTGACGTGGCGGCCGGCAATGCCTTCCTGCTGCAGGGCGGCGACTGCGCCGAGAGCTTTGCCGAATTCACTCCCAACAACATCCGCGACACGCTGCGCGTGATCCTGCAGATGGCCGCCGTTCTCACCTATGCCAGCAAGATGCCGGTGGTGAAGGTGGCGCGCATGGCCGGCCAGTTCGCCAAGCCGCGCAGCGCCGCGACCGAGACGATCGGCGGGGTGGAACTGCCCAGCTACTATGGCGACAACATCAACGGCATCGATTTCACGCCGGAAAGCCGCCGCAACGATCCGATGCGCATGGTGCGCGCCTACAGTCAGGCGGCCGCGACGCTGAACCTGCTGCGCGCCTTCACCACCGGCGGCTATGCCAACCTGCGGCAGGTCCACCAGTGGACGCTGGATTTCATGGGCCGCAGCCCCTGGGCGGACCAGTACAAGTCCATCGCCGACCGCATCGGCGAATCGCTCGACTTCATGGAAGCCTGCGGGATCGACATCGAGGACCAGCCGCAGCTCAAGATGGCCAGCCTCTACACCAGCCACGAGGCGCTGCTGCTGCCTTACGAGGAAGCGATGACCCGGCAGGATTCGTTGACCGGCGACTGGTACGATTGTTCGGCCCACATGCTGTGGATCGGCGACCGCACGCGCTTTGCGGATTCGGCCCACGTCGAATTCATGCGCGGCATCAACAACCCCATCGGCATGAAGTGCGGTCCCAGCCTGGAGCCGGACGCGCTGCTGAGGATGCTCGACGTGCTCAACCCGGCGCGCGAACCGGGCCGGATGACGCTGATCGCCCGCTTCGGGCACGACAAGGTCGAAGCCGGCCTGCCGCCGCTGGTGCGCGCGGTGGAGCGTGCCGGCCATCCGGTGGTGTGGAGCTGCGACCCGATGCACGGCAACGTCATCAAGTCCGACAGCGGCTACAAGACCCGGCCGTTCGACCGCATCCTGGCCGAAGTGCGCGGCTTCTTCGATGTGCACCGCGCCGAAGGCACCCATGCCGGCGGCATCCACCTGGAAATGACCGGGCAGGACGTGACCGAATGCACCGGCGGCGCCGTGGCGATCACCGATGCCGGGCTGGCTGACCGCTACCACACCCATTGCGACCCGCGTCTGAATGCCGCGCAATCGCTGGAAATGGCCTTTACCCTGGCCGAGATGCTCAACCTCGAAATGGCCGAGCGCCGGGCAGAGGCGGCGTAAGGGGCGCCAATTCCGGATCCGTCCTCACCGGGGGAGTTGAGATGCTGTAGTGCGGCGTCTCGGCTCCGCCTGGCAATAACGGCCGCGAAGTTCGGGCGCCCGGATTGCGGCAAAGTGCGACAAAGCCGTGATTGACGCAGCCCCCGCGGACCGCCACTCTCCGCCCCGGGAACATCCTTGGGAGGGGACATGGCCACTGGGGCGATCATTGGCACCGCCACGGCAACGCGGTTCGACGTTGCTGCCTTCATAGACCAGCGGGCCATCGGTGCGCGCGAGATCATGACGCTGGTGATCGTGTCGGTCGTGCTGTTCCTCGACGGGTTCGACATGTATTTCGTCGGCAAGATCGTGCCCGCCATTGCCGAAGGGCTGGGCGGCACCTCGGTCGATATGCAGCCGGTGCTCACCTATGCCCAGGTCGGCATGCTGGCGGGTGCGATCATCATGCCGCCGCTGGCCGACCGGATCGGGCGCAAGCCGGTGCTGGCCATGTGCCTGCTGGTGTTCGGGTCGTTGAGCCTGTGGGCGGCCTTTGCCACCAGTTTCCAGATGCTCGCCTGGCTGCGCGGCATTTCGGGCGTGTTCTTTTCGGCCATGCTGCCGGTCGGCCTTGCGCTGTTGAGCGAGGCGACGCCCAAGCGCCGGCGCGCGCTGTTCATGTCGATTGCGCTGGTGTGCTTTTCCGGCGGCAACCTTGCCAGCGGGGCAATGACCGCCTGGTGGCTGGAGGAAATCGGCTGGGAGGGGTTCTTCATCGCCGGCGGCGTGGTGCCGCTGGCGGCCATCCTGCTGCTGCTGCTGATTCCCGAAAGCGTGGCCTTCCGCGTCAACCGCGATGCCAAGGATCCGGAAATCCCCCGCGTCCTGCGCAAGATGGACAGGAACCTGGTGCTGAAGGGCGACGAGGTGTTCCAGATGGGCGACCAGGTGGCGGTGGAAAAGGCCGGGCCGCTCGCCATGTTCGGCAAGCGCTTCCGCGTGCAGACCGCTCTGCTGTGGTGCATTTGCTTCTTCTCGCTGGGCAATATCGCCCTGCTGTCCAGCTGGCTGGCGGCCTTCATGTTCGAACTGGCGAGCCTGCCGATCGAGACCTTCGCGCTGTACATGATCTACGGTTATTTCGGCGGCGCAGCCGGCACACTGGTGATGGGCTGGCTGATGGACCGGATGAACCCCTACTGGATCATTGCCGGCTACTTCGTGGTTGATGCCATTGCCATTGCCGCCATCGGTTATGTGCCGCCGGGCGCGGCAATCATGCTGGTGACGGCGCTGATCGTGTGGAACTTCTGCCAGGTGGGCGGGCAGACGGGGATCAACAACCTGGCGACCCTTGGCTATCCGCCCGAGATGCGATCGAGCGGAATCGGCTGGGCGGGCGCGGTCGGGCGGTTCGGCGGGATCGTGTTCACCTGGGCCGGCGGATTGGCGCTGGCCTACAGCCTGACGCTGGAGACGATCATGCTGATCGCCGCGCTTCCGGCGGTGATCATCGCGGTGCTGATTACCGTTCTGGGGATCGCCAACAAGGGCCGCATCGGCGGCGCGGCGATGGATGCGCCCCAGAAAGCCTGAGCGCGGGGCCTAGCTGTCCACGCCGTAGTATTCGGCCAGCTTGTCGCCGGTAAAGCCGTGGCGGCCGGCCAGCGGATCGGGCGGCAGCATCCCGCTGTTCCAGGCCTGCCATTCGCTGGCAAGGGCATGGAACTGCGCGGGGCGGCGGTCCTTGAGGTTGGCGCGTTCCAGCGGATCGGCCACCACGTCGAACAGGAAGGCGTTGCCGCGCATCTCCAGGAACTTGTGGTCCCCGCGCCGGGCAGCCTTCTGGTCGTGGTTGGCAAAGCGCCAGAACAAGGTGCGTTCGGGCAGGGCATGGCCGCCGATGGCCGGGGCGATGTCCACACCGTCTGCCGGATGGGCGTGATCGGGCGCGGAGCCCGCAGCGGCCAGGAAAGTCGGCAGCCAGTCCATCGTCATCACCTGCGCCTCGCTCACCGAACCGGGCCGCGCCACGCCCGGCCAGCGCACGATCACCGGCACCCTCAGGCCGCCTTCGAGCAGTTCGGTCTTCTTGCCGACAAAGGGCCATGACTTGGAAAACCGCTCGCCGCCGTTGTCGCTGGTGAAGACCACGATGGTATCGCCCGCCAGGCCCAGCCGGTCGATCGCTGCCAGCACCTTGCCCACGTTCTGGTCCATGTTGACCATCATCGCGGCATAGGTGGCCATGTCACCGCCGTCCCAGTGCTGGATCGGCATGGGATCGCCCGCCTTGGCGCGCAGCCGCTCGCTCTCGGCCTGGTCCTGTGGCCCTTCCCACGGCCAGTGCGGGGCGGTGAAGTTGAGGTTGAGGAAGAACGGCGCGTCCCCTGCGGCGAAGCCTTCGATCACCTCTACCGCCCGGTCGCCCAGCAGGTCGGTCAGGTAGCCGACCCGGTCGATGTTCGTCTCGCCATCCCACAGGTCGTTCATGCCGTTCAGTTCGTGGGTGAAATAGTCCACCCCGCCGCCACGGATGCCCCAGAACAGGTCGAACCCGCTTTTCAGCGGGCAGTACTTGGGCAGGTCGCCAAGGTGCCACTTGCCGACCAGCGCCGTGCGATAGCCCGCCGTGCGCAGCAGCGAGGGCAAGGTGGGATGATCGGGCGGCAGGCCCACGTCGCGGCCCTGCAGCGGTTCCTCCAGCCCGATCGGGAGGCGGTACTGGTAGCGCCCGGTCATCAGCGCCACCCGCGTGGCGGTGCACACCGCGGAATTGGCATAGGCGTGGGTGAAGCGCACACCGGAAGCCGCCAGTGCGTCGATCGCGGGGGTGGCGTAATCATCGCGGCCATAGCACGACAGGTCCGCCCAGCCGAGGTCGTCGGCCATGATGAAGACGATGTTGGGGCGCCTGGACACCGGGTCAGCCACCGGCCTGCACCAGTTCGATCTCGTGCCCCTGCGGGCTGACCAGCAGGCACACGCGCAAGCCCGGGGCCACTTCGGTGACCGGCATGGTCAGCCGGGCGCCGGCCGCCAGGGCGGTCTCCACCGCAGTCACGATATCGTCGCACTGCAGGCCCACCGGCCCGTGCGCCGTGCCCACGGTTAGCGGCACCACGGGCTTTGGCTGGACCAGCATCAGGCTGAGGCCCCCGCTCTCTCCCGGCAGCGACAGGATGTGCTCGAAGAAGGTCGGCTCGTCATAGGTGCCGCGCACCTCGAAGCCGAAGGCCTGCCGCCAGAATGCCAGCGCGCCGTCCATGTCCTCCACCTGCAACTTGACGAAGCTGAGCCGGATTGAAGTGTCGGCCATGGTCTTTCCCTTTTCGTTTCATTTCGCGCCAAGGGATTGGCAGCGTGATTGGCCTTTTGCAATTGTCGCAATTCTGGGGCAGTGGGGCACCACGATGATCAAGCGCGCATTGCAGAATACCGGCTGGCTGATGAGCGCGCGGGGAATCAACGGCGTGCTGAGCCTTGGTTACCTTGCGCTCGCCACCCGGGCGCTGGGCCTTGATGATTTCGGCCAGTTCATCCTGGCAGTCACTTTCGGGCAGGCGCTGGCCGGGATATCCCAGTTCCAGACCTGGCAGACCGTGGTGCGCTGGGGCCAGAGCAAGGAAACCCTGCCCGATGCCACCGGCTTTGCCCTGGCGCTCGATGCGCTGACCATTGCCGTGGGCGTGGTGATTGCCGCGCTGATCCTCTATTTCGCCGGCGGGTGGCTGCCGCTGCCCGGCTGGCTCAGGGTGGAAACCTTCGCCTATACCTGCGTGGCGCTGCTCTCGATCCGCTCCACGCCCACCGGCATCCTGCGCCTGCACGACAAGTTCGCGCGCGCCGCCACGGCCGATGCGGTGACGTCCATCGTCCGCGTCAGCGGGGCGGGGCTTGCCTTCCTGTTCATGCCCACGATCGAGGGTTTCCTGCTGGCCTGGGCCGTGGCCGAGATCGTCACTTCGGCGACCTACTGGCACTTCGCGCGGCGGACCCAGCCGATCTACTGGCGGCATATGAGCCTGAGGCGGATCCCGGCCCAGCAGGAACGGGCCTGGGCCTTTGTCATCGGTACTTCCCTGTCGGGAATGCTGTCGATCTCCTCGCGCCAGGTGCTGGTGCTGCTGGTCGGCGGGCTTGGCGGTCCGGCGCTGGCAGGCATCTACCGCGTGGCGGCGCAGCTTGGCGAAGGGCTGCTCAAGCTCGCCCAGGCGCTGCTGCGCGCGACCTACCCCGAACTGGTCCGATCGCCCGAGGTCGCCCGCTCGATCGCCGGGCGGATCGCCAAGATCGCCGTCGTCACCGGCATTGCCACGGTCCTGCTGTCGCTGGTGGCCGGACGCTGGTTGATCGAGCTGATCGCCGGGGCCGATTTCCTTGCCGCCTATACCCCGATGATCCTGTTGTCCGCTGCCGCCGCGATCGAGCTGGGCGGGGCAAGCCTTGAGGCGCTGATGGTGGCGCGCGGGCGGGCGGTGACCAATTTCCTGCTGCGGGCCGTGCCCACCGCCTGCGCCCTAGGCGCCCTGGTCTGGCTGGTCGACATCCACGGCCCCGCTGGTGCCGGCATGGCCGTGCTGGGGGCGAGCGTTGCCACAGTGACCGGCCTGTTCATCGCCACCCGCAAGGATGATGGCCGCGCCATCCAGTCTTGAGCGGTCCTGCCGGTTCCCGGAACATAACCCGCGCGCTCCCGTTCCCACCCTACCTGGGTAACGAAGGGGAACCACGATGAGGACTGTAGCCTTGTTCGCCGCGATCTGCGCGCTGTCGGCCTGTAATGGCGAAGCCGTTCCGGAAGCCGCCGATACCGCCGATACCACGTCTGCCGATGCGCCGTTGACCGATGGGGTGGACCCCGCGGCCGATGCCGGCTTCGAGGCGGTCGCCCCCGGTAACTACGAAGTGGTCCGCGCCGACGGCACGATCGACCAGCTGACCATCCTGCCCGGCATGACCTGGGCCACGGTCTTTTCCGATGGCAATGCGGCGGGCGGCACGATCTTTGCCCAAGGTGGCAAGAACTGCTTCGTCACCGAAGGCGTCGAAGGGCACCAGTGCTTCGCCGGATCGGAAATCGCCGCAGACGGCAGCATGGAAGTGACCGCCGAAGACGGCGAGGTCATGACCGTCCGCCCGGTTGACAGCTTCGACTAGGGCGCAGCTTGCGCTTGCGCGCAATCGCTGCCCCGATCAGCGGAACTGGAAGGCAACGGACCCAAGCTGGCCCTGGAAGGCCTGGTCCGGCGCATAGGCCGGGCTTACCGGACTGCCGCGATCGATGCCGATGTCGAAAGTCTCGGCAACGCCATAGGCCATCGGCAGGATCGTGTTGACAGTCTGGCTGACCAGCACCTGACCTCCGGCGGAAATCGTGACGTTTACGGCTTCATCGGTCATGGGCCTCATGGCGGGGCGGTCGATGCGGATCGTCAGCTCGGTGCCACCTGCCGGCAAGGGTGCGCTGGCTTCAACAACCGCCAGCCTGCCCGACAGATCGCGAAAGGCGAAGGCCGGAACGCCATCGGCCAGATAGGCCGCCATGCCGCCGCTGCCCCCGCCCAAGGCGAAGATCGGCCCGGTTTCCGTGCCCGTTGCCAGGTTGATCGCGGCCGTCATCTCGTAGGGTCGGACAGAAAGGGGCGGGGCTGCGCCACCGGCGATGTTGCTGACCGGCCCGGCATATTCCCACAAACCTCTGCGGCTCATGAATTCTTCCGTGAAGATCTCGCGACGGTACGCTGTGGAATCGCCGAAATTGGATATCGGGTTGACGTTGTAGAGCCTGGCCTGCTCTTCGAACTCGGCAGCAAGCTCGGCCACCTTGTCGGGGTAGGTCGAAGCCAGGTTCACGGTCTGCCCGGGGTCCTCTGCGGTGTGATAGAGTTCCCAGGTCTCGGTGATCGGGTGCAGCTGGTCCATCCGCCACGGATCAAGGCGGTGCGAAGTGACGATGGACCAGCCATCCTTCCACAAGCCCCGGTTGCCATACATTTCGAAATACTGGGCGCGGCTGCCGGTAACCGCATCCGCCGCCAGGAAGCCGGGCTCCAGGCTGTGCCCTTCCATCGGCACCTGGGTTACATTGTTGATTACCGGCGCAAGGGGAACTTCGGCGAGGTCCAGAATGGTCGGCATGACATCTGCGACATAGGCAAAGCTGTCGCGCAGTTCACCGTGCCCGGCGCCGCTCCTCGGCCATGAAAGGATGAACGGCACGCGGATGCCGCCATCATGCGTGGTCTGCTTGAAATAGCGCAGCGGCGTGTTTCCGGCCACGGCCCAGCCAAAGGAATAATGCGGCTGCGTTTCCGGTCCGCCCCATTCGTCGAAAAACTCCATGTTCTCTTCGGCCGAGGCGAAATGGCCGTTCATGAACAGGGTTTCGCTGTGGGTCCCGTGGAATGCGCCCTCGGCGCTGGCCCCATTGTCCGATGTGATGACGATGATGGTATTGTCCAGGCTGCCATTGGCTTCCAGGGTGTCCAGGATCCGGCCGAACTGCTCATCGGCATGGCTGAGGGCGGCGGCGAACACCTCCATCTGGCGGGCGTAGAGCCTCTGCTCGTCTGCGCCCAGCGTATCCCAGGCGGGCATGCCCTCCGGACGCGGGGCGAGCACGGTCCCCTCGGGCATGATGCCTTGCGCAACCTGCCGCTCGAGCACAATTTCGCGGGCCCTGTCCCAGCCCATGTCGAACTGGCCGGCGTAACGGTCAATCCAGGACTGCGGGGCGTGGTGGGGAGCATGAGCGGTGCCGGTTGCCAGGTAGATGAAGATCGGGCTGGCATCCCTTATTCCGCTCCTGGCGTTGAAGGCCGCGATTGCGCGGTCCGCAAGGTCGTTGTTCAGGTGATAATCTGGCGTGGCAGGCGTGCTTACCGGCGATGTGCCGTCGATCAGGACCGGCTGCCAGTTGTCCGCATCCGCCCCGATGAAGCCGTAGAACTTGTCAAAGCCCTGCCCGGTTGGCCACTGGGTGAAGGGGCCGGCCTGCGTCATGTCCTCGGTCGGCAGGTGATCCCACTTGCCCAGCGCAATGGTGGTATAGCCGGCGGCCCGCAGGTTCGCGGCAAGGGTTCCGGCACCGGCCGGAATGATGCCGTCATAACCCGGATAGGGCAGGGGCGCCCCGGAATGGCCCCCGATATGCACGCTGTGCGGGTTGCGTCCCATGAGAAGTGCAGACCGGCTGGCCGAGCAGATCGGTGTCGTGCGGTAATTTGTAAAGCGCACGCCCCGGTTGGCCACCCGGTCGAAATTCGGAGTACTGACCAGTCCGCCAAATGACGAGAGCTGGGCAAAGCCGACATCGTCGAGCATCAGCACAATGACATCGGGCCTCTGGTCGGCCTGGTCAGCCTGGCCGCCCGTTTCCTGCTCTGCAACAGGCTGCGCCAGGCCGGCGGAACTGCCGATCGCCGTGGCAATCACTGCCGTCATGGTGAGGAAACGCCGAGCCTTGCGCATGGTAGACAATTCACCTCTCCCCGGTTGCCTGTCGGCCCGGGCCGACATGTGCAATCTGTTCAGCCA
Organism: uncultured Sphingomonadaceae bacterium; assembly: GCA_964612175.1. Lineage (GTDB taxonomy): Bacteria > Pseudomonadota > Alphaproteobacteria > Sphingomonadales > Sphingomonadaceae > Alteraurantiacibacter. The sequence continues at coordinate 21,398 of CAZTED010000030.1, forward strand.
ACAGTTTCTTTTGGGCCGGCAGGCATGTGTGCAGCCAATGAGGTGCACCAGAGCCGCGTCCAGCCGACAACGGCGTATCTTTCCCGGGGTATCCGCGCAAGCTTGGGGAGGCACATTGGCAGCCGATGGTGCTTGCTTGGCTGCGTTTTATCGCAGGCGTGATTTGTGGTGGGCCCGATGGGCTTGCGTGGCGGCGAAACGGGTTGGAGTTCCCTGGCAGCGGTCGCCGCGAAAAAATCGTTCAACGGCTGTGGCTTAAGGGAAAGCTGGCTGGGGCGGCAGGATTCGAACCTGCGAATGCCGGTACCAAAAAC
>CAZTED010000031.1:0-21642 GCA_964612175.1 uncultured Sphingomonadaceae bacterium
TGAAATCGGCGATCGCCACGGTGCCTGCCGCCAGCCGCGCCTGCAGCTGCGGGGCAAGGTCCGGCGCAAGGGCCACCGCCGTATCGGCAATGGTGAGCTGCGGCTCCTCCCCCTTGGCATCGATGGCGTAAAGGATGTTCTCACGCACCCGCAACCGGTCGGTATCGCCGATCCCGGCGGCCAGGGCATTGAGCGCCCCGCGCACGCGCGGTCCCTGCGCCATGATGAAATTGTTGTCGAATGCCGCCAGCGTTGCATCGAAACTGGCCTTGGCGCGGATCTCGTCCATCAGGCGGTTGAACAGCGCCTCGTTCTCGGCGCGCTTGCCGGGATCGAAGAACAGCGAGCGCGGCAGCGACTGGCGCAGTTCGGGGATCCGCAGGCTTGCCTCGGCCACGGTCTCCAGCACGAATTCGGCCCAGGTCTGGACCAGGATGCCGACAGTGATGTGCAGGCTCGGCTCTGTGCCCTCGTTCTCGGCGCGGTGGGCAAGGCCGCGCGGGACATAGAGGCACTGGCCCGGTTCCAGCACGAATTCGGCCTTGAGTTCGCCGGGATCGTCGTGGTCCTTGCGGAACCGCTCGCCCCGGAAGGGCAGCCCCTCGCGCTGGCCGTAGATTTCCCACTTCTTGCGGCCAGCCACCTGCACCACCAGCACGTCATGGTCGTCGAAATGGATGCCGAAACCGCTCGAACTGTTGGGGGTAAGGTAGATGTTGGTCTGGATGCGCGCGCCGAAATCGCGCTCCAGCCCCAGGCAAAAGCTGTAGAGCTTACCATCGGCGAAATGGAGCTGCGGCAGCACGATGGTGGCACCGTTGCGGAAGTTGTCGAGCACGGCGCCGCGATCAACCGCGCCGTTGGCATGGGTGTACTCTTCCACCGGAAGGCCGTTGCCGCCTTGTGCCATGCTGAGCGACGTGGGCGGAAGCTCGGAATCCGAGATGATCTCGTCGATCCGGTCGATCGTGAGCAGGTCTTCGGGCACGATCACCGGCTGCGGGGTGAGGTACCAGTCCTTCTCGTAATAGCGCGCGAAGAACTCTTCAGGAGAAAGGGGAGCGATCAGACTGGCCAGGAGGCCCTCTGCCGCGGCCTTGGGAGGCGATTGCATGGCGATGGGCAACCCGGAAACTGGCGCTAGGGAAGGAAGGCCGGGCCCGTTCCGCCAGGGAACGGGCCCACCTTGCCTGTCAGGTCAGCCGCCGGTGCCGCGACCGCGGCCATAGCCGGCGCGATCGGCATCGTCGGAATCAGTGAGGCCCGAGCGGCCACGGCCCGCACCGTCGCTGGGATCGCTGTCGGTATAACCGGTGCCCGAACCGCGCCCGCGGCCCGCAGCATCGCGGTTGCTGCCACTGTCGGAATCGGTCGCACCCGAAGATGAGCGGCCGCCGCCACGACCATAGCCCGCACGGTCGTTGGAATCGCCATCCGTCATGCCGGTGCGGCCGTAACCTGCCCGGTCGCCCGAATCGGAATCGGAATAGCCGGTGCGGCCATAGCCCGAACTGTCGTTCGGATCGCTGTCGGTGCGCCCGGTCTGCTGTGCCTTGGCCGGTGCCGAAAGCATGGCACTGGCAGCCGCGCCCGTTACCAGGGCGACAAAGGAACGACGGGAAACGCGGCTGGTCTTTTTCATTTCAACACCCCCAAACTTGTCGCACCGCAACAAGACATTTGCGACAACCCCCCGGCTGCGCCGGAACAATCGGTCTCACAACATCCTAGCCGAAGCAAGGGCAAGAATGTGTGACATTTGTTGATAGGTCCTTCCCCCTGAATGAAGGATTGCCAAACTGAAAAAAGGCAGGAAGTCAGGTTATCTCTCAAAACCAGCCATTTGCGGCATACCAGCGCGCCGTCTCCGCAAGGCCCTCGGCTGTCTCGATGCGCGGTTGCCACAGGTCAGCGGGCACGCGGCGGCTGGCATGGCAGGCCCAATCGGGGTGGAGCATGTAGCTCGCCCGGTCCGGAGTGAGGCGCGCCTTGCTTCCGCGCAGCAGGCGATCGACCCTTGCGGCGGACTTCAGCAGCACCGGCGGCAGGGCGGGCGACCATACGCTCCGGCCCATGGCCCGGCCGATCGCCTGCGCCAGTTCGCGATGCGGCCAGCCGCCCTCGCGCCCATCATCAGGCTCGAACACGGCCTTGAGCCAGGCCTCCTGCGGACCCAGCGCGTCAAGCAGCAGGCGAGCAAGGTCATCGACATGGATGACCGAGGCGCGGCCCGGCGGCGGCATTGGCACCACGCCGAACCGGGCGGCGCGGAACAGCTCGAACATCTCGGTATCGCGCGGGCCATAGATCGCCGGCGGGCGCACGATGGTCCAGGCGAGGCCGCTCACCTGGAGCAGTTCTTCGGCCATTCGCTTTGAATGGCCATAGGCCGATAGCGACGGCTCGCGTGCCGACAGCGATGATACGGCTACAAATCGACCGGTGCCCTGTGCCCGGGCCGCCTCGACAACATTCGCCGTGCCGGCCACGTTGCCGGCTTCAAACCCGGCCTTGTCGGGCGCGTTGACCACGCCGGCAACGTGCAGAACCGCCGCGGCTCCCGCTACCAGGTCTGCCAGGGCGGCGGAATCGTGGAGGTCGCCGCGCACCCATTCGACACCTTCGCGCGGGGGCATGTCACGGCGGGCCAGTGCCCGGACAGGAAGGCCACGCCGCGCCGCCTCGTCCAGCACCGCCTGTCCGACAAATCCCGTCCCGCCGGTGAGCGCGATCGGGCCGCCGCTTGTCACAGCAGCACCAGCTGGTCGCGGTGGATCACTGCCGAGCGCGGGGCATAGCCGAGCAGCGGCTCCAGGTCCTCGCTGCGATGCCCCTTGATGGCGGCGACCTCGGCAGCCGAGTACTCGACAAGCCCGTTCGCCAGCACCCGGCCATCGGCATCGCGCACCGCCACCGGATCGCCCCGGCGAAAGGTGCCTTCCACTTCGGTAATCCCGGTGGCCAGCAGGCTCCCGCCGCGCGCCAGCGCCGCAGCACAGCCCGCGTCCACCACCAGGGTTCCGGCCATGCGCTGCCTGCCACCGAGCCAGCTCTTGAGCGAGCGGTCACGGCGGCGCGGCAGGAACAGGGTACCAATGCCCTGCTCCACCGCGCGAGTGATGGGCCGTTCGTGCGTTCCGTTGATTATCGCCAGCACTATGCCTGCCCGCCCGGCAATCTCGGCCGCCTGGAGCTTGGAGGTCATCCCGCCCGAGCCCATGCCCGAGGTGGACGAGGTGCTGGCCATCTCGTGGATTGCCCTGGTCACGCCCTGCACGCGCGGCAGCATCTGCGCACCGGGCAGGCGCGGGTCGCGATCATAGAGGCCATCGACATCGGAGAGCAGCGCCACTGCACTCGCCCCTGCGGCCTGCGCACAGCGGGCGGCCAGCCGGTCGTTGTCGCCGAAGCGGATTTCCTCGGTTGCAACCGAATCGTTCTCGTTGATCACCGGCACCGCGCCGGCTTCGAGCAGCTTGGAGATCGTGGCCGAAGCATTGAGGTAGCGACGGCGATCATCGAGGTCTTCGAGCGTCACCAGCAGCTGCGCGGCGGTCAACCCTTGCGCGGCCAGCAGCTCGGCCCAGAGGCCGGCCAGCGCGATCTGGCCCACGGCAGCGGCGGCCTGGGCATCGGCAAGGCTGCCGCGCCCGCCCCGGGCAAGGCCCAGCTTGGCCGCGCCCAGCGCGATCGCACCCGAACTGACCACGATCACCTGCTGGCCGCGTGTCCGCGCCTCGGCAATCTCGCCCGCCAGCCCCGCCAGCCATGCGCGGCGCGGCTGCCCGTCCCTGCCCACCAGCAGGGCCGAGCCGACCTTGACCACCAGGCGCGGGGTATGCGCGGGATCGGCAAGCTGGGCGATGAGTTCGATCGTCATGGGATAGAGCGCTTAGCGAAAGCCGCGGGCCAAGCAAATGGGGCGCGTTTGCACGAACCGCTTCAGCCGAGCGGGTCCCACGGCTGCTCTTCCTTCTCGTCCGCCAGGTTTTCGGGCGCGATATGGCCGGGATTTTCGGTGGCGGTCCGGTTTGGCAGGTAGGCCAGCACCGCATCCATCAGCGCCTCGATCCCCTCGCCGGTGGCACCCGAAATCGGGAACACCTCGGCAGCGCCGGCCTTCTTCAGCTCTGCCGAATAGGCGGCCACCAGTTCGGCATCGGCCAGGTCCACCTTGTTCAGCGCCACAAGGCGCGGTTTGCCTTCCAGGCCCTCGCCATAGGCGGCCAGTTCGCCCTCCACCACCTGCATGGCTTCAACCGGGTCCTCACCCGAGATGTCGACCAGGTGGATCAGCACGCGGCACCGTTCGATATGACCAAGGAACCGGTCACCGATCCCGGCCCCTTCGGCCGCTCCCTCGATCAGGCCGGGAATGTCGGCCAGCACGAATTCGCGGCCCTTGTGCCGCACCACGCCCAGCTTTGGCACCAGGGTGGTAAAGGCATAGTCGCCGACCTTGGCCCCGGCGTTCGACACGGCGTTGATGAAGGTCGACTTGCCGGCATTGGGCAGGCCGACAAGGCCCGCATCGGCAAGCAGCTTCAGCCGCAACCACAGCCACATCTCCTCGCCCGGGATGCCCGGTTGGTGCTGGCGCGGGGCGCGGTTGGTGGCGGTCTTGTAACTGGCGTTGCCGCGCCCGCCCATGCCGCCTTCGAGAAGTACCACGCGCTGGCCGGCTTCGGTAAAGTCGGCGAGCACGTCCTCCTTGTCCTCGGACAGGATCTGCGTGCCAACCGGCACTTCGATCACCAGGTCCTCGGCACCCTTGCCGGTGCGGTCGCGCCCCATGCCATGTCCGCCGCGGCTGGCCTTGAAGTGCTGGGTATAGCGGAAGTCGATCAGGGTATTGAGGCCGGGCACGGCCACGAACACGATATCCCCGCCCTTGCCGCCGTTGCCGCCGTCAGGCCCGCCATACTCGATATACTTCTCGCGCCGGAAGCTGACCGCCCCGGGTCCGCCCCCGCCGGACTTCACGTAGATCTTGGCCTGGTCGAGAAAATGCATTGTTCGTAAGCCTCAAGCGCCTGCAGGACCATGCGGCCCCTTGGCTATCCCGGCTCCCGGCAGGCAGGCTGCCGTTCGCTGCGGACGGGCATTTGCCCTTGCGGCCCTGGCGGGCCGGAAAATCTGCCTTCTTCGTTAAGCGCTGGAACGGTTCGCTGCAAGCGCACCGCAAGGCCGAACGGCCGTCCGCAGCTGCCCCGTAGCGAAGCGCAGGGATCAGCAGCGAAGATCGCGCGTCCGGTTGGGCGTGCGCCGATCACTGGTGGAGCCGAGGGGGATCGAACCCCTGACCTCGTCATTGCGAACGACGCGCTCTCCCATCTGAGCTACGGCCCCGTTCCAGTCATCGATGCGGCCAACGGACAGGCCGGCAGGCCGCGAAGAGCGCGCCTATTAGCGAAAGCAAAACAGGGTTGGAAGCGAAAAGTGCCCGCTTCCCGGACCTGTCCGGTGCCCTGTCACTCGCTGACGCCGGTGCCCGCCAGCGGCTGCACCACGGGCGTGGAAACCGTGGTCTCCGGCGCCTGGATGACCGGCACGCCAACACCGGTGAGCGGGTCGAGAACTTCGGTCACCACCAGCGGCTGTTCGCCAGCGATCAGGCTGGAAGCGATGCCCGCCCCTTGCGCCCCGTAGACTGCGACATAACCGGGCTGGGAAGCGCCATAGGTGGCGCCGTACTGGCGGTCCCATGCGGCGGAAAGCAGCTGGTACTGCTCGTAATCGTTATAGAACCGGGTGAACGCGCTTTCGAACAGCGCCAGGTTGGCGACCGCGAAGGGATTGAGGTCCGTCGGGCGGGCCGCCAGCCACTGGTTCGAGATCGATCGTGCCGCTGAGCAGAAATCACCCCGGGCAGCGGGCTGGGCGAAGTAGTTGTAGACCTGCGTCAGGTCCGCCTCGCGCGCGCGGGTGGCGGCGCGGGTGGAGCCTTCGGACTGGCGGTAACGCCGGTCCAGCGCGGTGTTGAGAGCGGCCAGCTGGCGCTGGAAGGTGGTGAGGAACGAACCGTAGGCCTGGATGATCTGGCCATCCTCGGGCCCCTGGCAGTTGAGCGCGGCCACGTTCCAGGCGGACCGGAAGTTCCACACCGCCTGCATTTCGTCCACGGTGTGATTCACCGTCATCCACTGGCCTGCCGCATCCTTGGGCGGCATGGCGAGGACATAGGGCGCGCCACCCGGCGGCACAGGGCGGTAGGGGACAGCTGCCACCTCGACCACGGCCGGCGGTGGAGGCGGTGGGGGCGGCGGCGGAGGGGGCGGAGCGGGCGTGGCACAACCGGCGAGCACGGCAAGCCCTGTGGCAAGAGCAGCGTGTTTCCAGCGAATTGTCAGCATTCCCAACATGATCCTTCCCAAGTCCGGCGACAGCACGAGCTCGCCTGCCATCCCCTCATCTCCGATCCAACATGACTAGACCCTTGCCGGGATAAAGAAAATGCCCGGGATGCATTGCTGCACCCCGGGCACGATGAACCGAATCGCTGGCGCGATAGGCCGTTGGCTTACTCGCGGTTGCCCAGGAAGCTGAGCAGGAACTGGAACATGTTGATGAAGTCCAGGTACAGCGTCAGCGCGCCCAGCACCACCGCCTTGCCGGCCCATTCGGTGCCGCGCAGGTGGAAGTACTCGTTCTTCAGGCGCTGGGTGTCATAGGCGGTCAGGCCGGCAAAGATCAGCACGCCCAGAAAGCTCACCGCCCACATCAGGCCGGGCGACTGCAACCACAGGTTGAGCAGGCTGGCCACGATCAGGCCGACCACGCCCATGATCAGGAAGCTGCCCATGCCGGACAGATCCTTCTGGGTGGTGTAGCCGAACAGGCTGAGGCCGGCGAAAGCGGCCGCCGTGGCGAAGAAGGTGACCGCGATCGAGCTGGCCGTGAAGACGAGGAAAATCGTCGACATCGACAGGCCCATCAGGGTCGCAAAGCCCCAGTACATCGCCTGCAGCGTGCCCTTGCTGAAGCGCGCTGCGCCGAAGCTCATCGCCATGACGATGGCGAGCGGCGAAAGCGCCACGATCCACATCAGCGGGCCGCCGGCGAAGCTGAGCGCCAGGCCCGATTTATAGGCCAGCAGCGCGACCACGCCGGTCAGCAGAACGCCGGAGGTCATGTAATTGTAGATTGCCAGCATGTGCTTGCGCAGGCCGGCGTCGAACGTGGTGCGGTTGGCCACCCCGCCCATCTGGCTCGGCGACACGCCGAAACCCTGGCGGGTTGCCTGGTCGTCGTTCCAATTTGCCATCTGATCCAAAACTCCTCTTCCCGGCAGCGAAAATCTTTGCCGGAATGGCCGCAATATCGGGCTTCGCGCCAGCAATTTCAAGAAAAACCGGGCGGCCTAGGCCGCGGCGTCTGGTTAACGCGCGGTACGCCTCAGCCCCGCGCCTCGCGGGCCATTTCAGCGCTGCGATCGCGCGCGGCTCGCAGCGTTTCGGTAACCAGCCGGTTGAGCGCCCCGTCCTCGTCAAGAACGTCGAGCCCCGCCCGGGTGACACCGCCCTTGCTTGCCACCATTTCGGCGAGCTTTCCGGGATCATGGGGCGATTGCGCGGCAAGGGCAGAGGCTCCCTCCACCATGGCCAGCGCCAGCCGCCTCGCCTGCTCCTCCGGCAGGCCCAGCCGGATCGCCGCCGCACCCAGCGCATCGATGAACCGGTAGACGAATGCCGGACCGCTGCCGGCCAGTGCGGTGACCAGGTCAAACCGGTCCTGCCCGATCCATTCGGGCGTGCCGAGCGGGTCCATCAGGTCCGTCACCGCCTGCTCGATCGCCTCGTCCAGGCCCAGCCCGGCCAGCGCGATCGGTGCCTTGCCGAGCGACACGGCAAGGTTGGGCATTACCCGCACATGGGCCCGGGCATCGGGAAACTGGCGCTGCAGCACGTCGATCTCCACCCCGGCAAGCAGCGAGAGGATCACCGTCCCTGCCCCCGCCAGCGGCGCGACCTGCGGGCCGACCTCGGCCAGGTTCTGCGGCTTCACGCCCAGCAGGATCGCGTCAAACCGCCCCTCGGCCGGCAGGCTGCGGTGGACGGGAATGCCGCCGGGGGCCTGCTCGCGCAGCGGATCGACCACGGTGAACAGGGAAGGAGCATAGCCTGCGGCAAGCCAGCCTTCGAGCATGGCGCCGCTCATGTTGCCGCAACCGACGAGGAGGATGGATTCGAACATGGGCAAGCCGATATCAGGCTTCGCCCGCCGCATCCACCAGCGCCGCATCAAGCGCGTCGCGCGGGCTCTTGTCCCCCCACAGCACGAACTGGAAGGCGGGATAGAAGCGATCGCATTCCGAGATCGCGTTTTCCACGGCGGCCTGCGCCACCGACAGGCTCAGCATCCCGTCATCGCCCAGCATCAGGCCGTGGCGATAGAGCAGCACCCCGCCCTGCGACCAGATGTCGAAATGGCCGAGCCAAAGCTGTTCGTTGATCATCGCCAGCAATTCGTGCGCGGCGCGGCGCTTGGCCGCCGGCACGCGCACTTCGGGCAGGCACAGAAGCTGCAACACCCGGTCATCCGACCGGAACACGCCGCGCAACTGGTAGGTGGTCCAGCTGCCGGGAATCTCGGCGCAGACCTCGTCGTCGTTCACGTATTCGAACGACCAGCCATGCGCCTCGAACAGCGAGCCGAGCATTTCCACCGGGGCGGCATCGTCATTCCCGTCCATCGTTTCGCGTCCGATATCCATGTCCGCCGGCCGATCCCCTGGTTAACTTGATGTTGCGCTCAATGCCGCCGAGGCCGGTCGCCGCGCAATGAAGCGCATGCGCATGGCGGGGGAGAAGTGGCACAAGGCTGTTTGCAAGCTGTGCAAAAATAACCGGGGAACAGGGTGGAGTGGCTGGGGACAGCCTGTGGAAAAGGTGCGGAAAACCGCCGTTCCTGCCGCGCTCGGACCAGACATGGGCCAGGCTCAGGCCTAGTTCAGCTCGACCACTTCCTCGCCCGCGGTACTGGTGAAGCGGAATGCATCGATGCCCTTCTCGCCCAGCTGGGTAACGAACTGGTTGGCTTCGCGGTTCGAAGCGAAGGGGCCGACCAGCAGCCGGTTGCTCTGTCCCCAACGGGCCCGGTGCGGCTCGCGCCCGGCCAGCACGCCATCGGACTCGCGCACCAGCCGGCGCCAGTCGAACCGGAAGGCGGCAATGTCCTGCCCGGTAGCCACCTGCACCCAGATGCGGCTGGGATGGCGCGGTGGCGGCGGGGGAGGCGGCGGCGGAGGAGGAGGTGCCGGGCGCACTTCACGCACCGGCACGATCGCGGTGATGTCCACTGCCCCGGGCGGCGGCACCACCCGCGCCTCGCCTTCAGGCAGCGTGAAGGCGGCAAATGCCTCGGCCAGGCTCACTTCCTCCACCACAGGTGCGGGCGGAGGAGGCGGAGCCGGCGCAGGAGGCGGGGGTGGCGGCGGGGCAGGCACCGGGGCAGGCTCTGCCTGGGCGAGTGAAATGGACGGGACCGGCTGGTCCGCGCGGGTAACCACTGCGGGCAATTCCCCGGGCTGGCCGGAAGCCGGTGCGGGCGGGATGGAGCGCACAATGACCGGCGGTTCGGCCTGGGCCGGGGGCGGCGATTGCGCCGCGGTGGCAGCGGCAAGGGCTGAGGGAGGACCGAGCGGCTGCCCACCCGGGATCAGCCGGGCATCGCTCTGACCCGATGGCGCGGGCGTTTCAGGCAGGTCAAGGCGACGGGCAAGCTGTGGTCCGTCGCGACCGATCTCCGCCGATGCAGGAAAAACGCCGAGGTTCGCAGCCGCTGCCTGTTGCCCCGGGGTCAACTGGCGCATGTTCCTGAGATAGGGGTCCATTCGCCGGGCGATCCGAGCGGGCAGCATGGCCTCGGCAATCGACACCGCCTCCTCCTCGCGACCGAGGATGGCGAGCGCGAAGGCCCGGGTGCGATAGGCGGTCACGTCGCGCCGCTGGAGCAGGGGCAGCAATGTCGCTTCCGAAGCCGCGCCGTCACCACCGATCGCATAGCTCAGCGCCAGCCGCCGCTCCACCTCGGGGTTGCCACCGCCGGAACGGCTTCGCGCCAGGGCCACGCCATACCGCTCCTGCGCTTCGGCATTGCGACCGGCAAGATCGAGCGCCAGTCCATGATCAGCCGCATCGCCATCGATATCGGCGCCAGCCGCACGGGCCCGGTCGAACAGCACCAGCGCAGCTGCCGGATCGAGGTGGCGCACCGCCACCACCGCAAGGCCGGCCAGCACCGCACCATCATTAGGGGCAACGGCCCGGGCCCGCTCGAAGAAACCCTCCGCGGCTTCGGTGTCGTCAAGGGCAAGGGAGGCCCGCCCGGCACTGAGCAGCGCGGGAAGCGACGTCGGGTTGCGTGAAAGCTGGCGCAGGGCCTCGTTCAGGGTAGCAGAGGCCGGGTTGGGCAGTTGCTGCACCACCTCCTGCGCCTGCCCCGCCACAGGCAGGCCCATGGCCCCCAGCCCGGCAAGGGCAAGAGCCGGAATGCTCACCCAGGATCCCCCGGGCCGCCTCCGGTTGTGTCGCCCCCCGGCTGTTGGCATGCGCAAGCTCATTGTTCCCACGTGGTGGCTGCGAGGCCACCGGTCAACCCGGGGCTACCGCAGCTTGCCGCAAGTGGCCATCCTTGGGCCGCAAATGGCTACCCGCCGGTCGCCACCTCAACCGGACACCGCCCTACTGGTTCTTGGTCCCGCCAAGGAACCGGGGGATGTGCAGGCCCGAGCTTCTTTCCTCCTCCTCGTCCTCCTCCGGTGCGGGGGCTGAGCGGGACAGGTTGGCCATGCGCTCGAACAGGGTGCTCCCCCCGGCGGCCGAGCCGGCAGCACCGGCAGCCGGACCGGGTTCGGCAGCGGGCGCAGGGTTTTCCAGATCGGCGCTGCCGAAGAACCGGCGGCGGCGGGTCGGGGCCTCGCCCTCGTCTTCCGCAAGGCGGCCAGTATCAAGCAGCAGTTCGTCCTGTGCCGGCGCTGCCGGGGCAGGCGAATCCACCTCGGCATCGCTGGTCAGCTCGAAGGCATCGTCTTCGACTGCCTCAGGCTCATCCCGTGCGTCCCTGCGCAGGCCGCCGATCGAGGCAAACCCATCGTCCGGCGTATGGCCATAGCTGGTATCGTCCGCCGGATCGGGCATTGCCCCGCCTTCGTCCTGTTCTGCCAGCGCATCGGCCAGATCGAGCAGTTCGTCGCCGCCATCCTCCTCCACTTCGGGGGCAGGGGCTGCCACCGGGCTGGTTGCCGGAGCCGTATGGAGCGAGAAGCTGTCGGCGATTTCCTGTTCGTCGGCCTCGCTCGAAGGCGCACCGGGGAAGGGCAGCACCGGCCGCTTCGGCCCGCGCGATGCCCCCAGGTTCGCCGGCTGGTGCGCCGGGGTCACATGGTCGGCATGCTGTTCGATGCCGGTGGCGACCACGGAAACGCGGATCTTGCCGGCGAGGTCCGGGTTGAACGCCGTACCCCAGATGATGTTGGCCTCGCTGTCGACCAGTTCGCGGATGTGGTTGGCGGCCTCGTCCACTTCCAGCAGCTTCATGTCGTCGCCACCGATGATCGAGATGATGACGCCCTTGGCACCCTGCATCGACACGCCATCGAGCAGCGGGTTGGCAATGGCGCGTTCGGCCGCTTCCAGCGCCCGGTTGGGGCCATCGGCCTCGCCGGTGCCCATCATCGCCTTGCCCATCTCGTTCATCACCGAACGGATATCGGCGAAGTCGAGGTTGATCATGCCGGGATTGACGATGAGGTCGGTGATCGACCGCACACCTTGCTGCAGCACCTCGTCAGCCATGACGAAGGCTTCCTTGAAGGTGGTGTCGGCCTTGGCCACCAGGAACAGGTTCTGGTTGGGAATGACGATCAGGGTATCGACGTGCTTCTGCAGTTCCTCGATCCCGGCATCGGCGGCGCGCATGCGGCGGGTGCCTTCGAACAGGAACGGCTTGGTCACCACGCCGACGGTCAGGATTCCCTTGCGCCGGGCAATCTCCGCGATCACCGGTGCAGCCCCGGTGCCGGTGCCACCGCCCATGCCGGCGGCGATGAAGACCATGTTGACGCCGTCGAGCGCACGCTCGATGTCCTCGACCGTTTCCTCGGCCGCGGCGCGCCCCACTTCCGGGCGCGAGCCGGCACCAAGACCCTGGGTAATGTCAGGCCCCAGCTGGATGCGGTGTTCGGCCACGGCATTGTTGAGCGCCTGGGCATCGGTGTTGGCGATGATGAAATCGACGCCCTCTATCTCCGCCTCGATCATGTTGGCGATGGCGTTGCCGCCGGCGCCGCCGACACCGATCACGGTGATGCGGGGGCGGAGTTCCTCGACCGAAGGGGGTCCGATATTGATGCTCATTGTTCTGCTCTCCTGCGGAGCTTGCGCAAAGTCCGGTATGGCGCCCCTTGTGCCACAAAGGGATTCACCGTGTTACGGGTCAAATCGATGTATCCACAGCCACGCACGTCCGTAAAACCTTGCCGCAAACCTTTCAAAAGTAATCCCTGACAGCCTTCCACACCTGGCGGATCGCCGATAGTCCGGTCCAGCGCGTGGTCTCGGTGAAGCGCGAACCGACCGAACGGATGTCCACCGGGTCCTCCGCGGCATAGAGCACGAGGCCCGCCAGTGTCGCGAAACCGGGCACGGAATGCGCCTCGGGCAGCCCGCGCAGCGCCGGCGGCTTGCCGATCCGCACCGGCATGCCCAGCACGCTCTGTGCATAGTCGGCAAGGCCCGCCATCTCTGCCCCGCCGCCGGTGAAGACCACCTGCCGTGCGCTCGGCTTGCCGGTGGCAAAACCCATTGCCTCCAGCGCCCGGCCAATGTCGCGCATCAGGCCGTCGAGCTCGCCGGTGATGACCGCGATCAGCTCTGCCCGGCGAACCCGGCCCGATGCATCAGCCCCGCGTGCAACGCTGGCCGAGGCCTCGTCATCGGGACCGACGACAGAGACCATCTCGCGGTGGTCGTGCGGGCTGGCGATGGCCGAGCCGTTCACGCATTTGAGACGTTCGGCCTGGAAGCGCTTGATATTGAAGGACGAGGCGATGGCATCGGTAATGTCGGCCGATCCGCGCGGGATGGTGACAAGGCCCAGCAGCATGCCCGCGGCATAGACCGAGACATTGGTCACCTCGCCGCCGAATTCGACCAGCGCCACCCCCAGGTCGCGCTCCTCCGGCGTGAGGCAGGCATAGCCCGCGGCGAGCGGCGAGGCGACGATGCCCTCTACTTCCAGGTGGGCGTTCTGCACCGCCTCGGTCACGTTGCGCATCGGCGCGCCATCGGCCAGCATCACGTGGATATCGACACCCAGGCGGTCGGCATGGAGGCCGCGCGGATTGGCCACGCCATCGGCCCCGTCAAGGAAATAGCAGGCCGGCTGCGCATGCAGCACCATGCGGCCATCGGGTTCCAGCCCTTCGCGCGCGGCGACGAGCAGGTGCTCGATATCCTCTTCCTCGATCCGGCGGCCACCGATCTCGATCTCGACCGGGTTGATCAGGCTTGCCAGCCCTGCGCCCGAACAGCCGATCCACACGCTCGTCACATTGGTGCCGGCCAGCTTTTCCGCCCGCTCGATGGCGTCGCGCACGGCATAGGTGGCGGCGGACATGTCGGTGACATAGCCGCGCTTGATCCCCTGCGCGGCGCGGTGGCCGCTGCCCAGCACCTGCAGTTCTCCGCTTTCGGTAACCCCGGCGATCATCGCGGAAATGCGGAACGAGCCGATGTTGACGGCCCCGATGACACTGGTGAAACGCGGCTGGGTGGCCATCAGCTTTCCTCCTGGCTCTGCATGTCGAGTTCGGCCTCGGCCCTGCCGGGCACCTGCATGAACATGCGCGGCGCGTTGCGCATGTCGAAGCGCACCACTTCGCCGCCGATCAGGCGGTGCACGCCATCGGCCCGGGCGAAGCTGATGAGGGCGGCTGCGGACCGCTCCTCGCCTTCGGGCAGGGCCAGCCGCTGGTCGGTGCGGAAGGTCAGGTTCCAGCGGCGGTTGCCGACCCATTCGGCGCCCTTGATCTGCGGCTTCAGCGCGGGCGCGGCGTCCAGCAGGTCTTCCAGCTCCTGCACCCGGCCCTGCGCGCCCTCGCCCTCGATCACCAGCATCTCGCCCACGTTGGCGGCGGCCACAGGCTCCAGCTCTGCGCCGGTAGCATCGATCAGCACCAGCCGGTCGGGCCGGCGCAGCACCGCGTGCGGCTGCCGCTCGACGATGTCGATCACCAGGGTATCGGGCAACTGGCGCGAGACGCGGGCATCGGCCACCCAGTTGAGGCGCAGCAGCTCGGCGCGCAGTTCTTCAAGGTCGACCAGCACCATCGACAGGTCCTCGCGGCCTAGCGCCCGTTCATAGACCCGCGCAGCATCCATTCGCTGGGTCCCGCGTACCTGCACCTGGTTGACCTTGAACCCGGCATTGGCGGCCACTTGCGCGAAATAGACCTCGGCCACGGCGGTTGCGCCCGACAGGCGGGCAACCGCCACCACCACGGCCAGGGCCACGGCCAGGATCAGCACGGTGAAGAAGCGGTGCCACTGCTCCTCGGTAAAGGGCAGCGCGGTCATCATCCGGTCGATGAAGCCGGCCGTATGCGCCCGCGCCTTGCGCACCTGCCCGGCGCGCCCCTGCGCCCGCACCTGGCGGCGCACGGTCGGGGCATTGCGGCGGACTGTCTGGGCCATCAGGACAGCTTCCCCGCGTGCTGCAGCGCATCCTCGATGATGATCTCCACCAGTTCGGGATAGGAGATGCCGCAGGCCAGCGCCTGTTCGGGAACCAGGCTGAGCGGAGTCATCCCCGGCTGGGTATTGGTTTCCAGCAGGAACAGGCCATCCTCGCCCTGCTCGTCATCCCAACGGAAGTCGGAGCGCGACACGCCGCGGCAGCCGAGCTGGCGGTGGGCCGCCAGCGCATAGTCCTTGCACAGCCTGGTGATGTTTTCGGGAATCTGTGCCGGGCAGACGTGCCTGGTCATCCCGTCGGTGTACTTGGCGGTGAAATCGTAGAACCCGCTGTTGGGGACCAGTTCGGTCACCAGCAGGGCGCGCGCGCCCTCGCCGGCCCCCATGACCGCCGTGGTCAGCTCGCGCCCGCGGATATAGGGCTCGGCAAGCAGCTGGTCGAACTGCTGCCACGGACCTTCGACATCGCGCCGGATCGGGTTGCCGCAATTGCTTTCGTTGGTGACGATGGCAACGCCCACGCTGCTGCCTTCGTTGACCGGCTTCAGGACATAAGGCCGGGGCATCGGATCGCCGTCATGGAGGCTGGCGCTCTTTACCACGCGCCCGCCGGGCATGGGGATGCCGTGCGGCACCAGCGCCTGCTTTGTCAGCTCCTTGTCGATGGCGATGACCGAGGTCACCATTCCCGAGTGGGTATAGGCAATGCCCATCAGGTCCATCATGCCCTGCACCGTGCCATCCTCGCCCGGCACGCCGTGCAGCGCGTTGAACACCACGTCCGGCGCGGCTTCGGCAAGGCGCTGGGCAATGTCTCGGCCAAGGTCGATCCGCGTCACCCGGTGGCCCAGCCCCTCCAGCGCATCGGCCACGCCGTTACCGGACATGAGCGAGACGGCCCGCTCATTGGCCCAGCCACCCATCAGGACAGCGACATGGAGATGCGGCAGACGGCTCATTCAGACTTCCATTTCAGGGCCTTCCGACCCGCTTGATTTCCCATTCCAGCGCCACGCCGGTCTTTTCCGCCACGCGACGCCGCACTTCCTCGCCCAGCCCCTCGATATCGGCGCTGGTCGCTTCGCCGGCATTGATGAGGAAGTTGGCGTGCTTCTCGCTCACCATGGCATCGCCCATCTTCAGCCCGCGGCAGCCGGCCTCGTCCACCAGTTGCCAGGCCTTCTTTCCGGCCGGGTTCTTGAAGGTCGAACCGCCGGTCTTGCTGCGCAAGGGCTGCGATGCCTCGCGTTCTGCGGCGATGCGGTCCATTTCCGCGCCGATTGCCGCAGGATCGCCCGGCGTGCCCTGAAAGCGGGCCGCAACCACGATCGCACCATCGGGCAGGCGCGAATGGCGGTAGGAATAGTCGAGGTCGGCCTTGGGAATGTTGACGCAGGCACCGCCCGGCAGGACCACGTCGCAATCCACCAGCACATCGGCCACCTCGCGGCCATAGGCGCCGCCGTTCATGCGCACGAAACCGCCCACCGTGCCGGGGATGCCGCGCAGGAATTCCAGCCCGGCAATCCCTGCATCGCGCGCCGACGAGGCAACGAGGATCCCCGGCGCGCCGCCGCCGCATTCGATGATGTTGTCGCGCCGCACCTCCACGCTGGAGAAGGCCTTGCCCAGCCGCACCACCACGCCCGGCACACCGCCATCGCGGATGATCAGGTTGGAGCCGAGGCCGATGGCCATCACCGGCACCTCTTCCGGCAGGGCGGAAAGAAACTGCGTCAGGTCATCAAGGTCCGCCGGCTCGAACAGCCAGTCGGCGGGGCCGCCACTCTTGAACCAGACCAGCTTGTCGAGCGGGGCCTGGGGCGTCAGTTTGCCGCGAACCGGCGGCATGG
The DNA here is from genome assembly GCA_964612175.1 of uncultured Sphingomonadaceae bacterium. Classification (GTDB taxonomy): domain Bacteria; phylum Pseudomonadota; class Alphaproteobacteria; order Sphingomonadales; family Sphingomonadaceae; genus Alteraurantiacibacter. The sequence goes on from CAZTED010000031.1 coordinate 16,547, forward strand.
CAAAGGGCCGTCCGCTGGCGGTGCGATCCACCTCGTCTGCCTGCATCGAGCCGGTATGCATAGACCCGGCCTGCACTGACCAGTTCATGCGCCCCGCTCCCGCCGGATCGCCGGTGCCAGCCCCGCGGCCCACTTCGTAATGTCGCCCGCCCCAAGGCAGACCACGATATCGCCCGGCGCGATCAGTCCGGACAGTTCCTTCGCCAGCGCATCCGGCCCGGCAATGGTCGCCGCATGGCGATGCCCCCGCGCCTTGACCCCGGCCACCAGCGCCGCACTGTCCACGCCTTCGATCGGTTGCTCGCCCGCCGGGTAGACCGGGGCGGCATAGACCACGTCGGCATCGCCGAAGCATGACTGGAAATCGGCCATCAGGTCGTTGAGGCGGGTGAAGCGGTGCGGCTGGGCAACCGCAATCACACGGCCTGCGCTGCCCACGGATTCGCGCGCGGCGGACAGGACGGCGCGGATTTCCACCGGGTGGTGGGCATAGTCGTCGATCACCTTCACCCCGTCGACCTCGCCGGCCAGGGTGAACCGGCGGCGCACCCCGCCGAACCGGGCAAAACCGCTGCGGATGGTATCGTCGGCACATTCCATCTCGCGCGCGACGGCGATGGCGGCCAGCGCATTCTGGACATTGTGCCGCCCCGGCATCGGCAGGACCACGCCATCGATCCGGTGCTCGTGCCCGTCACGGTCGCGGTGGACGGCATCGAAGCGGGTCGATCCGCCTTCGCTGGAAATGTTCTCCGCCCGCACGTCGGCATGGGGGGAAAAACCATAGGTGATGACCCGCCGGTCGCGCACGCGGGCAATCAGGTTCTGCACCTCGGGATGGTCGATGCACAGCACGGCCGCGCCATAGAAGGGCACGTTCTCGATGAACTGGAGGAAGGCGTCCTTGACCGCATCGAAGCTGCCGTAATGGTCGAGGTGCTCGGGATCGATGTTGGTGACCACCGCGATCGTGCCGTCGAGCCGCAGGAAGGAGCCATCGCTCTCGTCCGCTTCCACCACCATCCAGTCGCTTGCGCCAAGCCTCGCATTGGAGCCGTAGCTTTCGATGATCCCGCCATTGATCACCGTGGGGTCGACCCCGCCGGCATCGAGCAGGGCGGCGACCATGCTGGTGGTGGTGGTCTTGCCGTGCGTGCCGGCCACCGCCACCGTGTTCTTCAACCGCATCAGTTCGGCCAGCATCTCGGCGCGGCGGACCACGGGGATGCGCCGCTCCAGCGCTTCGGCCACTTCCGGGTTGTCGCGCTTCACGGCGGTGGAGGTGACCACCACTGCCGCATCGCCAAGGTTGGCCGCGTCATGGCCGATGAACACCGTGATGCCGCGCTTGCGCAGGCCATCCACCACATAGCCCTCGGCCATGTCGGAGCCCTGCACGCTGTAACCCAGGTTGTGCATCACCTCGGCAATGCCGGACATCCCGATCCCGCCGATACCGACGAAATGGATCGTGCCGATATCGGTGGGAACGCCTTTCATTCGCGCACCCGCGCCGTTGCGGCGGTGCCGAACACGGACCCTGCGGGCGCCGTCTCACCCAGCCGGATCACGTCCTGGATTGGGGTCGCGCCGAAGCTCTCGACAAGGTCGGCCAGCTTCTCGGCCGCATCGGGGCGGCCGCAGTTCCACGCCGCATGGGCGGCGTTGGCCAGGCTGCCCGGGTTCTGGGCCATGGCCTGGATCTGCTTGGCAAGTTCCGGCGCGGTGAAATTGTGCTGGCGGATCGACCGGGCACCGCCGGCCTTGACCATCTCGCGCACGTTGGCTGCCTGGTGGTCATCCGTGGCGATCGGCAGCGGCACGAGGATCGCCGGGCGGCCCACCGCCGTCAGTTCGGCAATGGTCGAGGCACCGGCGCGGCCGATGAACAGGTGGGTATCGGCAAGGCGGGCCTGCATGTCCTCGAAATAGGTGCCAAGCTCTGCCGGGATCGCATGGCTGGCATAGCGCGCCCGCACCGCCTCCAGATCCTCCGGGCGGCACTGCTGGGTTACCTGCAAACGGCTGCGCAGGGCAGGCGGCAGCATGGCCAGGCCATCGGGCACCACTTCGGACAAGACCCGCGCGCCCTGGCTGCCCCCGGTCACCAGCACGCGGAACAGGCCGTCGGCGGTAAAGGGCGGGAACTCCTGTGCACGCAAAGCGAGCACTTCGGGCCGCACCGGGTTGCCGACAAGGTGGACCTTGGCAGCGAACTTGTCCTTCAGCCGCAGCACGTCGGGATAGGCGGTGGCGATGGCATCCACGCGGCCCGCCAGCAGCCGGTTGACGCGGCCCAGCACCGCGTTCTGCTCGTGGATCACGCTCGGGATCCCTTCAGCCGTTGCCGCCAGCAGCGCGGGCAGCGCAGGGTAGCCGCCGAAGCCCACGACAGCGCCCGGCTGGAACGTCTCGTAAAGCCGCCGCGCCATTCGGCGCCCTTCCAGCACCGCGCGCAGGCCGGCGGGCCAGCCTAGCGGGTTCTTGCCAAACCGGCCGGCGGGCAGGACATGGGCAGGCAGGAAATCGGGCTTGCCGGGAATCGCCGCCCCCCGCTCGTCGGTAACCAGCGCCACGTGGTGGCCGCGCTTGACCAGTTCTGCGGCCAGCGCGAAGGCCGGCGTCAGGTGCCCCCCGGTGCCGCCCGCGGCCAGAACGTAATGGCGGGTCACCGAACTCATCGCTTCCCCTCCTGCCGCAATTCGCCTTCCAGGGCCTTGCCGAAATCGAACGCCTCGCGGCTGAGGAACGGATTGCGCCGGGTGATCGCCAGCAGCAGGCCGATGGTGAAGCACTGGGCGATGGTCGAGGAGCCGCCATAGGATATCAGCGGCAGCGTCATGCCCTTGGACGGGAACATCTGCAGGTTCATCAGGATATTGATGAAAGCCTGCCCGCCGAACAGCGCGATCAGGCCGCTTGCCGCCAGGATGATGAACAGCCGGTCTTCCTCCACCAGCCGCACCAGCACGCGCAGCACGATCGCCAGGTAGAGCAGCGCCAGCACCGCACAGGCAATCAGGCCGAACTCCTCGCCGATGACCGAGAAGATGTAGTCGGTATGGGCTTCGGGCAGGCGCATCTTCTGGTCGCCCAGGCCCAGCCCGCTGCCGGTCCACCCGCCGCCCAGCAGGGTGCGCTTGGCCAGGTCCACCTGGTCATAGGCGGTGCCACCGCCAAGGAAGGCGTCGATGCGGTTGCGGGCATTGTCATAGAAGGCATAGGCAAGCGCCAGCAGCACAAGTCCCGCCCCGCTGAGGATCGCCACGCGCTTGATCGGCAGGCCCGCCAGCATCACCATCACGAACCAGCAGCCGACGAACAGGATCGCTTCGCCAAGGTTGGGCTGGAGCATGAGCAGGGCCACGATCAGGCCCAGCAAGGCGCCTGTCACCTCGATCACGGGCAGGCCCGGATCGCGCAGCTTCCATGACAGGATCCAGGCCATCGTCACGGCAAAGGCAGGCTTCAGGAACTCCGACGGCTGGAAGGTGAGGCCAAGGTTGAGCCAGCGGGTCGCCCCGTTGCGCTCCACCCCCACCAGCGGCACCAGCACCAGCAGAGCCAGCATCAGCAGAGCCAGCAGGATCGATCCGCGCCGCGCCCGGTCGAGCGGCAACAAGGCAGTGGCAAACAGCACAGCCAGTCCCAGCGCCTGCCACCTCAGGTGGAGCCAGAAGAAGTAATGTTCGCCAAGGTCCACTTCGGATGTCGAGAGGCGCCCGGCGCTTGCCGGAGAGGCGGCATAGACCGCGATCGTGCCCATCACCATGAGCGCCAGGATCAGGCCCAGCAGCACCCGGTCGATCTCGCGCCACCAGACGAACAGCTGGCGCCTGCGGTCCTGCGGGAAAGCCGGCGCCTGCGGCATCCTGCGGCCGGAGGCGGGGATATAGGGGCGGGCGGCCTTCATGCGGCGGCTCCCTGCGATAGGGCCGATCCGGTCAGCCCCGCCACGATCTCGCGGAAGGCGTCGCCGCGCGCCTCGTAATCGCGGAACTGGTCGAAGCTGGCGCAGGCCGGGCTGAACAGCACGACATCGCCGGGCCGCGCCGCTGCCAGGGCGCGCGACACCGCCTCGCACAGCATCTCGCACCGTTCCACATGGACATGGGGTTCGAGCAGGTCGGCGAACATCGGGCCGGCCTCGCCAATGGTATAGGCGGCCGCAATACTGGGCAGGTGCTCCAGGCACTCGTCAAGGTTGTCGGCCTTGGGCAGGCCGCCGCAGATCCAGTGGACGCGCGGGGCCGGGGCCGGCTTCCATGCGGCCAGCGCCGGGGCGGTGGAGGCGGCGTTGGTGGCCTTGCTGTCGTTGATGAACAGCACGCCATTGTGCTCGGCAATGCGTTCCATCCGGTGCGGCAGGCCGGGGTAGGTGCGCAGGCCCTGCTCTATCTGACCCGCGGAAAGGCCAAGGGCCTCGCACGCGGCACGGGCACACTGGGCATTCTCCAGATTGTGCGGCCCCTGGAGGCTGGGCCAAAGGCTCTGGTCCTCGGGATGCGCAGCGCAATCCACGCGGGCCAAAAACTGATCGAGATTGGCGACCTGTTCGATGGCCGCATCTGTCGAAACAGATACCACAGCGGTGTGACCTTGCGACTGCATGGCGAACAGACGCCCTTTGGCCGCCGCATAGGCCTCGAAATCCGCGTAGCGATCCAGATGATCGGGCGTGATGTTGAGCAATATCGCCACGTCGCAATCGAGGCTGTAGGTCAGGTCGATCTGGTAGCTCGACAACTCCAGCACATAGACCCCGCCATCCGGCAGCGGATCCTGCGCCAGGATCGGCAGGCCGATATTGCCGCCCATCAGCGCCGGCACGCCCGCCGTCTTGAGGATATGGGTGATCAGCGCGGTCGTCGTGCTCTTGCCGTTGGTGCCGGTAATGCCGACCACCTTGTGTGGCGGCAGTTCGGGCCGGGCCTGCGCGAACAGTTCGATATCGCCAATGACCGGCACGCCTGCAGCACGCGCCTTTTCCGCCAGCGGATGGGTGTTGAGCGGCACCCCGGGGGAAACCACCAGTGCATCGAAGCCGGCAAGGTCGATCTCCATCGGATCGGCCAGGGTGCAGCGGCCTTCCAGCT
>CAZTED010000032.1:0-21068 GCA_964612175.1 uncultured Sphingomonadaceae bacterium
GGTCGGCATCGATCGCGGCATCGGGATCGACCCGCTCGATCTGCGCCATGGCCGGTCCGGCGGCCAGTGTGGTAGCCAGCACCAAGGCCAGGCCAAGGGCGCCCTTGCGGCAAGTGGCGGCAATGCGGTTGAGCATGATCCCCGTCCTTCACAGACCCAGGCCCGAAGCGGACCTCTTCACCGCGCAAGAGAATCCCTTGCGGCTGAAGCGGCAATGAACAGGCGGCGAGGCGAGTCCGTTTTGCGGCGAACCGAATCGTGCAGGGGTTCCGGGCGGTGCAAGGCCTTGCCACGCAGGGGAAAACGGGCGGCAACGCAACAAAAGCGCAGACCCCGCTCCCCCGTACTTGCCCCGGCCCCATCCCCTCGTTATAGCCCGCCCGCGCCGCTGCGATCCGGAGACGTGGGTGAGTGGCTGAAACCAGTTCCCTGCTAAGGAACCATACTCCTATCGGGGTATCGAGGGTTCGAATCCCTCCGTCTCCGCCACTGCATCAATAAAATCAGTAGGTTACGCAGCGCTTTAGCGCCAACCCACCTTTCAACCCACCTTTAGGCTCCGGCTAGGTGGTCGTTGCATAGCCCCCACCCCCTTCGAAACCTGCCAGACCGAGACCCCACCGGGGTGGCACCCCCCATTTTCGTCAGATGGGACCCACGCTTCCTATATACGTACGATTCTGCGCGGTCGAAGGGTTAGCAATGGTGGTAGACTCGAGAGGGGGTGGCGACGCGGCAAAAACCAGCGGTGATGAGCTCTACACAGCCGGGAAGAGCGTGACTGAAAGATGCTTTGCATTCGCCTATGCGCCCTCTTGCCGGTCGATTAGGAAATCGGTGGACGCTCCGGCAAACGGACATTCGCCATCAAGTGCGCAACGACACCAATCGGAAACGTCCGGCGTGGTAAGACTGAAAAAATGGAGGCCAGCGAGGCGCTCGATCTAAAGTCCCTAACAAGCTGGCCCTCCCGCTCATAAGTTTGCGTGCTAACCACAAATCGGCCACAAGCGGATGTGAGCAAATGGGATTCTGATAGCGGTAAGGGGCAGCGTCGACCGCTTGTTGCGTCAGAAGCAGCGGAATTCCGCATTATTGAAGACTGGGTTCGGGGTAATGGTGACGACGGAAAGCAAAATCGAAAGCGACCTGATCGCTAAGCTGACCGAACTCAAATATGAATACCGCGACGACATCCGCGACCGCTTCGGCCTTGAAAGAAACTTCCGCGAAAAGTTTCAGGCGCTCAATCGCGTGCAGTTGTCGGACACTGAATTCCAGCGCCTGCTCGAACAGATCGTAACGCCCGATGTGTTCGCCGCGTCCCATTCGCTGCGCGAATACAGCAGCTTCCTGCGCGATGATGGCACGCCGCTCAACTTCACCTTGGTCAACATCAAGGACTGGTGCAAAAACAGCTTCGAGGTCATCAATCAGCTTCGCATCAACACCGATAACAGCCATCATCGCTATGATGTGATTTTGCTTATCAACGGCGTCCCGGTGGTTCAGCTTGAACTCAAAACGCTGCAAGTCAGCCCGCGTCGTGCGATGCAGCAGATTGTCGAATACAAGAACGAACCCGGCAACGGCTACGGGCGCACCCTCTTGTCGTTCATCCAGCTTTTCATAGTCAGCAATTACAGCGACACTTGGTATTTCGCCAATAACAACACCCGACATTTCAGCTTCAACGCCGACGAACGCTTCCTGCCGATCTATCAATATGCGGCAGAAGATAACCGAAAGATCGTCAATCTAGACGCCTTTGCCGAGAAGTTCTTGGCGAAGTGCACGCTGGGCCAGATGATCAGCCGCTACATGGTTCGCGTTGCCAGTGAGCAAAAGCTGATGGTGATGCGCCCTTACCAGATTTACGCCGTCAAGGCGTTGGTCGATTGCATCCAGCAGAATGTTGGCAACGGCTATGTCTGGCACACCACGGGCAGCGGCAAGACGCTGACTTCATTCAAAGCGTCAACGCTGCTCAAGGACAACCCGGACATCGAGAAATGCCTGTTCGTCGTGGATCGCAAGGACCTCGACCGGCAGACGCGCGAAGAGTTCAATCGCTTTCAGGAAGGGTGCGTCGAGGAAAATACCAACACCGAAACGCTGGTGCGCCGCCTGCTGTCCGATGACTATGCCGACAAGGTGATCGTCACCACCATCCAGAAGCTGGGGCTGGCGCTCGATGGCGCGCACAAAAAGAACTACAAGGCGCGGCTGGAGCCGCTCCGCAACAAGCGGATGGCGTTTATCTTTGACGAATGCCACCGCTCGCAGTTTGGCGAGAACCACAAGGCGATCAAGGAGTTCTTCCCGCAAGCTCAGCTCTTCGGCTTCACGGGCACACCGATTTTCGAGAAGAATGCCAGCTACCAGCAGGTCGAGGGCGAAGAGGCGAGCCTGCGCACCACTGAAACGCTGTTCGAGCGGAGCCTGCACGAATACACGATCACTCACGCGATTGAGGACCGCAACGTCCTTCGCTTCCACATCGACTATTACAAGCCGGAAGGTAAGCATCAGCCCAAGCCCGGCGAGGGGTTGAAGAAGGAAAAGGTCGTCGAGACCATCCTTTCCAAGCACGACGCGGCGACGGCTGACCGCAAGTTCAACGCGATTTTGGCGACCAGCTCGATTGACGATGCCATCGAGTATTTTGACAAATTCAAGGAGATGCAGGCCAAGCGGCAGGCCGATGACCCGGACTTTCGTCCGCTGAACATCGCCTGCGTTTTCTCGCCACCCGCCGAAGGCAATAAGGACGTGCAGCAGATTCAGGAGGATTTGCCGCAGGAGCAGGAAGATAACAAGAAAGACCCGGACAAGAAGAAAAAGGCGCTGATCGCGATCATTGACGCCTACAACGCGCAATATGGCACGAACCACCGGATCGCGGAGTTCGACCTCTATTATCAGGACGTGCAAAAGCGGATCAAGGACCAGCAATGGCCTAACGCCGATTTGCCGCACACCCAGAAAATCGACATCGTGATTGTGGTCGATATGCTGCTGACCGGCTTTGATTCTAAGTTCCTGAACACGCTCTATGTGGACAAGAACCTCAAGTATCACGGGCTGATTCAGGCGTTCTCACGCACCAATCGCGTGCTCAACGACACGAAGCCTTATGGCAACATCCTCGATTTCCGGCAGCAGCAGGCCAATGTCGAAGAGGCGATTGCACTGTTTTCGGGTGAGAAGGTCGATAAGCCCAAGGAAATCTGGCTGGTTGACCCAGCACCCACCGTCATCGGCAATCTGCAAGGCGCGGTAAAAAAGCTGGGCGAGTTTATGGCTTCGCAGGGGCTTTCCGCCGCGCCCGAGGACGTGCCCAATCTAAAGGGCGATGCGGCGCGCGGCCAGTTCGTGACGCTGTTCAAAGATGTGCAGCGACTGAAGACCCAACTCGACCAATACACTGACCTGAACGAGGATCAGCGCGAACAGATCAGCGCCACCGTGCCGCCCGACACCCTGCAAGGCTTCCGCAGCGCGTATCTTGAAACCGCGCAACGACTGCGCGAACAGCAGGCGCGGCAGGGTGATAACGCCGATCCAGCGGTGCAGCAGCTTGATTTCGAGTTCGTGCTCTTCGCTTCGTCGGTGATCGATTATGACTACATCATGGAGTTGATCGCCCGATCAACCCAGCAGGGTCCGAGCAGGCTCAAGATGAGCCGCGAGGAACTGATTGGCCTCATTCAGGCCGATGCCAAATTCATCGATGAGCGCGATGACATCGCCGAATATATCCGGGGGTTGGAAGCCAACAAGGCGCTCGATGAAAGGGCCATCCGGCAGGGCTATGAAAACTTCAAGGAAACCAAGAAGGGGCAGGAACTAACTGCCATCGCCACCGCGCATGGCCTTGAGCCTGCTGCGCTCCAATCTTTCGTGGACGAGGTGCTGCGGCGTCGGATATTTGATGGTGAGCGGTTGAATGACCTGATGGCGCCGCTTGGCCTCGGCTGGAAAGCGCGGACCCAAAAAGAACTGGCGCTGGTGGAGGACCTGTCGCCGCTGCTGCACAAACTTGCCCAAGGCCGCGAGATTTCCGGCCTCAGTGCTTATGAGCAGTGAGGAAGGAACAGTGACGGAGCAGACGAGCGATAGCCAAGGGTTTGTGCCGAAGCTAAGGTTCCCGGAGTTTCGGGAAGGCGGGGATTGGGTTGCTACTCCCCTGCGTCAGCTATGCACGCCGATTTCCGAGAAGGTCGGCAATGCCAAGTTGACGCCGGTCAGCATCACCGCAGGAAAAGGCTTCGTGTCCCAAGCCTCTAAGTTCGGGCGGGACATTTCCGGCGAGCAGTATCGGAACTATACCTATTTGAGGAAGGGCGACTTTGCCTACAACAAGGGAAACTCGACGGCTTTCCCGCAAGGTTATGTGTGCCAGCTAGCCGAGTTTGATGAGGCAGCGGCCTCAAGCGCATTCCTTTGCTTCCAGCTTCACGATGAACACAAGCCCCGTTTCGTTCAGGCGCTGTTTGATCAGAATGTCCACGGGCGCCAGTTGGCGAGCTTCATTACCAGCGGAGCGCGTAGCAACGGATTGCTGAATATTCGGTCTGACGACTTTTATGGGGTCAAACTGCCTCTCCCACCGGAAGGCGAGGAACAGCAGAAAATTGCCGATTGCCTGTTATCGCTCGATGCGCTGATTTCTGCCGAGACTGATAAGCTGGCGGCGCTCAGAGACCACAAAAAGGGCCTGATGCAAGAGCTCTTCCCTGCCGAAGGCGAAACCACCCCCCGCCTACGTTTCCCTGAATTTCAGGATGCAGGGGATTGGGAAGAGAGATCGCTCGGTGAAATTGCCACATACCAGAACGGCAAGGCTTACGAGCCACACATCGTAGAGGCTGGGCGGTATATTGTCGTGAATGCCCGCTTCATATCTACCGACGGTGCGGTCAAAAAGTGGAGCAACAACCCACTATTGATTGCGACCAAAGACGATATTCTGATGGTGCTGAGCGACCTCCCCAACGGCAAAGCTTTGGCAAAGTGCTATCGGGTGGATGAAAATGATAAATACGCAGTCAATCAGCGGATAGCTCGATTGACGCCCCACGCCGTGCGAAGCGACTTTCTATTCCCTGTCTTGAACAGGCATCCGTATCTCCTTGGCTTCAATGATGGGATGAACCAAACGCACTTGTCTAAAGACAATGTTCTGACGTGTCCGATTTTGCTTCCGGCAGATGAGGAAGAGCAGATTGCAATTGCGGACTGCATCGCTTCTGTGGAGCGTCAGATTACTGCCCAGGTCGATCTTCTCTGCGAACTCAAGGCCCACAAATCTGGCCTGATGCAGCAACTCTTTCCATCACCTGCTGGGTCGGCTACATGAAACCCGCCACACCCTATCCCGATCTGACGACCTTCGCCGCACATCTGCGAACGTTGTTCGATCCTGAGCAGGGCAACAAGAAATGCGTGCTGCTTTATGCCTACAACGGCACCGGCAAAACGCGCCTGTCGATGGCATTCAAGGACATTGGCAAGCAGGGCGATGCCCGCGACACGCTCTATTTCAATGCTTTCACCGAAGATCTTTTTTCGTGGGACAATGACCTTGAAGGCGATAGCGACCGCAAGCTGAAACTCAATACCGACTCGCGCTTCTTTGAAGGGCTAGATCAGTTAGAGATGGAGTCAAAGATCGGGCCGCTGCTGGAGCGTTATGCCGATTTCACATTTCGGATCGATTACGTCGAAGCAAGTGTCACTTTCTCGCGGGACATCACCGTCACCGCTCTTGACGGCACCACCACGACCGAGACGCTGGACAACATCAAGGTATCGCGCGGCGAAGAGAATATCTTCATCTGGTGCTTCTTCCTCGCCATTGTCGAGCTCGCAATCGAAGGGGCAGAGGCCTATGATTGGGTTCGCTATGTCTATGTCGATGACCCAATCTCATCGCTTGATGAGCATAACGCCATCGCCGTTGCCAACCACCTCGCAAAACTTCTGAATCGACCCGACAACCCGCTTAAGACTGTCGTTTCGTCACATCACACATTGTTCTTCAATGTGCTGTGGAACGAATTTGGCCGAAACAACAAGAAGGTTGAGCGCCTGTTTCTGGCCAAGAACGACAACGCCTATTTGGTCCGCGAAACCGGCGACACGCCGTTTTTCCACCATGTCGCTCTGCTCGCCGAACTGCAAAGGGCGGCGGATAGCGGGAAACTCTATACCTATCACTTCAACATGCTGCGCGCCGTGCTGGAAAAGACCGCCAGTTTTCACGGCTTCCCCGGCTTCTCTTCCTGCATCAAGCAAGATGACGACGACCCGGAAGGCATATTGCATACCCGGCTGGTCAACGTGATGAGCCACGGCAATTATTCGCTGTTCGAGCCGACCGAGATGGTGCCGGAGAACAAGGAGTATTTCCGGCGCATCCTGAACGAGTTCAGGGTCCGATTTCCCTTCAATCCCGAACTCTTCGTTGAAGAAGCACAGCAGGCAGGCGCCCAATGACCGACCAAGAACACAAAAAGCTGGGCCAGACCCTGTGGAACATCGCCGACCAGCTTCGCGGAGCGATGAACGCGGACGATTTCCGCGATTACATGCTGGCGTTCCTGTTTCTGCGCTACCTCTCCGACAACTATGAATTGGCTGCGGCAAAGGAACTGGGGCCGGACTACCCTGTGCTGGACGAGGAGGACCGCCGCGCTCCGCTGTCAGTCTGGTATGCTGCCAACGCCGACGACACCGACGATTTCGAGCGGTTGATGCGCCGCCGCGTCCATTATGTGATTCGCCCGGAGCATCTGTGGACCAGCATCGCGGAAATGGCGCGCGTACAGGATAACGAACTGCTCAACACCCTCCAAACGGGCATGAAATATATCGAGGAGCAGTCGTTCGAGAGCACGTTTGGCGGGTTGTTTTCCGAAATCAACCTGTCATCGGAAAAGCTGGGCAAGACCTATCCAGACCGCAACGCTGCGCTGTGCAAGATCATTGCCGAGATTGCCAAGGGGCTGAAATCCTTCTCGACCGACAGCGACACGCTTGGCGATGCTTACGAATATCTGATCGGGCAATTTGCTGCCGGGTCGGGCAAGAAGGCGGGCGAGTTTTACACCCCGCAATTCGTGTCTGACATTCTTTCTCAAATCGTCTCGCTCGACGGGCAAGAGCCCGCCACCGGCAACCGCAAGCATATCGACAGCATAATGGACTTTGCCTGCGGCTCAGGCTCGCTGTTGCTGAATGTCCGCCACCGCATGGGCGCGCACGGCATCGGCAAGATCTACGGTCAGGAAAAGAACATCACCACCTACAACCTCGCGCGCATGAACATGCTGCTGCATGGAGTGAAGGATACCGAGTTCGAGATTTTCCACGGCGACACGCTGACAAACGACTGGGAGATGTTGCGGGAGTTGAACCCGGCAAAGATGCCGCGTTTTGACGCCGTGGTCGCCAATCCGCCCTTTAGCTACCGCTGGACACCGACAGACGCGATGGCCGACGATGTGCGGTTCAAGAATTACGGACTTGCGCCCAAGTCAGCCGCCGATTTCGCTTTTCTGCTCCACGGCTTCCACTTCCTGAAAGACGATGGCGTCATGGCCATTATCCTGCCGCATGGCGTTCTCTTCCGGGGCGGGGCTGAAGCGCGCATTCGCACGAAGCTGCTCAAGGACGGCCATATCGATACGGTGATCGGCCTGCCTGCCAACCTGTTCTACTCGACCGGCATTCCCGTGTGCATTCTGGTGCTCAAGCGGTGCAAGAAGCCCGACGACGTGCTGTTCATCAATGCGGCGGAGCACTTTGTGCGAGGGAAGCGGCAAAACTTTCTGGGCGACGGCACGGACGGCAAGCCGGACCATATCGGCAAGATCGTCTCGACCTATCAGCACCGCACCGAGGAGCCGCGCTACTCCCGCCGAGTGTCGATGGCCGAGATTGAAGAAAACGACTTCAATCTGAACATCTCGCGCTATGTCAGCACAGCGACGGCAGAGGAGGAAATCGACCTTGCCGCCGTCCATGCCAAACTGGTGGAGCTTGATGCGAAGATCGCAACCGCCACCAAAGAGCACAACGCCTTTTTGCTGGAACTGGGATTACCCCCGCTGCCTTGATACTTTGGAAAGCTTGTTGGGACAGCGCGTTGTGCCACTTAATGGCGCTAAGACGATGGAGTAAGGTGACCAGTGCAAGTGACGCGCCACTCCCAAATGCACAGTAAAGCAGTCTTCCTTAAGGAGCTTTAGTTCGCTTCTAGATCACCGCCGAGCAGGCGCTGCCTGCCCCCTCACCAGTGTCATTTACCCAACTTCGGCTTTCGCCCCCGCCATCGCGAGGCCCCGACGGGTATAAGGCCCAGTGCGAGTGATTGTGCCTCTAGTTCACGCAACTCCGCAAGCTTCTTACTGCGCTCAGCCTTGGCTTCGAGGGTTTCCCCGCCGTGCCTATATTGCGGATGCTGGACACCGCATTTGATCGACTCCGGCTTTCGCGCACCGTGGTAGCGGCATGTCCGGCATCCCCAAAGTGAGGCTGCGGGGTTCTTACACTGGTCTCCGGTACCTTTACACTTCGCGGTGCATCGGAGGGTCCTGCCGGAGATTACGTTCGGGAGGGGCATAGTTGCATAACCTGCCTACATGGGCACCCCAACTGGCCGGTAGCGGAATTCTGCGCTGACCTCATCGAAGCAAGGGTCCGGAAAGTCCGGATTTGCCGAAATGGCAGTTTTGGACTTTTGGTGCAGGTCCGAAAAGTCCAAACCCCCTATAGGGGTTGGACTTCGGGACACCCGCTTTTCGGACTTTATGCCCATACCCACGCTTCCCCCTTCTCGTCGGTGCCCGCGTAGAGGTATCCCCCTGACAGCAGGTCCTGCACCAAAAGCTTGGCGCGGTTGCGGCGTTTGTTCAGTGCTTCCGTCGTCAGGCCGTCGGCAACGACCTGAATGGCGCGGTCCATGGGGAGGCAGGAGGTGGTGGGACTGGTTCCTGCCTTGCCCTTCGACTGCGACTGGCCCAGTTCGACCTTGATCGCTCTATAGGCAGGACGTTGCCGCTTCCCGGCAGGCTCCTTCGGTGCGAAGATGGCGGCACTGTCTGGCCCTACCGCGCAACTGATAATCGGGTCCCCGTCCGCGTCCATGCCCAGATTGACTGCATGCAGTTTAAACGGAACCTGCTTACCGTCTTCGCCATCCTTGACCTTGGCTGCCGACCAGCAACGGCCTGACTGGCGGCGCTCAACTTCAACGGCACCGTCCAGTGCTGCGTGCAGGGAACTGTGACCGCGAAGGCCCTTGCTCGCGTCCTTACCCGTATGGTGGACGACCAGTACCAACCCAGCCGTGATCTGCTGCAAGCGCTTCATGCCTGCAAGGATGCGCCCCATGTCCTGGCTGGAGTTTTCGTCCAGTCCGGGAGCGGCGCAATTAAGGGTGTCGATGATAACGACACCGCCTTCCGGGAGTTCTGCCCCAAGAGCCTCGACTTGATCCGGCTCTGCCACCACAAACGGCTGGGCTATGGCACTAAAGTGGCACGGAATCTTCGCCCGGTTGTGCGCCTCCCAAGCCTGCACTCGGTTACGAAGCCCGGCCTCGCTTTCCAACATGACGTAGGTGACAGGACTGGCGGAGACGCGATGGCCGAACCAACTCGTGCCGGAGGCAATGTGGAACGCCATATCGATGGCTAGGAAGGACTTGCCCGATCCGCTTGCACCGTAGATCGCCCCAATCCCGGTTTCAGGCAGCAGGCCCTTAATCCGCCACCGCAAGGGCGGCTGCGTCATTATGGCCGCCCGGTCTAGCAGTTTGAAACGGGGGCTCGATGCCACAACCTGCGCTGGAATGACGTTGCGGGCCCACCCATTCGCCTTCGCCAACGTGAACAGCGATGCGACCGTCACGGGGTTAGGGTGTTTGGGGTCAAACTGGTTCCAAGCATGCTCAAACCCTGAGCCGTCACCGTAGCGGCTACTCGTCTGAGACCAACGCCGCACGACCTCCTTGGCAGCGTCCCCGTACTCGCGACGGCAGGCGAGGACTACCCCAAACCAGTAGTCCGGCAGAGGGGCACCCTTAGGCCCGAGGATCGCACCATTGCCCCGAGGAACATCGGCGGAAATATGGAATAGGGCATCCTCTAGGTCGGTGAGGTCATTATTTGTCGGTGCAGCAAGCGCCTGACCAAGCTGCGAGAGCGGTTTTGTCGGAAGAGAACTGACGGGAGGTACGGACACCGCACCTCCCTGACCGCGCCCAGATGCAGCGAAGTCGTCTAGGATCTGCTGGAGATCGGCGGTCGACAGCGGCGTCATTCGACGACCGATGCCAAGCGGTAATAGCGCTCATTAATGCCGGTGTTGTCAGGCACCTCGATGCCCTTGCGGGCAACCGTGCCCGGCACCTTGGTGATGCGCGAAGCGGTGAACACACTAGTGTCCACCTTGGCCGTCCGCGTGTTGTACTTACCAGCGAGGGCAAGCAGCATCCGCCTGCACATCTCCTTGGTAGGCGCGTCGTTGGGCAGATCGGCCAAGGGAAGGTAGATGTGCGCGCCATTACCGGAGCACACGGAGATAGGTTCAGTACCCTTCGAGAAGAAGAGGTCGTGCTCGATGGGGCCAGCAGCCTTCCACACATGGTCGATCTCGTCGTCCGTAGCCGGTTGATAGGTTTCGTCACGATCGATATCGATGAGCAGGTAGCGGCGCTGGACGATATGCTCGTCCTTGACCGCCAAGCCGTTGTGCTCGTCACCTGCGAAGCTAGGGTCGATACGGTTGATCACCGTGTAGATGTTGTAGCCCAGTCCGTTCAGACGGATGGCTGTGTCTTCGAAAGCGCGCTGGCGGTCGATTACATCAGGATATGCCCTGACGTTGAAGGTGATGTTCTTCGCGGGCTTCGCGCCGGGCACACCCTTGCCCCACAGCGCGCGCAGGTGAATCGGATCGTCGGGCCCAACCGGGAAGATCGCCCACATCTTGGACATGGCTTCCCGCTGCTGCTGTTCAGTTACCGGCCAGAGCATGGTTATCCTCCCGGCGATTGGCGCTGCAGCGGTTGATGATCCACGCATCGACTTCGTGTTCCAGCCACCCGACCGCCCGGCCTCCGGGGATGATCGGGAATGGCTTCGGGAACTGGCCCTTAGCCACCATGTCGAAGAGCTTGGCGCTGCTGACGTTGAGCTTGGCGCGAACATCAACATGACGGATGACCTTCAGCGCGTTGAGTTCAACCTCAAACCGCTGGGGACCACCTAGATCTGTATGTACCATTGAATACCTCCTGTTATTGAAGGCATTCGATTTGTTGGGTGGCCTAGGCCTTGTCAGGGGGGGATAAGTCCTGAGTTTTCCCCCCTTGCCATCGCTCAGCAATGCCGAGCGATGCTCTGAACTCCCCAATTTCCCTAGCAGCCGCCCTTATGGCCATTCCAGCTTCGGACTTGTAATCGCTCTTGATGGTGTCGACTGACTTCTTGTGTTGCTCTGCCGTCAGCTTGATGGTTTCAGGATAGCTTAGACCTTCACCTCCAAGAGCAACAGGAAGCCGCATCGCAGCCATATCGTGGAGCCGCTGCTCCAGCCCCGGGTCATGTGGCCGATTAGCTGGCCTCCAAATGCCGAATATGTCATCCACGGAATCTCCGTCAGCAAGCATCAAAAGAAGCCGCGCCAAGGCCCCAACTTCGTCGGGGCTAAGCAAGCCTTGTTCAAGCTTACCTGACCATATCCGGAGAAGCATTCGAACGCGCGGTGGAGGGGGCTTTTTCATCATGAGGCGCGCCCAATTGCCGTAACCTGCGCCGCGCGCGGCTGTGTTGCGATGTAGGTCCCCCATTGCTCCATGAGCTTGGCGCGCTTCTCCAACTGGTCCTGCCGCCGATAAGCAGCTTCGGCCTTATCCCGAATGGTGTGCGCCAGAGCCAGTTCGAGGGTCTCGTTCGCGAAGTTCGTCGTCTCCGCAGCCCAGTCGCGAAACGTTGAGCGGAAACCATGCGGCACATATGCAGCATAGTCAGGCATCCCCTTAATGACTGCCAGCAGCGCGCCATTAGACATGTGCTTCTTGCCGGTGGGGTCGGGAAACACGAAATCGCCCTGCCTTCCGGCCTGCATTTCCTTGATGATAGCAACCGCCCTGGCACTGAGGGGAATTCGATGCTCCCGCCCTGCCTTCATGCGCTCGGCAGGTATGGTCCACACCTTCGCAGCTAAGTCGATCTCCTGCCACTTCGCACCCAGCACTTCACCAGACCTAGCCGCAGTCAGGATAAGGAACTCGAATGCCTTGGGACTGATGCCCTTCTTGTGGCGAAGCGCCTGAACGAAGCCGTAGACCTGCTGATAAGGCAAGGCGGAATGGTGCTTCACCTTGGCAATCTTGCTGGCCTTGGGCAGCAACTGCCCCAGCCCACCCTTTAGCGATGCAGGGTTGTCACCCGTGGTGAATTTGCGGGCCTTGGCCCAGTCCAGCACGGTCTCAATACGCTGGCGCAGTCGGGTCGCGGTTTCCGTCTTGGTCGTCCAGATTGGCTCAAGCACTGCAAGCACATGTTCCATGGTGACCTGCTCAACTGGAAGCTTGCCGATAACGGGATAGGCGTAAGTCTTAAGGGTGGCCCCCCATTGGTGCCGGTGCTTCTCGTTCTTCCACTCGTGCTGACGCGCAGCGATACAACGCACCGCCGCTTGCTCGAAGGTCAGTCTCTCCTGTGTCGCCGTAACACGCTCGGCCTTTGCGGTATCGCGCTGCTCCTTGGGGTCCAAACCGCTGGCGACGGACTTGCTGGCTTCTGCGGCCATTTCCCGCGCCTCAGCCAAGCTAACCGCGCGGGCCGAGCCCAACCCAAGTTCGCGCCGTTTGCCACTGGTGGGACTAGTATAGCGAAAGACCCAAGAGCGGCTGATACCAGACACGCCTTGGGCAACTTGGAGGTTCAGTCCCGGCTGCTTTCCGTCTGCAGTGTAACCCAGCTTGCTTGTCGTCTCGACCTGCTTCGCCGTTAGTGCTGCCCTTGCTGTTCTACCCACCTTCATACCCACCTTTCGATGGTGGATATTAGGAGATCGCACTGGAGCTTACAAGAGTACGTAACGAATTAAGGTATTGATCTTACTGCTAACAAAGTAGCCCGAGAGACCCTACTGGAGCTCACTGAGTAGGACTCCGTCTCCGCCAGATCGCCCCGCCCGGCCAGGCGTCCCATGGCCCCCTTCGCAACCGGCCCGCGCCCTGCCTGATTTTCGTCATATGTGAGTCACATCGGCGTGCCACCTGCGTATCGCAACGGCAGGGAAATTGGCACCGATGAACCGCGTCACCATCGTCACGACCGACGTAACCGCAAGCCGATTTGACCGTTTCTGCAATGGCGAGACCGAATTCAGCTTCGGCCTGCTTACCCCCGAAGGCCCGCAGAAGCTGGTGGAAGGACAGGTCTGGGCCTTTGTCGACTGGGTGATGGCCGAGCTGTCGGGCCTCGAGATGTGCCGCCGCCTGCGCGCCGATCAGCGGCTGGCCAGCGCCCATGTGACCATGGTGCTGGAAGCCGACGACCCGGACGACCGGCGCCGCGCGCTTAAGGCCGGGGCCGACGACTATGCGATCGGCCCGCTCGACCGGCAGGCCATGCTCGACCGGGTGCTGGCCCTGCACGCCAGCGGCACGCGCCCCACGGTGCGCCAGGTGCTCGATGCCGGCAACCTGCAGATCAACGTGGCCGGCGAGCAGGCGCGCTGGCGCGGCCAGCTGATCCCGCTGCGCCCGAACGAGTTCCGCGTGCTGCGCTTCATGGCGGAGAATGCCAACCGCATCCTCACCCGGCAGGAACTGGTCAACGCGCTGGGCAAGGCGGGCGACCCGGAATACCTGCGCACCGTCGATGTCTGGATCAAGCGGCTGCGCTTTGGCCTGCGTGAAGCGGGCGCGGGGAATATGCTGCGCACGGTCCACGGCAAGGGCTACGTGCTCGACCTCGACTGAGCCTGCCTGCCCCGGCCACGAAAAAGGCCCCCCGTCCGGCGATGGACGGGGGGCCTTTTCGTGCGTGGTGCAGCGATCAGAAGTCGACCGAAAGCGAGGCCGAGAACGAAGTGCCCACGCGGTAGGAGTTGATCTCCACCCGCTGGGTCCCGTCGCTCTGGTATTCGAAGTTGTCGCGCCCGGTGATGTTGCGCGCTTCCAGCTTCAGTTCGCTTTCCAGCCCGAACAGGTCGAGGCCCTGGCGCATCACCAGGTCCAGCGTCAGGCCGGGGTTCTCGACGATGTCGGGCAGGCCCGAGGTGCCGCGGCTGGTCACCCGCTTGCTGGCATAGTTCACCAGCACGGTGAACTGCTGCAGGCGGTCCACATCCTCCAGGCTGACCTGGAAATTGGCCAGGTGATCGCTCTGCCCGGTCAGCGGGACGCCATCCTGGAAGAAGTTGCTGGCCGGCGCATCGGCGCTGGGGAACACCCGGGTTACGTCACCCGGGGCCACCTCGATCTCGGACTGGGTCCAGGTGTAGTTGGCGAACAGCACCAGTTCCTTCGTCTCGAAGAAGCCGCCCATGTCCATCAGGTCCACGGTATGCTGCACGTCCACCTCGGCACCGTAGAGCGTTGCCTGCGGGGCATTGGCGAAGCGGGTCAGCTGGCTGTTGTCGGAGAAGCTGGAGAAGGCCTCGATCGGGTTCTCGATCTTCTTGTAGAAGCCCGCCGCAGAGACCTGGCTGCCACGTCCCGGATAGAATTCGGCGCGCAGTTCGTAATTGGTCAGCTCGCTGTCGACGAGGAACGGGTTGCCGTTGAACTGACGGTTGGTTTCCGGGTCGTAATAGGTCTGGAAGATCAGCTCGCGGAACTGCGGGCGGGCGATGGTGCGGCTGGCATTGGCGCGCAGCTGGAGCTGGTCGCTCACCTGCCAGGTAACCGTTGCGCCGGGCAGCCAGTAATCGTTGCTGAGGAAGGTCGAAGCCCCCGAGTTTGTCGGCACTGTGAACACCTGCGCCGGCACGACCGACTGGTCAGCTGTCTCATAGCGCACGCCGACATCGATCGATACGCTGTCGAGCGGTTCGATCTGCAGCTTGCCGTAGCCGCCATGGATGGTCAGCGCGGCCTCGAACGCCGGGTCGGTCTGGGTCGATTCGATCAGGCCGATGTTGTAGAAATCGATGATCGCATCGCCCAGCAGCAGGTCGGGCCGCAGCAGGCCCACGCCACCGGGGAAGTTGTTGTCGGCGTTGAACAGGAACTCGCGCCGTTCCGAATAGCGCTGCGTATCGGTGTAGGAATAGCCCACCGTCGCGCTCAACCAGTCGGCCAGTGGATAGCTCAGGTCGATCCCGCCGTACCACAGGTTCTCCTTCAGGTCCGAGAACACCACGCTGGCATCGCCGGTCTGGCGGTTGAGCAGGTTGACGAACAGGTTGCCCACCGGGCTGGAGCTGTTCTGCCGGACATAGGTGAAGGTATACTCGTAGGGCGCTTCGCGCTCGGTCCGGGCGAAGCCGCCACGCAGGTCCACCCCAAGGTCGCCGAACTCCAGTTCGGCCACCAGCTGGCTGTTCAGGAGCTGGCGCTCCTGCCAGTTGGTCTGCTGCTGCTGGACATCATCCTCGTCCAGCACGTCTTCCCCCTGCGACAGGGTGGCCTGCTTGACCGTGTCGCGGATGAACAGGTTGGTCCAGCGGAAGGTATGGTCACCAAGCTCGAGGCCGAAGCCGAGCAGGGCGTTGACCAGCACGCGGTTGTCGGTGACCAGGTCGGTGAAGTCCGAGGTCAGGTCGAAGGCGGCGTTGACCGATTGCGAGGTGATCTCGCGGGTGCGCCACTTGTTGCTGATCGATCCGGTCAGCACCACGCCGAAGCGGCCGTCGCCGAACACGTCGGTGGCCGTGCCTGCGGTGATCCCGGCAGACCAGTTGGCCGGCATTTCGCCGATCTTCTGGAGCAGGATCAGGTTGGGATTGCCCAGGTCCTTGGCGATATCGCCCTGTTCCTCGATCGACAGGTCGGACAGGCGCTCGCCCGAGGCAAAGAAGCTCGCCAGGGCGGGGGGAACATCGCGGGTGCCATCGTCGAAGCCGAACCAGTCAAAGTCCGACCCGTAGTAGGACAGGCCATTGTGGAAGGTGGTTTCGGTATCGCCGGACAGGCCACCGCTGATCGAGAGGAAGCTCTCTTCCGGAATGGCGCGGGTGGTGAGGTTGATCACACCGCCGCCGAATTCGCCGGGGAAGTTGGCAGAATAGGTCTTCTGCACCAGCGACGAGGCGACGATATTGGTCGGGAAGATGTCGAGCGGAACCACGCGGCTGAGCGGCTGCGGCGATGGCAGCGGCAGGCCGTTCAGAAGCGCCAGCGAATAGCGGTCGCCCAGGCCGCGGACATAGACAAAGCCCTGCCCCTGCACCGACAGGCCGGTAACGCGGCCCAGCGCGCCGGCAATGTCGCCTTCGCCGGTACGGGCGATCTGCTCGCTGGACAGGACGCTGATCACCTGGGTGGAGGCGCGGGTCGGGTCGCGGTTGATGCGGCCGGTCACGATGATCGTGTTGCTGCCGGGCAAGGAGATGTCGACATCGTCTGCCGGGGCTTCTTCCTCCAGCGCGGGATCGGCGGCCGGATCGGCAACCTCATCTTGCGCAAAAGCGCCCACCGGAAAGGCGAGCGCCGAAGTGAGCAGGAGGAATGCGCCGAGGCGGCGGGTACTGGTGGTCTTGTGCATGTCCCTCATGGGTATGTCCGAATTGTTGGGGCCGTCCTTCAGGGGATGGTGGCCCGCGTAGATCAGGAAAGAGGCGCGCGACCCGGCTGCTGCCGGCATCGCGCGCCCCTCTTTCAGTGTCAGACTGCCGGGAAGACCGGCAGGCGCAGGCAGGAACCCGTGTTGCTGCCGAAGCTCACCGCCGCCGAATCGCAGGTCCAGCCCTGCGTCCAGTTGTCGGCCGACCTCACCGCACCGATGAAGTTGGTGGCGGTGAAGAAGCTCGACAGCGCGGTCACGTCGAAGATCGTGGCAAAGCCGTTCTCGTTCGCGCCGTTGAGGTAACCGGCAGTCAGGGTATTGGTGAAGGTGGTGTTGTTGGCGGTGCCGCCGGTGATGAAGGCGGCCGCCGCGGTGGCGGTGGCGCCGCCGTTGCTGCCGTTGCGCGTCAGCGTGGCGCACTGCCATGCGGTCGAGGCGAAGACCGGCGGGCCGACATCGTCGAGGCCGGCGTTGGCGGCACGGATGGTCTCATCATCGTCAACGCGCAGGCAGGGAACAGCCGTCGTCTCGTTGAGGATCACCGAGTTGACGAGGCGATAGTCGTGGCCGCCGCGGATGCGGATCGCCTGGTCGCCCGGGGTCGCGCTGCGCTGGATGAAGGTGGCGTTCGAGATCACCGCGTTCGAGCGCGGGGTCTGGTCTTCCAGGCCGTTCGAGGAGTCGGCTTCGATGATCGTGTCACCGATGCCGGCACGCTGGGCGACGATGACATACTGCATCTGCGCCTTCACGCCGGTGTCGGTATCGAGGCCGTCATCCTCGGCACCGGCCACGATCAGGTTCTTGACGTTCACCACGCCGCCGAAGAACTCGACACCGTCGTCCGAGCTGTTGACCGACTGGATGTGGCTGAGCTGGGTGCCCGAACCGACGCCACCGGTGGTCAGCGACTGCAGCTCGGCATTGCCCGAGAGCACGAAGCCCGAATAGCGGATCTGGACGTAACGCATGGTGCCCGAATTGTCGGCCGGCTGCGCGCCGCCATAGACGGCCGGATCGACCGCACCTTCCACCTGGCGCTCGCAAGCCACCGTGCCCGGCGTAGCACCCGGCGCTTCGCAATCGGTGACCGGCGCGCGGCCCGACAGCACGACGCCGCCCCACTGGCCCGAGGAATTGGCGTTGTTGAGGCCAAGCACGTTGTCGCGGCTGGTGAAGATGATCGGGCGGGTCGCGGTGCCAACCGCACTGATGCGGTGGCCACGGTTGACGTTGAGGAACGAGGAACCACTGGCGTAGACGATCACGCCCGGCTGGATGGTCAGGGTCACGCCCGTGCTGGTCGAAGCGGCGCCGGCATCGGTGCCGACGTCGACGCGACCCGGCAGGCGGTAGAGCAGGCCCGGGATCTGGGCCAGCGTGCTCGACGCGGTCACGCGGGACGGCAGCGCGCAGACGCGCCAGGTGCCTTCGGGGCCGGTGATCGTGCCTTCATCGGTCAGGCCAGCCGGATCGGAGATGGTCGGGCAGCCGGCCGCCGGGGTCACCAGCGACGCAGTCGGCGTGGGAGTGGGCGTCGGCGCCGGGGTCGGCGCGGGATTGTTGATGATCACGTTGCCGCCGGTGCCGGGCGAAGCGATTTCCTCCGGGCCGCAGGCGGAAAGCGCCAGCATCGAGCAGCCCAGGACGAGCGAACGGGAAAGGTTGGTCACAGCTTGCGGTCCCCTGAAATGTGCCGGGATTCGGCGGGAAATTGTGGTGCGAATGCGTGTCGCGAATCGCCAGCTAGGGCCGCCATGTGACAATTTGCGGACTGTGTGACGGTTGCGGGGCACTATCCACAGGGCACCCCCCGGGCCGCGCTTCGCCGCGCCCGATATTGCAGTTTTGTGACACTGTTACGGTTTTGTTGCAGTTCCGCCGCGTGCAGCGCATTCTCTCCGCCACGAGACAACAAGGAGAGATGCAATGCTGGCCAGCCTGATGATGGGAGCCCTGTTTTTCGCCCAGGCCGGATCGGTCGCGGTGATCGACGAACCGCAGCTGGAACAGCGCGACGTGGCCTACGAGGCCCTGTCCGCCGGCGAGGCGCGCGATGCGATCGCGGCGCTGGAAGGGCTGCGGGCAGAAAACCCCGGCGATCCGGCACTGCTGATCAACCTTGGCAGTGCCTATGCCGCGATCGGCGACGTGGCGCGGGCCGAAGCCGCCTATCGCGAGGCCGAAGGCAGCGAGATCCGCTACCAGCTCGAACTGGCCGACGGCACATGGATCGATTCCCGCCGCGCCGCCCGCACCGCGCTGCGCGCGCTCGAACAGGCACGCCTTGCCATGAACTGAGCCATTGCGAGCCGGTCATGCTGGCCGGACGCACTGGGACCAAAGGCCCCGGCGGCATTGCCTCCGGGGCTTTTTGCCGCTTCACTGTCACGCCGCTGTCATTTGTTGTAAGCAGAGGCTCGGGCTTGGAGGCTTGGTTTTTCCGGTGATTCTTCGTCGCGCCCTTGTTGCTGCCCTGCTGCCGGCCACGCTGGCGGCTCTGCTGTCGGCGGCCCCGGCGCGGGCGGACGTGATGGAAATCGCCAGCAACGGCGAATCGCGCTGGGTGGCTGGTCCCGCCGCCAGCCATGAAGCCGCCAACCATGGACAGGCGCACCAGGCCCTTGCCGCTTCCTATGACGATGCCTCTCTGGCGGCTGCCGGCGTTCCCGACCATGCGGTGGCCGATACCGCGAACCAGGCCCGCGTTGTTCCCGCCCGCTATGCCGAGGTAGTGGCGGCCCTGTCCGCCCGATACGACCTGTCGCCAGCGCTGATCGAAGCGCTGGTATGGCAGGAGAGCCGCTGGCGCGAAAACGCCGTGTCCCATGCCGGGGCGCGTGGCCTTGCCCAGCTGATGCCCGGCACCGCGCGCGACTTGGGTGTGAACCCGGACGATCCGGTGGCCAACCTCGAAGGCGGCGCGCGCTACCTGCGCGAACAATTGAACCGTTTCAACGGCGACCTTGAGCGCGCGCTGGCCGCCTACAATGCCGGCCCGGGCCGCGTGATCCGCGCCGGCGGCATCCCCCGCATCCGCGAGACGCAGCTTTATGTCGCCGCGATCATGCGCCGCCTTTCAAGCCATTCCACGCCTTCTTCAGTGAGTAGCCAGTGACCATGCGCCTTCCTGCCCGCCTCGCCGCAATTGCCGCCCTGTTCCTGCCTTCGATCGCGCACGCGCAGTCGACTGCCGGGTCCGGCCCGATCGAGGCCGCGCTCTACTGGATCCAGGGCACCATGCTGGGTAATGTCGCCACCGCGGTGGCGGTGATGGCCGTTGCCGCCGTGGGCTTCCTGATGCTGACCGGCCGCATGAACTGGCGCTTTGGGGCGACCGTGATCATCGGCTGCTTCATCATCTTCGGTGCCGCCACCATCGTGGCCGGCATCCAGAGCGCGGCGGCGGTAGGCTGAGGCCGTGACGCAGCTGGTCCGCCATCCCGTCCACCGCGCGCTTACCCGGCCGCAGATGTTCGCCGGGGTCACGTTCAACTATTTCGTGATCAACGCGCTGGTGACGACCGAGGCGTTCCTGATCCTCAAGAGCCTGTGGATCATCCCCATTCCCTTCGTGATGCACGCGATCGGCTATTTCGCGTGCCTGCGCGAACCGCGGATCTTCGATCTGTGGATCACCAAGGTCAGCAAATGCCCCCGGGTGCGCAATTACAAGCGCTGGGGCTGCAACAGTTATACCCCGTGACGGGGCGGCAGGGAGCCGGACGATGAACAACAAATGGCTCGGCGCCGCCGCCTGGAGCGCGAAGGAAGCGCAGGCCGGTGATCGCCTGCCCTATGTCACGCTGGTCGACAGCGACGTGGTGCTGCTGCGCGACGGATCGCTGATGGGCGCGCTGCAGGTGCCCGGTCTCCTGTTCGAGACCGAGGACACAGACGCGCTCAACGCCCATGCCGCCACCCGCGAGGTGATGCTGCGCTCGAACCTCGATGCGCGCTTCGTGCTCTACCACCACGTGATCCGCCGGCGGGTGGAAGTGGAACTGGATGCCGCCTTCGACGATCCGCTGTCGGCCCACATCGATGCCCGCTGGCGCGAGAAGCTGTCTTCGGGCGCACTGTTCGTGAACGACCAGTTCGTGACCCTGGTGCGCCGCCCGGCGCGCGGCAAGGCCGGCTGGGGTGAACGGCTGGGCAAGCTTTTCAAGGGAAAGGCCACCGAGGCCGAGGAAGTCGACCACCGCGACCTGCGCACCCTGCGCGCCGCACTGCAGGCGCTGGCCGCCACGCTGGGTGATTATGGCGCGCAGATGCTGGGCGACTACACCGGCCCCAGCGGCCATGTGAACAACG
>CAZTED010000033.1:0-20849 GCA_964612175.1 uncultured Sphingomonadaceae bacterium
CCGGACGAGGTGGTGATCGTGCAGGCGCACATCGACAGTCGCGGATCGGACGTGATGGACGCAACGGTCGAGGCCCCCGGCGCCAACGACAATGCCAGCGGCAGCGCCCTGGTGCTGGAGGCTGCGCGCATGCTCAGCCGGAACAGCTATCCGACAACGGTGGTCTATGCCCTGCTTTCGGGCGAGGAGCAGGGGCTCTATGGCGGCGAGCTACTGGCGGATTACGCGCTGGAGCAGGGCTGGACGGTAAAGGCCGTGCTCAACAACGATATTGTGGGCGGCTCGTGCGGGTCAGATGGCCATTGCAACGATGCCCAGGTGCGGGTGTTCTCCGATGGGCCGCGGCTCGATGCCGATCCGGCGACGCTGGCACGGATGCACAGCCGGGGCGGGGCGAACGACAGCCCTTCGCGCAACGTCTCCCGCTGGGTGGATGCTCTGGCAGCACAATATGCCGATGGCCTTGACGTTGCACAGGTTTGGCGCAGCGACCGTATGGGGCGGGGCGGGGACCACCTGCCGTTCCTCGAACGCGGCATCTCGGCCATCCGGTTCTCAGTGGCGGTGGAGGATTACGATCACCAGCATCAGGATCTTCGCACGGAAAACGGCGTTGCCTATGGCGATACGATGGATGAAATGGACTTTCCCTATCTCGCCCAGGTAACGCGCCTCAACGTGCGTGCGCTCGACCGGCTGGCGCGTGCGCCGATGCCGCCGGAAGTGCAGATCGAAGGCGCGGTGCGGACCGACGTACAGCTCGAATGGCTGCCGGTGGCAGGCGCCCGGCAATACCGCGTGTGGCGAAGGGCAACCGATGCCCGTGACTGGGAACTGCGGATGGAGCTGGACGAAGACCCGGCGGCAGACCTCGAAAGCGTGACCCTGTCCCCCGACAGGGGCGACGACTGGATCTTCGGTGTCAGTGCGGTTGCGGCCGACGGTAGCGAAAGCCCGGTCGCCAGCGCCGTTCCGGGCGGCGCGTTCCGTCCCCTGGCCCGCGCACAATGAACCGTCCAGCCAATCGCAAGGGCCATCCCGCCGGCCTGCCCAGCCGCGATCAGGTGCTGGAATTCATCAACAGCGCCGACACACCCGTGGGCAAGCGCGAGATCGCCAAGCATTTCCGCCTCACCGCGCAGGACAAGATCGGCCTCAAGGCGCTGCTCAAGGACATGGCCGAGGAAGGCCTGATCGACGGCAAGCGCAGCGCCTTCCACCGAATGGGCGGGGTGCCCAAGGTCACCGTGCTGCGGATCGTCGAGATCGACGAGGGCGAGCCGGTTGCCATCCCTGAAAGCTGGCAGCCGGACGATGCCCTGCCGCCGCCGCGCCTGCGGGTGATCGAGAGGAAGAAACAGTCCGCGCTGCGCGTGGGCGACCGCATCCTTGCCCGCACCGAGGAGGCCGGCAAGGGCTTCATCGCCCACCCGATGAAAAAGCTGCCCGCGGCAGAGGGCGCGGTGCTGGGCGTGATCGAACTGGACGGCGCGGGCAAGCCGTGGCTGGCCCCGGTGGACAAGCGGGTGCGCAATTCGTCTCCGGTATCGGACCTTGGCGGAGCGGAGGAAGGTCAGCTGGTCCTTGCCGAGCCCGCTGGACGTGGTCCGCGTGCCGGGGTCAAGGTGATCGAGGTGCTGGGCGATCCGCTCGCCCCGCGCAGCTACAGCCTCATCGCGATCCACAAGTACGGCATCCCGCACCATTTCACCGAAAAGGTGCTGGCCGAAGCCGAGGCTGCATCCATCCTGCCGCTGTCCGAAGCCAAGCGCGAAGACCTGACCGCGATCCCCATCATCGCCATCGATCCGGCCGATGCACGCGACCACGACGATGCGATCTGGGCCGAGCCCGACGGCAAGGGGGGCTTCCGCGCGATCGTCGCCATTGCCGATGTGTCCTGTTACGTCCGGCCCGGCGGCGCGCTGGACCGCGAGGCGAGGAAGCGCGGCAACTCGGTCTATTTCCCCGACCGCGTGGTGCCCATGCTGCCCGAGGTGCTGAGCGCAGATGCCTGCTCTCTGAAGCAGGACCAGCCCCGCGCCGCCATGGTCTGCCACTTCGTCATTTCACCGGAAGGACAGGTAAGCGACTGGCGCTTTACCCGCGCCATCGTCCGGATTGCCGAAAATGTCGCCTACGAGGATGCGCAGGCCCGCATCGACGATGGCACGGCAGGCGCAGAACTGACCAACCTTTGGGCAGCGTGGAAGCTGCTGGCGCAAGCGCGGGCCGCGCGCGATCCGCTGGAGCTGGAAATCCCGGAACGCCGGGTGACGCTGGACGAGCAGGGCCGCATCACCGGCATCGCCGTGCGCGAACGGCTCGATGCGCACCGGGTGGTGGAGGATTTCATGATCGCGGCCAATGTCGCGGCGGCAAAGGCGCTGGAAAGCAAGGCGCACCCGGTGGTCTACCGCGTGCACGAACCACCCACCCGCGAGAAGCTGGTGGCCCTGCGCGACTATTTCGATTCGATGGGCAAGAAGCTGGCCCTGGGGCAGGTGATAACCCCCGGCCTGTTCAACCGCATGATCAAGGACATCGCCGAACCGGCTGAAAAGGCGCTGGTGATGGAGGCGGTCCTGCGCAGCCAGACGCAGGCCTATTACGGTCCCGCCAATGCCGGGCATTTCGGGCTGGCGCTGGGATCCTATGCCCATTTCACCTCGCCGATCCGCCGCTATTCGGACCTGCTGGTGCACCGGGCGCTGGTCGATGCCTATGGCCTTGAACAGCCGAAGCCGAAAAGCCAGCTGCTCCCGCCCGTCAGCGGCCTTTCGGACCATGACCGCGAAGACCTGACCCGGATCACCGATGCGATCAGCCTGACCGAGCGCCGGGCGATGGAGGCAGAGCGCGATACCATCGACCGTTATGTGGCGGCCTGGCTGTCTGCCCGCGTTGGCGAGGTCTTTGCCACCCGCATCACGGGCGTGCAGAAGTTCGGCTTCTTTGCCACCATCGTCGGCCTTGGTGGCGACGGGCTGGTGCCAGTCTCGTCACTTGGCCGCGAGTATTTCCGCTATGACGAGGGGGCCCAGGCCCTGATCGGCGAGGATACTGGCCAGCGCTACGCCACCGGCGACCTGCTCGACCTCAAGCTGGCCGAAGCCAATCCGCTGACCGGCGCGCTCAAGTTCGAACCGGTCGATTCGGAAGGCAAGCCGATCGAACCGCGCGGCGCCCGCCCGCAGTACAAGGACCGGCGCGACGGGCAGGGGAGGGGCGGCCCGGGAAAGAGCGGTCCCCGCAAGGACCGTGCGGGAAAGCACCAGGTCGGGCAGCGCGGACGTCCGGGGAATATCCGCCACCAGGGGCGCGGAAAGCGCAAGTAGGGGCGCAGGCTGCCAGGCGTGGGCTAGCTCAGCCGGTCAATCTCTTGCTCGCTCAGCCCGCCGGGCACGATGAACAGCGGGCAGGGGAGCGAGCCGGCATTGGCGGTGAAGTGGCTCACCAGCGGGCCGGGGCCGCCTTCGGGCGCGGCACCCAGCACCAGTGCGGCGACTTCCGGGTGCTCGGCCAGGTATTCCCCGATCACCGTCTTGCCGTCACCGACCTTCACCGCGATCTGGGGCATCTTGCCGCTTTCGCTCAGCAGTTCGCCTGCCGCCCCGTTGGCGAGGACTTCGGCCCGGTCGCGCGCTTCTTCCTCGATCGTGTCCTGGATCGCGCCAAAGGCACTGAACTGCTGCCTGGGAACAAGGGCGAGCAGGTGCACGGTCCCGCCGGTCTTGGCGGCGCGGCGAGCGGCGAAACGCAGGGCCACGTGCGCCTCCTCCGTCTCGTCGATGATGACCAGATAGACCCGCATTGTCGCTCTCTCCCTGCATGGCGAATATCCGCGTTAAAGTTGCATCGCGCAAGAACCTTGCTAGGCGCGGCCAAATTGGCCACAGACGCAATCACGGTTTCTGGCCATTCTCGGGTGCTTGCCACCCGCCAGGCCAGGCAGCTTAAGGGAACCACGCCGCACCATGCCCATCGCCATCAAGATGCCCGCCCTTTCCCCCACGATGGAAGAAGGCACGCTCAGCAAATGGCTCGTCAAGGTTGGCGACAAGGTTGCCGCCGGCGACATCATGGCCGAGATCGAGACCGACAAGGCAACCATGGAATTCGAGGCGGTGGATGAAGGCACCATTACCTCTATCGCCATCGAGGCCGGCACCTCAGGGGTCAAGGTCGGCACGGTAATCGCCATGCTGGCCGAAGATGGCGAGGATGACGAGGCGACTGGTGCGCCTGCCGATGAGGCGGCCAAGCCTGCTGTCGAAGCTGCTCCTGCGCCCGCACCCACTCCGCCCCCGGCTCCCGCCCCGGCACCTGCGCCGGCACCTGCACCCGCCATGGCCAAGGCCGCGGGGGATGACCGCATCGTTGCCTCGCCGCTTGCCAAGCGCATTGCCGACCAGAAAGGGCTGGACCTTGCTGCCGTCCAGGGCAGCGGCCCGAACGGCCGGATCGTGAAGGCGGACGTTGAAGCCGCAAAGCCGGGTGCCGCTGCGCCGGCTGCTGCGGCTGCCACGCCCAAGGCGGCGCCGGCACCTGCCGCTCCTGCCGCTGCCGCTCCTGCCGCCAAGCCGGCTTCAACTGGTCAGGACTTCGGCATCCCGCACCAGGTGGAAAAGCTGTCCGGCATGCGCAAGACCATTGCCCGCCGCCTGACCGAGAGCAAGCAGCAGGTCCCGCACATCTACCTGACGGTCGATATCCAGCTCGACAGGCTGCTCAAGCTGCGCGCCGAGCTCAACGCTTCGCTCGAAGCGCAGGGCGTGAAGCTGTCGGTCAACGACCTGCTGATCAAGGCGCTGGCCAAGTCGCTGCAGGTGGTGCCGGTGTGCAACGTCCAGTTCGCGGGCGATACGCTGCTGAAGTTCGAACGCGCCGATATCTCGGTGGCGGTGTCGATCCCCGGCGGCCTGATCACCCCGATCGTCAAGGATGCCGGCAACAAGTCCGTCAGCGCCATCTCCAACGAGATGAAGGACCTTGCCACCCGCGCCCGCGACGGCAAGCTTTCACCCAATGAATACCAGGGCGGCACGGCCAGCCTGTCCAACATGGGCATGTTCGGAATCAAGCAGTTCGAAGCGGTGATCAACCCGCCGCAGGCCATGATCATGGCCATCGGTGCGGGCGAGAAGCGGCCCTATGTCGTCGATGACGCGCTGCAGGTTGCCACCGTGATGAGCGCCACCGGCAGCTTCGACCACCGCGCGATCGACGGGGCGGACGGCGCGCAGCTGATGAAGGTGTTCAAGGACCTGATCGAGAAGCCGCTGGGGCTGCTGGCGTAAGGGCAGGCGGCAATGCGCTTTCCTACCTTGCTTCCCAGGTGGCAGGCCGGACCAATGGTCACCGCTCTATCGTTCAGGGCGCTTTTCACGGTCGGTCGGGGAGGTGCAGCTTTTTCGGCCCAGAACACTGTTCCATGTGTTCCACCCCTTGATTTGAAACGGGTTCCTGCATGACGGAAACCCGCAGCCCCGCCATCCGTGTCGTGGCCCTTCCGGCCGATACCAACGTCTATGGGGATGTCTTTGGTGGCTGGCTGCTGTCATGGATGGACAATGCAGCGGGGCTTGCCGCTGCGCGCCATTCGCGTGGCCGGGCAGTGACCGTGGCAATGGATGGCATGCAGTTTCACGAACCGGTCAAGGTGGGTGACGAGGTCTCGGTCTATGCCGAGATCGAGCGCGTCGGACGGACCAGCATGACCTTCGCCGTGGAGGCCTGGCGCCGTCCCCGCCACGAAGAGGATGCGCGCAAGGTGACGCAGGCCAGGTTCACCTTCGTGGCAATCGACGACAATGGCAAACCCCGGCCGGTGGCAGGGTAGTTGGAGCAGACAATGAGCACCCAGTATGACGTTATCGTTCTTGGTTCCGGCCCCGGTGGCTATGTCGCGGCAATCCGCTGCGCGCAGCTGGGCCTGAAGACGGCCATTGTCGAACGCGAGCTGCTGGGCGGCATCTGCCTCAACTGGGGATGCATCCCGACCAAGGCGCTGCTGCGCTCGGCCGAGATCTTCCACTACATGAAGCACGCCGGCGACTATGGCCTGAAGGTGAAGGAGATCGAGGCCGATCTCGATGCGGTGGTCAAGCGCAGCCGGGGTGTGGCCAAGCAGCTCAACGCCGGCGTCACGCACCTGATGAAGAAGAACAAGATCACCGTGCACACCGGCACCGGCAAGCTCACCGCGCCCGGCTCGCTCGAAGTGACCGGGGAAAAGGGCACCGAGACGCTCACCGGCAAGCACATCATCATCGCCACCGGCGCGCGTGCGCGCGATCTGCCTGGCCATCCGGCCGACGGCAAGCGCATCTGGACCTATCGCCACGCGATGACGCCCGCGGAAATGCCGGGCAAGCTGCTGGTCATCGGATCAGGAGCGATCGGGATCGAATTTGCGAGCTTCTACAACGATATGGGAGCCGATGTTACGGTGGTCGAGATGCTCGACCGCGTCGTTCCGGTGGAAGATGCGGATGTTTCCGCCTTCCTTGAAAAGGCGCTCGTCAAGCAGGGCATCAAGATCCGTACCGGGGCCAAGGTCAAGATCCTGGAGAAGGGCGAAAAGGCCGTGCGGGTGGAGATCACCGACAAGGCAGGTGCCGCGTCGGAGACCGAGTTCAGCCATGTCATCGTGGCCATCGGCATTGTCCCCAATGTCGAGGATATCGGCCTCGACGAGCTGAAGATCGAACCGGACAAGCGCTACCATATCAACGTGGACGGCTACGGCCGGACGAACGTCAAGGGCGTGTGGGCCATCGGCGATTGTACGCCCGGCCCGTGGCTGGCGCACAAGGCCAGCCATGAGGGAGTGACCACGGCGGAGGCAATTGCGCAGGAACTGGGCAATACCGATGTCCACCCGCATCCCCTGAACCGTTCGGCCATCCCCGGCTGCACCTACTGCCACCCGCAGGTCGCCAGCGTCGGCCTGACGGAAGCTGCCGCGAAGGAAGCCGGGCACGAAGTCAGGGTCGGCATGTTCCCGTTCATCGGCAACGGCAAGGCCATTGCCCTGGGCGAGGCGGAAGGCTTCACCAAGACGGTGTTCGACGCGAAGACGGGCGAACTGCTGGGCGCGCACATGGTGGGGGCAGAAGTGACCGAGATGATCCAGGGCTATGTCGTGGGCAAGACGCTGGAGACGACCGAGGCAGAACTGATGCACACCGTCTTCCCGCACCCGACGATCTCGGAATCGATGCACGAGAGCGTGCTGGCCGCCTATGGCAGGGCGCTGCATATCTGACGGCGAAGCGCGGGCTGTGGCACGGGGTCATCCTGATCCCCGTCGTCCTTCAGTTCACCTGAACCCGCATCTCGACGATGAATTGCCCGGATGCGCCGCTGGGCAGGGTGCCCTTGGGGTTCAGGCAAACGTGCCGCACCTGGGGATCGTAACCCGCCACCGGAGTATAGGTGCATTGGGCAAGCGCGGTTGGACGCGTCGTCGCATTGGAGAAGCGCAGGTCCGTTGCCGGTGTGAAGGTGAGTGAGCCGCTGCTGCTCTGGAACCTCACGACACCGCCGAAGGCAGGGGTGGGGGCGTTCAGGAAAGTGGTCGCCCCGTTGATCGTGATGGCCAGGAAGATTGAATCGGCATCGGTGCTGCCCGTTCCCGCATTGGTCACGGTAGTGCTGAGCGTCAGATCATTCGCGGGGGTTGCCAGCGGATTGGCCGGGTTCGACACGAACGGGGCCGATGTCGTGACGACATCAAGCCGTGCCGTGCCGGTGGCGGTGGCCGCGGCGGAGAATTCCGAAGTGATGTCCCAGTCCCCGCCTGCCGTGCGGCGCGATGCGGTGGCGGTGATGATGTTGCCGATGCTGACCGGTTCGAGCGTCGTCAGCGTGCCGTTATAGGTCTGCGCCCCGCCTGCATGGGCGATGTCGACATGGCCAAGATAGCGCTCGCCCTCGCCAAATCCACTGGGATCGGCAGCGGTGCTTGCGAAGAAATCGATGCGGTAACCATTGGCTGCGGCAGGCACGTCGAGGGTAAAACTGTAACGCAGCTGGTTAGCGCTCTGGACGTTGGCGGCAATTGCCTGGGGGAAGTTGAGCCCCTCATTGGCACCGGTATCGCCATCACCCGCATCGTTAGGCGACACACCATTGCTGCCAAGGTCGATCCCGAGCAGGCCGTTGGCAAAGATGCGGTTGCCGACGATCGCGGCGCGGGTCGAGCCGAGCAGCATGATCCCGTTGCCGGCATTGTCCCTGATGGTGTTCCCAATGACCTGAATATTGCTCCCGGTGGTATCCAGCAACACTCCCGACTGATCGCCGAACGCGATGATATTGCCCTGGTCCGCTCCCGTGCCGCCGATCATCAGGTTGGAAAAGACACCCCCGCCGCCGATACGGATGAGCTGTTGGCCAGAACCCGAAACGATCCGCGATGTGCCATTGGCTCCCACCCCGATGCTGTTGCCCTGGATGGTGATCCCGGTCCCGGTGCTGGTGAACAATTCGATGTGCGCCGCCTCATGCCCGCCGATCACGTTGTTGATGATCGCAAGGTTGGTAAAGGTGCCGCCCTGATCGAACGAGATGGCATCGCGCGTGGTGGTGCCTTCGCTCTGGCCGTTGGCAACCGCTGTGTTCCCAGTGGCGTCGGTGCCGATGTAGTTGCCGTTGATCGTGGTCGATGCGTTGGTGCCAGCGGCCGAGATAGCCCGCCGGCGGTTCCCACCGATGACATTGCGCCCCGCCGCTGTGCCGTCGCCGATGGCGACATTGGTCGTCCCGTTGAGAGAGATGCCGTGGCCGCCATTGGCCATGGTACTCCCGGTGATGGTCAGCGGCTGGATGAGGTTGCCGAGAATGGTCAGACCGGACGAGGCATTGGTGGCATGTATCCCATCGGTCCCGTTGCCGCCGATGCTGTTGCCCTGTCCGCTGCCGGTACCCCCTACCGCGACCGTGGTGACATTGTTGAGGTGGAGGCCGCGGGCATTGGCAGCGGCGATGGTGTTGCCCCGGATCGTAATGGAGCCGACCGAGCGCAACTCGATACCGTCATCATCGCCGGTGATGGTGTTGCCCTCGGTCGAGGCCGTCCCGCCGATCAGCACGCCGGTGATGCTGTTCGCATCAAACAGTATCCCCTCGCCAGTGTTGCGGAGCACCGCCGAGAGCGTGCGGTTAAAACCGATAATGTTCGACTGGATGCGGATCTGGCCATCGGACGGGCTGATCCGGTCATCGGTCTCAAGCATGATCCCTGCATTGCCGTTGTTGCCGGAAATCAGGTTGCGGGTGATGTCGCGCCAGGTCACAGTGCCGTTGAAATTGTTGATGCCGGTGCCGTTGGCCCGAGCCGTCATCCCGGTAGGATCGGTGCCAATGAAATTGCCGCGGATGGCGGTGTCGGTGCTGCCCTGTTCGGTCACCACCCCGACGATGGAATTGGCGGAAATCACATTGCCCTGACCCGCATCAAGGCCTCCGATCCGCGCGCTGGCCCCTCTGACGAGGACGCCTCTGGAATTTGCGCTGCTGGTACCATTGGCGAGCAGGCCGAGGTAATTGCACTGGATCGTGGCATTGCTGCTGCCCGCCAGGGTGAAGACGGCATTGTCGAAGCCGGTGAGGGACAGGCCCCGGATGGTCTGGTTGGTGCCGCCTAGCCGGAAGCCGTTGAACCCTGCGCCGCGCACATTCACCCGCAGATCGTGGCCGCTGCCTGCCCACAAGTCGCGGCATTGGGTGCCTGATTGCGAGGTGCCGTCGATCATCATGCCATTGGCGGTAAGGTCGGGCAGGGCCGAGGCAAGTGTGATGGTATGCGGCCCCGCACCGGCAATGGCGAAGCTGATCGTCGAGGCCGTGCCTTGCGTGTTGGCAAACTGGACTGCGTTACGCAGCGATCCCGTACCGCTGTTATTGGTGTTGGTGACGACCAGCGGATTGATGGTGCTGACCCGGACATTGCGCAGGCCGATGATCTCGGAGTTGCCGCTCAGAGCGACCCACGCCACGCTGCTGATAGTAATGCCCGCATTAACCGAGGTCTGATCTATCCGGAAACCGATAAAGCCGCCGGGATCGCCGGTCGTCGTGGTCGGCCCGGTGACATTGAATACCGCCCCATTGCTGAGCGTGACCACGATCTGCGAACGCTGGCCGCCATCGTTCCAGTCCCAGTATTCCAA
Source organism: uncultured Sphingomonadaceae bacterium (assembly GCA_964612175.1). GTDB lineage: Bacteria > Pseudomonadota > Alphaproteobacteria > Sphingomonadales > Sphingomonadaceae > Alteraurantiacibacter. The sequence goes on from CAZTED010000033.1 coordinate 10,179, forward strand.
CCCGAAACCGAACGCGCGCGCGGCAGGGGTGAAGATGAGCCGCCCGTTGCCCAACGACGGATCAGCGACAGCAGCATAGACGCCCGGCTGCGTCGGGGGAGAAGCCGTCCAGCTCATGCAGGAACGAAGGCTGACGCAATAGCTGGAAGATCCGAAATTGGAGGTGCCCTGCGCTAGCAGCGTGAACCCGTTCCATTGGTCCGGCGTGGTGGTGGAAACGGGGCGATTGGATGTGACACTCGCGAACCCTTCGACCGTGGTCGTCACCCCAGCGGTCGGCAGGGCGGCGGTGTAACTCGCTTCCGTCGCAAAAGTGGTGAGGCTCTGCGCGGCTGCTGGACCGGGCACCACCAGCCATAAGCCGATCGCCACAACCATCGCCATGACAAGAGTCCGCGCGATCCGCATGGTCGGCCTCTAACGCGCCATGCTTGCTGAAATCGGGGGCTCCCCATAAGGGTTCCCACGCGCGCCAAGCCCAAGGCTGTCCTGATCGAACATCAAGCGGATCGAGGCGAACACGCCACGCGCCGTCAGGCGACTGGCGGTAAAGTCGGGATCGCGGAAGCCGGTGAAGTTGTAGCCAATGCTGACAAGCACGCCCTCCACCGGGGCATAGGTCAGTTCCGGCCCGACCGCGATTTGCCTGGTCCCGTCGGAGACATTGGCCCTGGCCGTGGCGCGGCCTCCCAGTTCAACCTTTTCGCTGATGCCAAGGCGCCAGTCGATCCCCGCCAGCAGGGTGGTGCCGGACAGGTCGATCTCCTCCACCTGGTCAATATCCTGGCGGACTGCGACGAAAAGACCGAGCTCGTGCCGGCCCCTGCCTTCGCGCGGTCCCGGCGAGATGTTGGCCGAGGTGCTGAACAGCACCCGGCGCGAAAGGGCATCGCCGTCCACCTCGAGGGCGGAAGGTCCCACCGGCCCCGCCTGCCCGGCCACGGCGCCGGTTACCCGGTCGCTCCGCAGTTCCAGCCGCGAAAGCAGGGCAAGCGGGCTGCCGACAGGCCGCCAGGCGAGCGACAGCGTGGCATCGGCCAGGTCAACGCCTTGCTGGCCATTGTCAGACCGCGCGCGGCTGAGGCTAAGGCCGCCGCCCAGGACCTTGCCATCACCCAGCTGGCGGATCACCGCCAGCGACAGCGCCTGCCGGTCGGCCAGTTCCCCGCGCCTGATCTCGGTCCGGCCACGCGCCGACCAGGGGCCCGCGCGCCACGTCGCGCCCAGCGAATAGGCCGTGTAATCCTCGCCCAGCAGCCCGCCTTCGCCAAGGTGGCCACCCGACGTGACCGGGTGGCCCGGCACGGCTGGGTCGGATGCGGCGATGCCACCTGCAAGGGTGCGATTGCCATCAATCAGGAGATCGAGCGTGAGCCTTTCTCCCAGCGGCAGGCTCTGCCCCAGGTTGAATGCGGCAAAGGTTCGACCCGTGTCGGCCTCAACAGGGCCGTTCAGCTGCTGGCGTCCCAGAGTCGTGGTGAGACGGTTGCCGGGGAGGGCAGATACTTCGAAACCGGCCTGCAGGCTGCGGCTGTCCCCCAGGCTGCTGCTGGCCCACTCCATCTGTGCTAGGGCCCGGACAGAGGAAGTCACGGCCAGACGCACGCCCAGCCGGTGGCGGGCAGGAAGGTCGATCGCCTCCTTGCCCGCCAGCGGCAGGCTGCTGCCCGCCGAAAGCTCCAGCCGGTTGCCGAACAGGCGCTGCGTGGCACCGGCCTCCAGCACAGTGGAGGAACCGCCGCTTGCGTCGGCACGGCGGTCGTCAAGGTGGGCAATGCCGACAAAGGTGTCATTGGCTGCGGTACGTCGCGCCAGCCGCAGTTCGGCAGCCCGACGGCCGGAATCCTCGTCCAGCGCCTCTTCGACCCAGAGGCTGGCCGTGGCCGAAAGGCCTTCGGCCAGATCAAGCCGGCCATCCACGCCGATACGTTGACGTCCGCGATCGGCAAGAGCCTGCTGGCCGGTGCCGAAGTTTGCATCCATCCGCCGGACATAGCCCACCAGATCGTGGTTCTCGCCGTGCCGGCGCACTTGCGCCACCATGGCCGTGGCGGTTGCCTCGCCGGCCCGGCCGGACAAGCCGACTTCGGCCGTCAATTCGGTCTGCTCGTCGATCTGCCAGCGCAAATCGGCAGCGCCAAGGGTCGTGCGTGCTCCATCGCTCTGGTCGGACAGCGCCGATGCGCCGATCCGCAGGTCCCCGTCGGTGCTGCTCCAGCTTGCGCGCAGGCCAGCGTTCCAGTTGGCATTTGCCAGATCATCCACTTCGTATTCGGCGACCAGAAACTGCGGGTTGAGGGCGGCATCGCGTCCGGCAAGGGGCTGGGAAAGCGTGACACTACCGGTCAGCAGATCCACGCTGTAGTCCGTAAAATTCACCAGTTCGCGGCGGCTCAGCACCACTTCGGGCCGCAGCCTGTCGCGCACTTCGATCGCCAGCCGCTCGCTGCCGGGCACGATCGCACGCGTGACCAGCGGATAGGGACCGGCAAGCCCCGACCCCTGCAGTTCGTCGCGGCGAAACCGCGTGGCCATGCGCGCGGCAAAGGCCTGCGCTTCCACTTCGTTGCGCCCACCCAACCGCGCCTCGACCTTCACCCCGGTTGCAGTGCGTTGGTAGAGGCCCAGTTCGGTGGAGGAGAAACCCGTCACGAAATCGCCGTAGATCGCCTGGAACGACTGGCTTTCAATGCGCAGATAGAGGTTCTCGCGGCTCTGCGCGTCGAACGCCCGCTGCGATGCATCGGCATAGACCGTGTAATAGGTGGAAGGATCGATCGCGCCCATCAGCGGCTGGTCATCGCGCTGGCGCGCGCTGTCGTAAGCCAGGGTCAGGAGGTGAGCGCCAAGCACGCGCCCCTTGGCATAAAAGGCCATGCGGGCATTGCCGCCAAGATCGCTGGAAAAGTCTTCACCTCGTTCCATCACCTCGGCCAGCTCGCGCGAGCCAATGGCGGTTTCCGCCAGGCCGACCAGGGTCCATGGCTGGTCACCGGGACTGATCCAGCCTTCCACTTCCTGGCTGCGCTGCACCGTGCCGTCGGTGAAACTCAGCTGCAGTCGGAACGGGCCGCTCACCAGTGTCGGCTCCAGCTCGATCAGCGCAAGTCCGTCGTCACCTGCGGTAACCCATGTGGCCTCCGCCGTCCCGAAGCCGCCCAGGGCCTGACGCTGGCGGGCCTCTGCTGCGCTGACGCTGCGGTAGGGCTCGTCAAGGCGGAATGAACCGGCAATCCCGGCATGGACCGGGCGGCCGGTCCGGTCCGTCAGGCGCAAGGCAATCACGGGCGCAGTGGTGCCGTCGGCCACCAGCACCGAGCGTTCTGCCACCAGTCGCGCCTGCATCGGCGTATTGGCAAAGTGGACCGTGCGCTGCGCCACCTCGGCCGCGCCGCCCGGCACGGCGATGTGCGCCGCAAGCTGCGTTGTCGGCCCATCCAGCCGGATGCCGCGCCAGTGGCTGATCGCAAACTGGCCCGATGGGTCGCGCAGCACACCCTCGAAGGACAGGGGATCGGCCGGGATGCCATCGACATAAAGGGTGACGCTGGCATCGATCGCATGGCGAACGGCCACCCGGACGGCGGGGGATACCGGATTGGCATCTGCAAGCGGGGCCACGAAACCGGCGGGCCCGGGACCGGCAGCCAGCCAGTCAGGCACCAGGCCGGAAGGGGCGTCCCCATCGGGCTGGCCGCCATCGGGATCATCGGCAGGCGTTTCGGCAGGGGCCGGTTCAGCAGTCAGGATGACGCGGAAATCCGCCACTGCCAGGCTACCGCCCTGGCCGGTCACAAGCCGCCTGACGGGCGAGCCTCCACTCCGCACCGTTCGGGCACAGTCCGCTGCCCGCGCCCCTTCGGGAAGGGTATGCGCCAGCATCTGGACGACGTGGTTGCCCGGAACCAGCCCTTCGAAGTGATAACGCCCTTCGGCATCGGTCACGGCAAAGCTGCCATCCTGCAGCACGAGACGGACACCAGCGACGCCAGTGCCGCCCCCGGGGCCATCCCCACCATCGCAGCCACCTGCCAGCACCTGGCCGGCCAGCACCATGCGCCCGGCGATCGTGTGGCGTTCGATCCGGATCCTTGCCTGGGCACTTGCCACTGTTTCGCCGCTTGCCACTTCTGCGCGGTTGATCGCGATTGCCTGAGCGGCATCCGGGCGCACGCGCATCACATAGCGCAGCGTGGTGGAAGCCAGCGGCGCAAGGGCGGGCAACCTCAAGGAAAAACCGCGCCCGTCGGCTGCCAGGGTGAGAGTTTCCCCATCCACCCGTTCACCGTCCAGCCGCAAGGTTCCGGGGCGCAGGCGCAGGCCTGCCGAAGCATGGTCGGACAGCATTACGGGCCGGGTCGGGTGGATCGGGTCTGTGTTGCGAATGGTCACCGTGTACACGATCGTATCCCCGGGCGTTGCCTGCGTGCGGGAGGGGGTCTTGGTCATCACGATGGCGCTGCTGCTACCATCGAGCGGGATGTCGACCTGCAGCGGTTCCAGCGAGGCGAGGGTGAAGGCCTCTCCGAACGAGGCTGGCGACAGGGCCAGGTCTCCGCCGCCAGGGCGGGGCAGCAGGGCAAGCCGCGAAGGATCGGCCCTGGATGGCGCGCTGTAGGGAGCGGGCGCTTCCACCACCAGGCGATAGCGGCCCAGCGCCACCAGCGGGAACTGATAGTGGCCCGGCGCCATCTCGTGGCGGATCCCGGCTTCATCGATCACGGGCTGGCCGCTGATGACGGTGGCGGGCCAGCCTGTGATGCCGTCGAAGGCAAAGACCCGCGCCGGGGCACCGCTGGTCTCATCAACCAGGGTTACACGCGCACCGTTGATCGGCTCGCCTGTGACACTGTCGAACAGCACGCCGAAGGGGTCGGCCATCACGGTCATCGAAGCCTGGGCATCACCGATCGGCTGCCCGGCCAGCAAGGGGCGGATATCGATCCGGTCATCGGGGTGGAGCCAGAGGATGCAGTCAAGCGGCGTGCCGGCCCCGGACGCCGCCGCGGTCGCCAGGCCGAACACGAACTCGCCGCTGTCGGCAGCGGTTTCCACAGCCCTCAGCAACTCGCGATCGCCGGCCGATGACACCACTTCGATGTCGAGGGTCTCTATTGCAGACGGATCGCGGTTGGCCTCGACCGCCATGATGCGCGCCACGATTGTCTGCCCTGCCACAAGGGTGCTGCCTGGAACGACGGCAACGGTGGACGGCGATCCTGATGGGGCCGCGCAATAACCGTGTTGCAACGCAATCGTGGCAGGCCCGCCCGGCATCGCGACATAGGTCTGGACGGATGCCCCCGCGCGCTCGACGCTGAGCGAGACGGAATTGGAACTGGTCACGTATGACCGGCCGCCAGCGGACCAGCTGGCCTGGGCAATGTTACGGATCTCGTTCGCCCGCGCCTGTGTTGCCGTCAAGACCAGCGCCGAAAAGGCCAGCAGAGCCAGCAGGGCCAGCAAGGCACACGCCCGCGCAAACCGGGCAGCCAGTCCTGATGAACGAAGAGCTGAGACCGTCAAGCTGACCATGACACAATCGATCTGATCGGGCTGGCGGCCGGCAGCTGCGCCGGTCCGCGCCCGATCCTGTCAGTTGATCGTTGCCTGGAAGATCAGTGTCCGTGTGGTGCCGCCCGGCAGACTGGCAATGGTGCCGCTTACCGTGCCACCTGACTCGCCGCCGTTGTCAGTACCGGGCGTATCACAATCTGGGCCACCCACCTTGACCCCGTAGGCGGCGTCGAAGGTGACTTCCGCGGGCAGCGGGTCGCTGATGGTGATGCCGGTTGCCGTAGCGGCTCCGGCGGCGTTGCTTATGGCAATGCAATACTCGATCACTGACCCCGGGATGGCCGCCCCGGTGCCGAAGGAGCCGGAAACGATACGACTGGTCTTGGCGGCGGTTATCGTCGCGGTGAACACCGTATAGTCGTCTATCGCGGAGAAAGCCGCATCGCGGCTGCTGTCTGTGGCCCCCGCTCCGTCGGCGAAGATCGTATCGACCCCGGCAGTATTGGTGGACGCTTCGGTCAGCGCGCTGCCCACTGCTGTGCCGTTGTTGTTTTCCCGGGCGGTGGCAGTGAGCACCACGCCAGCAATCGCGTTGTTGGCAATCCCTGTCGGAATGCGCGTAGCCACCAGGTGTACCGTCACCGGCAAATCGGGAGACAGGGCTTCGAGGTGGGTAACCCCGTTATCGCCACCGTCGAAAACGCCGTTACCGTCATCGACGAAGAAGGTGAAAGGGGCCTCGGCGTCGAAACTGTCGGTACCGCTGATCCCGGCGCTCGCGCCGCTGGTGCGCTGGCTTGCCAAAAGGGCGAAGTCGAGGGTGGCGTTGGATGTGTTCTCTACGGTGAAGCTGACCGCTTGCGACACTGCCCCGGGGGTCACCACGGTTGCGGAGTTGTCGGTCCGGGCCACGACAAGGTCGACCTTGCGATCGACCGTGACCTGGTCCGATGCTGTTTCATCGTCCTGGGTGATCCCGTTGACGGCATATTGTACGGTCACTTCGTTGGTTATCACTGTGCCGGCAGGGGTGCCTGCAGCCAGCGCCGGGGACACGAGGATCGCCGGACCTGCCAGGGCAAGGAGGGCTGATCCATTCAGCAGACCCTTTGTCATCACAAAATCCTTTTTATAAAGCTATTTATACTGGTTATCGAACAAATGCCCTGAAGCTGACCTGGCCGTGTTCGCCAGGCGCAATGCGAGTGATCCGCCAACGGAGGTGGGATACATTGTCGATGCCGGCAGGGACCGGTTCGCCATCGCTGCCCGGAACGGTCAGATCGGACAGCCGACCCCAGATCGTCCCGCCGTCGACCGAAACCTCTTGCGCCTCGGCAGATTGCTCGGCCAGGCGGACGCTTGCCGGCACCGGATTGACGATCAGCAGGTCCGTGACTGCGTCAGGACCGTCGTTGTGATAGGTCACCGCGAACAGCAGCTGGTCCTGGGGCAAGACATTCTTCGCGGCCTCCAGTCGTTCGCCCGCCACTCCTGCAGGATCGGCCGGAACCACCAGCTGCACGGTGCTGGCCAGGATCACGGGTCGCTCCGTCGCGCCCTCCTGGCTTGCAGCAGGCGCGCCAACAATGATGGAAAAGCTTGCAATGATAGCCATCAAATAGCGGTTTTTGCTCATAAATACCTCAATCAACGATCACGTTGAAACGAATGACATGGCTTGCGCCTGCAGCTACGGTGCCGAGCCTGACAGCAACGATGCCGGCATCGGCCGCTCCGGCATCGTCTCCGGTCGCATCACTCAGCGAAGCTCCATCGAGCGACAGGCTGCCGGCGAGGTATGTCGTGCCTGCCGGGATGGGATCGCGAACCACCAGGTCGCCGGCCTCACCGCTGCCAGCGAGGCTGGCCTCAATCGCATAGGTGACCACCGACCCGGGCACGACGCGGTCGCCCCCCCAGGGATCGCTGACTGTCGCGCTCTTGCTGAGGGCAACCGAAAGCGAACGCGCCACCAGCCAGCCTTCGGCATTGGCAACGGCGCCATTGTGTCCAACCACGGCATCGCCGCCGCCGCTGCCTTGTCCGGCAAGAAGTGTCCCCGGTGCGCCGCTGCCGGTAGCCGCCTCGACGCCGAGGACCAGCCGGGCCGTCGCTCCGTCGGGCAGTGGGGCGGACTGGTCAACCAGCACGAAAACCCGGCCCCGCCCGTCGGCGGGCAAAACCGGGGTCACCAGGTCGGCCGCGAGGAGCTGGTCGAGACCCGGGTCGTAGATGCCGTTTTCATCGGTATCGAAGGCAAGGCCAACCACGGTAGGACTGAAGGCATTGCCCGCCAGTGTCGTCTCGAACGTGAGACGGAAGGCTTCCGCGCCGTTGCCGCTGTTCAGGATCTCGAAGCCAAGGATCGCCCCATCGACGGTGAGCGCTACCTGGCCCGCATCCGTCGCAGACAGCGCAAGGTCCAGGACCTCGTCAACCGTTATGGTTACGGTATTGGAAGCGACATCGCGGGTCGTGCCGCTTTCGTCGAAAGTGGCCGTAGCCCGGTTCTCGATGATCGTGCCGGCCGGAACGCCGGCAGCACCTGCCGCCGTGCCCCACGCGCACGCAACCAGCCCCGCACCAAGGCAGAGGGCATAGCCCAATGGGAACTGGTTAACGTCACGGTATCCATGCATCCATCCGCCATACCCGCGCGGGGCTGACCTGGTTGCAATGCGGGACTCTGGTATACTGCCTAGGAAGACGGTGGTGTGGCGTTAACGGCAATGCCAGGTGCAGGCCGCAAACGGCAGCAGTGCATTGCTTTAACTGTCGTTTCACCCCTTACCCAGGTCCGGTCGCGGATCGGGTCAGAGTGTTCCTCCGCCGCCAACGGGGTTGGCCGGGAGGATGATGACGGCGGTCATGGCCGGTTCGTCTCCCAGCGCCCGCCAGCCGTGGGCGACGCCGCGATCAACCAGTATGTCGCCGGCTGCAAGTTCGACCTTGCCGGTTTCGGTGGTGAATTCGATCCGGCCTTTCAGCACAACCACATAGTCGATGGTGTCCGTGGCATGCATGCCGGGTCCCATCAGGCCGTCTTCTGGCTTGAAATGGAAGATGGCAAAGCTGCTCCCGACCCGGTCCCTGATGCAGCCCGGGTCGAACGGGCCTGCGCCCGCGTCTTCATTGCCGATATTGTCGGCGGGCGAGGCATGGGTGCGCCAGATGAACTGCGCGCCGGGGTAGTCAATCTCGCGCCGGTCATCGATGACGATCGCCGAGCGCCCCTGCTCATCAAGACCGGTAACGACGCGCCGTGGACCAGTGGCCATATCAGTTTATCCTTTCTTTCCGTCCGGCTGATGGGCCGGGCACATCGGTGGTGATGGATGGCGAATGAGTGGGCAGCGCCGGCCGGGTCACTCGGCCCTGGCCTGCGCGGCCACGGCATGCTGCACCACTTCGGCGCCATGCACGGCATCAAGCTCGATTTCGGCGACCTCCATGATCCGGGCGAGCATCATGTAGGAGCCGATGGTGAAGAGCAGTTCGACGATCTGGCGGTGCGAATAGAATGCCGCGACAGCGTTGAACGCATCATCATCGACCCGCACGTTCTTGACTGTCTGGCGGGTGAACTCGAACAGTGCCTTCTCGCGCTCATTGAACACGTCGGCGTCATACCGGCCCGCCCGGATGGCATCGATCTGGGCCTGTGGGATGCCCATGCTAGCAGCGATCTGGGCGTGCTGGGCCCATTCGTATTCACACTGTTCCAGCTCGGCCACCATCAGCACCATGAGTTCGCGCTCAAGCGGAGGGACATCCAGCCTGGCGAAAATCGCCTGGGCCATGGCAGCATAACCAGGAAAGACGGTTGGTGCATGGGCATGGAGCTGGAAGATGTTGAGCTTGCCCGAAGGCGAGGTGCGATAGATCTCGGCCATCTCTGGCGGCAGGTCTTCCGGGGCAACTGGGGGAATGCGGGCCATGCGATTTTCCTGATGCGTGGGCAGAACGGGGTGGGGCAGGTGCCGCTGATCAGACAGCCCAGCGCAACGGCAAACGCAGGACGCCGCTGACCGAGCCGGACGCCATGATCACCTGATCATCGGGATCAAGCTCGAAATCGGGGATGACCGGCAGCCACTCGTCAAGAAACACCATGATCTCGCGCCGGGCGAGCACCGCGCCGGGGCAGATGTGCGGGCCGGAACCAAAAGCGCTGTGCTTGATGGTCGACGGCTTGCGGCGGAAATCGACTTCGGCGGGATTGCTGACCACGCGGTCGTCAAGCCCGGCAAGGCACTTGGGCGTAAGGATCAGTTCGTCCTTGCGCATCTGCACACCCTTGAACTCGTAATCCATGGTCAGGGCGCGCGAGGTGTTGGGCAGGCCGAAGCGGCGCAGCAATTCCTCGCACGCCACCGGGTTCAGTTGCGGGTTGGCAACGAGGTCTGCCCGGTGGGCCGGATGGGTGGCGAGGAAATGCGCTATGAACCCGAGCGAGGATGCAACCGTATCCAGCCCGCCACCCATAACCAGGGTTGCCATGCGCATGGTTTCATCCCGGGTGATGGGGCGACCGTCGATCTCGCCCTGGCCGATCATGCTGAGCAGGTCATCGCCGGGGTTGGCCATGCGTTCATCGATATAGCGGCCCAGATATTCCTGCATCTTACCCTGGGCTTCGATGCGTTCGGCCACGTTGGAAGAGCGGACCGAAATCTCGGCGAGCGGGAGGAGGTAATGCTTGTCCTCAAACGGCAGGTTGACCATGCCGAGGAACACATGGATCGGCAGGACCTTGGCGAAATCGCCGACAAACTCGCAGCGGCCACGCGGTGCGATCTCGGTAACCAGTTCGCGCGCGGTTTCCCGGGCAATATCCCCCAGCACCTTGACCGCCTTGGGCGTAAAGGCCTGCATCAACAGCTTGCGGAATGGCGTGTGCTGCGGCGGATCGAGCCCGAGCGGGATGGCGGTCGGGTCAAACTCATTGCGCGGGATGGTGAAGTGCTTGTGGCTGAAATGCTCATGATCGCGCTGGATGGCCTCGATATCCTCGTACCGCGTGGCGATCCAGTGACCGCCATGATGCGGCGTCCAGACAATATCCGGCCCTTTGTGCAGGTCCATGAAGGCGATCTGCACGCCTTCCGGCCGGTCCCCCAGGGCGAAAAAGTCGAAATCAACCACCAGTTC
>CAZTED010000034.1:0-4289 GCA_964612175.1 uncultured Sphingomonadaceae bacterium
GATGGTCGGTCAGGCGGCCGTTATCCATCACCTGCAGCAGGATGTTGAACAGGTCGGGGTGGGCCTTTTCGATCTCGTCGAGCAGCAGCACGCAATGCGGGTGCTGGTCGATGGCATCGGTAAGAAGGCCGCCCTGGTCGTACCCGACATAGCCCGGAGGGGCGCCGATCAGGCGGCTGACCGAATGCCGTTCCATGTATTCCGACATGTCGAAGCGCTTCAACTCGATCCCCATGATGTGGGCCAACTGGCGGGCAACCTCGGTCTTGCCGACGCCGGTGGGGCCGGAGAACAGGAAGCTGCCGATCGGCTTGTCCGCATCGCGCAGGCCTGCGCGGCTGAGCTTCATGGCCGTGGCCAGCCGCTCGATCGCCTCGTCCTGGCCGAAGACCACGCGCTTGAGGTCCTTGTCGAGGCTGGCAAGCGCCGCCTTGTCATCCTTGCTGACCGACTTCGGGGGGATGCGCGCCATGGTGGCGATCACCTTCTCGATATCCTTGGCGGTCAGCGTCTTGCGGCGCCGGCTGGGCGGGACCAGCATCTGCATGGCACCAGCCTCGTCGATCACGTCGATCGCCTTGTCGGGCAGCTTGCGGTCGTTGATGTAGCGCGCCGACAGCTCCACCGCGGTCTTGATCGCCTCGGGCGTGTACTTGACCTTGTGGTGCTCCTCGAAAGCGGTGCGCAGGCCCTTGAGGATCTTGATGGTATCCTCGACCGTCGGCTCGTTCACGTCGATCTTCTGGAACCGGCGCAGGAGGGCGCGGTCCTTTTCGAAGTGGTTGCGGAACTCCTTGTAGGTGGTCGACCCGATACAGCGGATCGCGCCCGAAGACAGCGCCGGCTTGAGCAGGTTGGAGGCATCCATCGCCCCGCCACTGGTGGCGCCGGCACCGATAACGGTGTGGATCTCGTCGATGAACAGGACCGCATCGGGCATCTTTTCGAGCTCGTTGACGACCTGCTTCAGCCGTTCCTCGAAATCGCCGCGATAACGGGTGCCGGCCAGCAGCGCGCCCATGTCGAGGCTGTAGATCACCGCGTCCTGCAGCACCTCGGGCACGTCGCCCTCCACGATCTTGCGCGCCAGGCCCTCGGCAATCGCCGTCTTGCCGACGCCCGGATCGCCCACGTAGAGCGGGTTGTTCTTCGACCGGCGGCAGAGGATCTGGATCGTGCGGTCCACCTCGGGTCCGCGACCAATGAGCGGATCAACCTTGCCGTCCAGCGCCTTCTGGTTGAGGTTGACGCAGAACTGGTCGAGCGCGGAATCCTTCTTGTTCTTTTCCGGCTTCTCCTCGGCGCGGACCTCGGGCTCCTCCGCGCCGGACGGCGGGCGGCTTTCGATCTGGCGGCCGTTCTTGCCGATGCCGTGCGAAATGAAGCTGACCGCGTCCAGCCGGCTCATGTCCTGCTGCTGCAGGAAGTAGACGGCATAGCTGTCGCGTTCGGAAAACAGCGCCACCAGCACATTGGCGCCGGTGACCATGTCCTTACCCGAGCTCTGGACGTGGAGGATGGCGCGCTGGATCACCCGCTGGAAGCCGGCGGTGGGCTGGGGGTCGGCATCGTCCTCGGTCTTGAGCGACTGGTATTCCTGGTCGAGGTACTGGCGCACCACATTGCCCAGCTCGGCAAGATCCACCCCGCAGGCGGTCATCACCTCGGCGGCATCCTCGTCGTCCACCAGGGCGAGCAGCAGGTGTTCCAGCGTCGCATATTCATGCGCGCGGTCGGTCGCGTGCTGCAGCGCGTTGTGGAGCGACTTTTCAAGGTTCTGGGCGAAACGTGCCATGATGTCCTATCCGATGGGCGAGGGGTATCGCCCGGTAAGTTGCGAATGGCTGAATGATCCCGCCAGCCCGTCCGATAGAGCAGATATATGCGGCAGCGGCGCAATTGCGAGGGGGGCAAAAGGCCGCAGCGGCCGCATCAGTCGCCCGATCCTGAACTTGATGGCGCCTTGAACAGCGAGTCGGCCAGCTTGCGATGGTCGGCCGCACGGGTGTGCTGCGCCCTGACCCGCACGATTTCCGCCTCCAGCAGCGCCACCCGCTCCATCAGCTCTTCCTGGGAATAGCTGTCGAGCGGCTCCGTCGAGAGGAGGCTGGCCGCATCTCCGCGCCTGCGGGGGAGGTCGTCTTCCATTGCGTTGCAGCATCGCGCTGTGCCAGCTTGCTGTCAATGGGCCGTGACCCTAGGGAGTGGATGTCTGGTGCTGGCGGACTTGGGGACCAGCCGGAGGATCACATGGGTCGCACAATTCCCGAAACAATGCAGGCAGTTGCCATAACCGAGGCCGGCGGGCCGGAGGTGTTGCAGGTGAAGCGCCGGGCTGTCCCGCAGCCGGGGCCGAGGCAGGTGCTGCTGCGGGTCACCCATGCCGGGGTCAACCGGCCGGATTGCCTCCAGCGCGCGGGCGCCTATCCCCCGCCGCCGGGCGCAAGCGACCTGCCCGGGCTGGAAGTCGCCGGCGAGGTGGTGGCCCTGGGTGCCGACGTGACCGAGCTGATCCCCGGCCAGCGGGTGTGCGCCCTGGTCAACGGCGGCGGCTATGCCGAATACTGCCTGGCCGTGGCCGGCTGCTGCCTGCCCGTGCCCGAGGGCCTGCCGATGGCAGAGGCCGCCGCCCTGCCGGAAACGCTGTTCACCGTATGGCACAACGTGTTCCAGCGCGGGCATGTGCGCGATGGCGAGGTGCTGCTGGTCCATGGCGGCACCAGTGGCATCGGGACCATGGCAATCAAGCTGGCGCGACTGTTCGGGGTCACGGTCATTGCCACCTGCGGCAGCGATGCGAAATGCGCGGCGGCGATGGCCGTCGGGGCAGACCATGCGATCAATTACCGCACCGCCGATTTCGGCAAGGAGGTGCTGCGCCTGACCGGGGGGCGCGGGGCCGACGTGATCCTCGACGTGGTGGCTGGCAGCTATACCCAGGCCAACCTCGATTGCCTTGCCGTAGAAGGGAGGCTGGTCACCATCGCCACGCTGGGCGGGTTCAGGGCCGAGATCAACGTGGGCAAGCTGATGGTCCGCCGGCAGGTGCTGACCGGCTCCACGCTGAGGCCGCGCAGCGACGCGTTCAAGGCGGGGCTGGCGCAGGAACTGGCGCGCGAGGTATGGCCGGCAGTGGCCGACGGCAGCTTGCGCCCGCAGATGGACAGCGTGTTCCCGCTGGCCGAAGCGGCCGAGGCGCACCGCCGGATGGAAGCAGGCGAGCATGTCGGCAAGATCGTGCTCGTCGTCACGGGAGGGGAATGACAATGGCCGTATCGTCACATCCGGGAAAGGCCTGGAGCCGCGCTGATCTCTATGCCCGCGCCGAAGCCTATCTCGATGCGCTGGTGGCGAAGGATCCCTCGCGCCTTACCTTCGCGCCGCAGGTGGTGTTCACCGAGAACAACGTGCAGCTGCTGCTGGGCGACGGGTTGTGGAACACCATCACCGCGCGCCGCCGGGACTACGACCTCAAGTGTGCCGACCTGCGCGAAGGACAGGTCAGCTGGTTCGGCGTGATCGAGGAGCGCGGCCATCCGGCAATCATGGGCTTACGCCTTGCGTTCGATGGCGATGCCATCACCGAGGTCGAGACGATCGTGTGCCGTGCCCACGAACTGGGCCCGTTCCCGGAGATATCCGGCTACGAGAAGCCCGTGCGCCCGGTGCTGCTGGCCGATGTCGCGCCAGAGGACCGGGTGCCGCGTGACCGTCTGATCTCCATCGCCGACGGCTATTTCGATACCCTCCAGCTGAACGACGGCAAGCTGTTCATCGAGTTTACCGAGGGCTGCGACCGGATCGAGAACGGCCTGCAGACCACCAATACCGAGATTGCCGGCTATCCCATCGCCCGCATGGGCACGGCCGACCAGTTCCGCCTTGGCCAGTACATCTATGACGACCGCCTGCGCGACCGACGCTTCCCGCTGGTGGACGAGGAAAAGGGCATCGTCCTGGCCGCAGGGTTCATCGACCACGCCAGCAAGGTGACCGATGTCACCTGGACCGATGGCACCCGCCACCAGTCGGTCTTCCACTTCCCGCACAGCTTCGTGCTGCTGGAAATCTTCAAGATCACCGGCGGCCGGATCGCCGAGGTGGAGGCGGTGTTCGTGACCGTCCCCTACAACATGATCTCACCCTGGATCGCGCCCCAGCCCTACGTCGTCCGCGGATGATCCCCGGCGCGGTGACTTGTGGCGGTCACATTGTCCCCGTTCTGTCCCCGAACTGAGAATCCCCTGTAACAAATGGCCGCCATAGGCCCTGAGCCATGACAGGCTTCA
>CAZTED010000034.1:4389-20292 GCA_964612175.1 uncultured Sphingomonadaceae bacterium
TGAGAATCCCCTGTAACAAATGGCCGCCATAGGCCCTGAGCCATGACAGGCTTCAAGGGAACCGGCGCCATGTTCGGGGACTACATCCAGGGCAATTTCGGCAACAGCCGGCCGATCGCCACGCTGGCCGACTTCGAACGGCACCAGCCGGCCCGGCCCGAACAGCCGCAGGGCGAACGACGGCGCTTCCGCACCGTATGGATCAGCGACGTGCACCTGGGCACCAGGGGCTGCAATGCGGACCTGCTGATCGACTTTCTCGACAATGTCGATTCGGACACGATGTACCTTGTCGGCGACATCATCGACGGGTGGCGGCTGAAGAAGCGCTTCTATTGGCCGGCCAGCCACAACGACATCGTCTGGCGGGTGCTGAAGCGCGCGCGGCGCGGCACGCGCATCGTCTACATCCCCGGCAACCATGACGAGATGTTCCGCCAGTTCACCGGGCTGAACTTCGGCGGGGTCGAAATCCGCCGCGCCGCGTTCCACGATACGGCCGACGGGCGGCGGCTGATGGTGCTGCACGGTGACGAATTCGACACGATCATGCTCGCCCACCGCTGGCTCGCCTTCGTGGGCGATGCGGCCTACCACGCGCTGATGGCGCTCAACGTCTGGGTCAATGCCGTGCGCCAGCGGCTCGGCCTGCCGTACTGGTCGCTGTCGAAGATGGCCAAGCACAAGGTCAAGAACGCCGCCCAGTTCATCTCGCACTACGAGGAAGTGGTTGCCCGCGCCGCCGGCGAGCGCGGAGTGGACGGGGTGGTCTGCGGCCACATCCACACCGCCGAACACCGTGTCTTCACCCACGAAGGCCGGTCGATCGAGTACTGGAACGACGGTGACTGGGTGGAAGGCTGCAATGCCCTGGTAGAGCACGACGACGGACGGATGGAGATCCTCCACTGGCCGGACGAGGTGGCGCTGCGCAAGGCTGCAGCCATGCAGGACGCCCCGGCACAGCCGCTCGCCACCGCAAGGGCCGCCTGATGCGGATCGCGGTGGTCACCGATGCCTGGGCCCCGCAGGTCAACGGCGTGGTCCGCACGCTTGCCAGCGTGACCGCAGAGCTGCGTGCGCTGGGCCACGAGGTGGAGCTGGTTGCGCCCGACCGCTTCCGTTCGATCCCGTGCCCGACCTATCCGGAAATCCGGCTGGCGCTGGCCGGCCCGCGGCAGGTCGGGCGCCTGCTGGCCCAATTCCGTCCTGACGCCATCCACATCGCCACGGAGGGGCCGCTCGGCTGGGCGGCACGGCACTGGTGCCTGCGCCGGAAACAGCCCTTCACCACCGCCTATCACACCCAGTTTCCCGATTACGTCGCGCGGCGCACGGGCCTGCCGGCCAGCCTGGTGTGGCCCTTCATCCGCCGCTTCCACCGCCCGTCATCCGCCGTCATGGTCGCTACCGAGACGATCCGGCGGGAATTGCGGGCGCAAGGGCTGGAGAACCTGCGCCACTGGAGCCGCGGGGTCGATACCGGCACATTCCATCCCGACCACCCGCCGCCCGACCTGTTCCTGGGCCTGCCGCGGCCGATACAGCTCTACGTCGGGCGCGTTGCGGTGGAGAAGAATATCGAGGCCTTCCTCGCCGGCAACCATCCCGGCAGCAAGGTGGTGGTGGGCGACGGCCCGGCGCTGGCGGGGCTTTCGGCAAGGTTCCCGCAGGCGCACTTCCTTGGCCAGCTTGGCGGCGCCGCGCTGGCGGCATGCTATGCCGGGGCCGACGTGTTCGTTTTTCCCAGTCGCACCGACACCTTCGGGCTGGTGATGATCGAATCGCTTGCCTGCGGCACGCCGGTGGCAGCCTTTCCCGTGCCCGGCCCGCTCGATGTGCTGACCCCGGATACCGGCGCGATGGACGAGGACCTTGACCGGGCGATCGCGCGGGCGCTCACCTTGTCGCGGCGCGATTGCCTTGCGCATGGCCGGGCGTTCAGCTGGCAGGCAAGTGCCCAGCAGTTCCTGGCCGCGCTGCGTCCGCTCCAGCCGGCGACAGATTACCCCGCTCTCAGCCCCTCGCTGGCCTGATTGCGGACCGGCAGCCGGGGCCGGCAAGGGCCGCCGGACTCAAATGCTTGCCGTTTCCGGCCGGAGCAGGTAGATCGAAGCCCACGATGGCCGCTCCGCAAGGGGCGGCCCTTTTATTTCGTACGGAGATTTGACGTGGCCCAGCCCACTCCCCTGATGCCCCATGCCACCGCTTCGTGGCTGGTCGACAACACCGCCCTCAGTTTCGAGCAGATTGCCGATTTCTGCGGGCTTCACATCCTCGAAGTGCAGGCCATGGCAGATGACCTCGCCAGCTCCAAGTACACCGGGCGCGATCCGGTGCATTCGGGCGAACTGACCCACGAGGAGATCGAGCGCGGCCAGGCCGATCCGGAATACCGCCTGAAGATGCAGAAGGCTCCGGTTGATGTCAGCCGCACCAAGGGCCCGCGCTATACCCCGGTGTCCAAGCGCCAGGACAAGCCGGACGGTATCGCCTGGATCATCCGCAACCACCCGGAAATCTCCGATGCACAGATCGGCAAGCTGATCGGCACCACGCGCAACACCATCAACGCGATCCGCGAGCGCAGCCACTGGAACATCGCCAACATCACGCCGAAGGACCCGGTGACCCTGGGCCTGTGCTCGCAGCGTGAACTCGATGCCGCCGTCGCCCGCGCTGCCAAGAAGGCCCCGGTACCGACGGATGACGTGGTGACGGAAGAAGCCGCACCGGTCCGCCGCGATGACCGCGAGGCCCTGATCGAGGAACTGAAGGCAGAGCGCGAGGCTGCCAGCAAGGCCGCCGTTCAGGCCGCGCAGGAAGCCGAAGCCGAAGCCTGGCTCGAAGCCAAGCGTGCCGCAGAGGCAAGCGGCGAGGCCTGATCCGCGCCAGCAAGGCCGAAGATCAAGGCCGAAGATAAGGAAAGGGCGGCCCCGCGAGGCCGCCCTTTTCGTTTTCACCATAGATCGGGGTGAAATCAGCCCGCCAGGGTCAGCAGCGGCTCGTCACCGCCCTTACCGGCCACCGCGCCGCGCGGCGCGAAACGGCCTTCGACCGCCGCACCCTGCTCGATCGTCAGCGTCTCGTAGGCGACATCGCCTTCGATGCGGGCGGTCTTGAGGATCACCAGGTCACGGGCGCTGATCGTGCCTTTCACATGGCCCGAGAGGCGGGCCCGCTCGGCCGTGATAGCGCCTTCGATGCGGCTCTTCTCGCCCTGGACCAGGCTGGCGCAGGCCAGGTCGCCCAGTACCGTGCCATCGACATGCAGGTCTGCCGAAGCCTCGATATCACCTCGGATGGTGACGTCCGGCCCGATGACCGAGAAAGTCGCGCCACTACCGGCCATCACGGGCCTCGTGGTCATGCGCGGAGAAGTCTGCGCGGGCTTCTTCGAGAACATTGCTGGCCGACTCCAGGAAGGGCCGCGGGTTGACCGGGCGACCATTGATATGGACCTCGAAATGGAGGTGCGGACCGGTCGAGCGGCCGGTATTGCCGATGCGGCCGATAACGTCGCCGGCGCTGACGTCCTGGCCGACCCGGGCGTCCCAGCGCGACATGTGGGCATAGCGGGTCATCATGCCGTTGCCGTGGGTGACTTCCACCACCTTGCCATAGCCGGCCTTGGTGCCGACGAAGCTGATGCGCCCGTCGGCCGCGGCATGGATCGGGGCGCCGATCGGGCCGCGGAAATCGAGCCCGTTGTGCATGGCAGCGCGCCCGGTGAAGGGATCGCGGCGATAGCCGAAGCCGGACGAGATCGTGCGCATGTCCGCCGGCATGACCTGCGGTATTTCGCTGAGGCCGCGCTCCAGCGAGCTCATCCGCGCCAGGCTCAGCGCCAGCCGCTCGAACCGGGGGTCGAGCGAACCGTTGGCATCCGAGGCGAGCATCTGCAGCGGACCACCCATGGCCTCCTCGTCGCCCACCATTACCGTGCGCGGGTCGAGCCCGAGCGAGCGGATCGCCTGCTCGGTGCGGCTGGCGCGGCGGTCGGCATAGCGGGTAAGCCGCTCGACGAAGGCGAGCTGGCGGGCCTCGATCCGGGCAAGGCCGGAGGCTTCGGGAATGGCGCCATCGATCAGGCCGATCAGTTCCTCGGCCTCTTCGGTCGAATCGGAAACGGTGTCGGCCCCCTCCTCGCCCTCGGCCAGCAGGTCTTCGGGGAGCATGGCCAGGATGCCGTCGAGGAAGTCCTGGCGGGTTTCGAGGTCGGCGGTGGTTGCGGCAAGGTCATCGCGATAGTCGTCGAGCCGGTCTTCGGCATGGGCAACCTGGGCTTCGCGGTTCAGCAGGTTGGCCCGTTCGGCACTGGCCTGGTACTGGCTCAGCGCCATCGCGCCCATCGACCCGCCCCAGCCGAGCAGCGCCACAGCCGCCAGGCCGGCAGCCGTCATCTGCATGCGCGATGTAATCTTGATAAAACGGACCTGCCCTTCGGAGCGCATGAAGAACTCACGCTCCGGGAACCAGGCCCGCAGGCGGTCCCAAAAACCGCCGGCGGCATGCTTGTCCAAGACGACCCCTAGAATCTTTCCAATCTCTTGCGCGCTGGGTTAGCGGTTGCACCGCACGAGTCGACAAGGGCCGTTAGCCTTTGGGGCGAATCGAAGGCGGCGCGCGACGAGTCGAACGCGGTGCGGGGAACCATCCGGTTTGTTCCCCGAATGGTCCTGCGCGCATGCGGGGCAGAACCGATTCGCACCGCACGCCCGGGCGGCCCGATTCCCCCTGACAAGCCTGCCCGCCGGTGGTATCGGCCCGCTCATGCAACAGGCCAGCTCCCCTTCCCTCGCAGCAACTGCAACCGATACGACCGCCCTGGTGGAAAGCCTGGCCCGCGCCGGGCGCAGCGCTCAGCGCGTGCTGGCGCGGATGGATACGGCCGCCAAGGCAGCCGCGCTCGTCTCCGCCGCCGCCGCCCTGCGCGCCCATGCCGCCGGCATCCTCGCCGCCAATGCCAAAGACATTGCCGCGGGCGAGGCCAACGGCCTGTCGGGCGCCATGCTCGACCGGCTGCGGCTCGACGACAAGCGGCTGGAGGGCATCGCATCGGCGATCGAGGCGGTGTCCCGCCTGCCCGATCTGGTGGGGCAGGAAATTGACCGCAGCACCGCGCCCAGCGGCCTTGAGCTGGTGCGCCGCCGGATCCCGATCGGCCTGATCGGCATCATCTACGAAAGCCGCCCCAACGTCACCGCCGATGCCGCGGCCCTGTGCCTGATGAGCGGCAATGCCGCCCTGCTGCGCGGGGGGAGCGAGGCGGTCCATTCCAACCGCGCCATTGCCGCAGCCCTGGCCGAAGGGCTGGCTGCAGCAGGCGTTCCGGCCGAGGCAGTGCAGCTGGTCCCGACGCAGGACCGGGCCGCCGTGGGTGCCATGCTGCGCGCCGCCGGGCTGGTCGACATGATCGTGCCGCGCGGCGGCAAGAGCCTGGTTGCCCGCGTGCAGGACGAGGCCCGCGTGCCGGTGCTCGCCCATCTGGACGGCATCTGCCACACCTACGTCCATTCCGCCGCCGACCCGGCCATGGCCAGGGGCATCGCGCTCAATGCCAAGATGCGCCGCACGGGCATTTGCGGGGCGATGGAAACATTGCTGCTCGATGCGGCCTTCCCCGGCTCGGTCGAGGTTGTCGGCGCCCTGCTCGATGCCGGCTGCGAACTGCGCGGCGATGCCCGGGCGCAGGCACTCGATCCCCGCATCCGGCCCGCCTCTGACGAGGACTGGGACACCGAATATCTCGACGCGGTGCTCTCGGTTGCAGTGGTAGACGGGGTGGATGCCGCGATGGAGCACATCGCCCGCCATTCGAGCGGCCATACCGAGGCCATCGTCACCGCCGATGATGCCGTGGCGGCGCGCTTCCTTGCCGAAGTCGATTCGGCGATCGTGATGCACAACGCCTCGACCCAGTTCGCCGATGGCGGCGAATTCGGCCTTGGCGCGGAAATCGGCATTGCCACGGGCCGCCTGCACGCGCGTGGCCCGGTGGCGCTGGAAGGCCTCACCACCTACAAGTGGCAGGTCCACGGCAGCGGGCAGGAACGCCCCTAGTCCGCGGCAAGGAGGGGGGAGCAAGCGATGCGCTACAACCGGCTGGGCACTTCGGGGCTGGTGGTTTCGGAACTGTGCCTGGGCGCCATGACCTTCGGCAACAGGCCCAGCGCTTTCTTCCAGCATGACCTGGACCAGGCCGGCTCGACCGCGCTGGTGCGCCAGGCGCTGGATGCCGGCGTCAATTTCATCGACACCGCCAATGTCTATTCGGCCGGGCAGAGCGAGGAGTTCACCGGCCGCGCCCTGCGCGACCTTGGCATAGCCCGCGACCAGGTGGTCATCGCCACCAAGGGCATGGGGCCGATGGGCGAGGGGCCGAACGACGGCGGCTATGGCCGCTATCACCTGCTGCACCAGGTCGATGCCAGCCTGGCACGGCTGGGGCTGGACCATGTCGACCTGTACCAGATCCACGGCTGGGATCCCAATGCGCCGATGGAAGAAGGCCTGCGCGCGCTGGAAGACATCGTGCGCAGCGGGCGGGCGCGCTATGTCGGGGTTTCCAACTGGGCCGCGTGGCAGATCGCCCGGGCGCTGGGCATTGCCGAGCGGCGCGGGTGGGACAGGTTCGTCTCCAACCAGGCCTTCTACGCCGTCTCCGGCCGCGAGCTGGAGCGCGAGATCGTGCCGATGATGCGTTGCGAAGGGCTTGGCCTGATGGTGTGGAGCCCGCTGGTGGGCGGCCTGCTGTCGGGCAAGTACGACTTTGCCGCCGACGGGCAGGTTTCGGGCGAGGGGCGGCGCGCAAAGCTCGATTTCCCGCGCGCCGACAAGGGCATGGCCGCAGCGGCAGTGGAGGCCATGCGGCCGATGGCGGCCACGCGCGGCGTTTCGGTGGCGGCGGTGGCGCTGGCCTGGCTGCTGCACCAGCCGGTCGTCGCCAGTGTGATCGTGGGCGCCAGGCGCCCTGACCAGCTGGCGCAGAACCTTGCCGCCAGCGACATCGAGCTGACGGCGCAAGAACTGGCCACGCTCGATGCCGTGGGGCGGCTGGACGACGAATACCCGGCATGGGCGATCAAGGCGCAGGACCACCGCCACGACTTCCGCGTCTCGCCCCGCCGCCCGGCGCAGTGAGCAAGGTGGCTGGCCCGATTACCGGATTGCTCGGCGGGAGCTTCAACCCTGCCCACCGGGGCCATCGCCGGGTCACGCTGTTGGCCATTCAAGCCCTGGGGCTGGAAGAGGCCTGGTGGCTGGTTTCCCCAGGCAACCCTTTGAAATCAAATAACAATATGGCCACGCTTGGTGCCCGTTACCGGTCCGCCGTGGGCCAGGCGAAGGGCGCGCCGATCCGGGTGACTGCGATCGAGCGGGAGCTTGGCACCCGCTATACCGTGGATACGCTGCGCGCGCTCAGGCGCCGCTTCCCGCGCCGCCGTTTTGTGTGGTTGATGGGGGCCGACAACCTGGCCCAGTTCCATCGCTGGAAAGACTGGCGCGCCATTGCCCGCGAAATGCCGATTGCGGTCATTGCCCGCCCCGGTTATGATCGCCATGCCCTCGCGAGCCCCGCGATGGCCTGGTTGCGGCGTTACCGGTTGGCCGCATCCCGATTGTCCAACCGGGGCGAATGGAGCGCACCGGCGCTGATAGAATTGCGTTTCGATCCCGATCCGCGCTCGGCCACGGCCATGAGAGCAGCGGATCCGCACTGGGCCAGCCGGTTCACCGGCCCGGCTCCAAGGGACCAAGTCACGCATTCGCTCATCCACGACAATCCGGGGGGCAGGGCGGCATGACGCGCGCTGGTCCGCCGTATTCGCGTCGCGGGCCGGAATTCGTCCATCACCTGCCACAGGAGCAAGACACGTCGCGATGAGATCTTTCCAGATCGACCGGGCGCAAGCCATTCCGGCAACCACCGGCACCGCAACCATCATTTCCATGACCAGCAATCCAGACCATACCCCATCGTCCCATGGCGCCGCCGTTCCAGGCTCGCTCCACGCTTTCATCCTCGACCAGCTGGACGAGGATCAGGCGCAGGACCTCGTCACCATCCCGCTTGCGGGCAAGAGCTCGATCGCCGATCACATGATCATCGCCTCGGGCCGCTCGACACGGCAGGTCGCATCGATGGCCACCAAGCTGGGCGAAAAGCTCAAGCAGGCCGGCCACGGCAGCCCGCGGATCGAAGGCCTGCCGGCGGCGGACTGGGTGCTGATCGATGCCGGCGACGTGGTGGTGCACCTGTTCCGCCCCGAAGTCCGCAGCTTCTACAACCTCGAAAGGATGTGGGGCTTCGGCGAGGACAAGGCGACAGGCACGGCCTGAGCCGTATTCGCCCGCAAGTTGCGGTCGGTCGAAGGGCGTCAACAGGACGCGGTCCGGCAAGGCCTGCTCGCCGGCCACATTGGCGCTTGAGGCAAGGAAAGCATGCTCCTCCACGTCATAGCCCGCGGCAAGATCGCCCGTTCGCCCGAGGCAGAGCTGGTTGCGCGCTATGAAAAGCGCGTGACCTGGCCACTGAAACTGACCGAATTGCCGGAAACCGGCGGGCGCGTTGCCGATCCCCTCACCCCCTGCCGCACCGTGCTGCTCGACGAGAAGGGGCGCGACCTGTCGTCGGAGGAACTGGCGGCGATCCTCGAGAAGTGGCGCGACGGGGGGTACCGCGAATGTCGCTTCGTGCTGGGCTCAGCCGATGGCCATTCCGATGCCGAACGACAGGCCGCAGACCTGCTGCTTGCCTTCGGGCGCGCCACCTGGCCGCACCTGCTTGCCCGCGCCATGCTGATGGAACAACTGTTCCGCGCCACATCCATCCTTGCCGGGCACCCCTATCACAGGTCAGGATAGCGCCATGTCGCGCCTGATCCTGCTGGTCCTTGCCACCGCCTTCCTCGGCTTTGCCGCGCTGGCCCAGCGCGCGCCCGTCTTCGAGGATGCGGCCGAAACGCGCCAGGCCCTGCAACAGGCCATGGCGGAGCGAGCCGCGGCCGAGGCGCGCAGCGCCCGGCTGGAGGCAGAGGCCGAGGCAACGCAGGACGCTGCCGAACGCACCGCCCGGCAGGCCGCCGCCCTGGCCGCACGCATCCAGCAGGCCGAAGCCGGGATTGCCGCCGCCGATGCCCGCATGGCCCTGATCGGTGCCGAGCAGGAGCGGCTGCGCGCACGCCTTGGCCGCGAACAGCGCCCGATCGTTACCCTGACCGCCGCCCTGCAGCAATTTTCCCGCCGACCGGTGGCGCTTTCGCTGCTGCGGCCCGGCGAGATCCGCGACCTTGTCTACCTGCGCGCCGTGATGGCCAGCACCGTGCCGCAGGTGGAACAGCGCACCGCCAGCCTTAAGACGCAGATCGCGCGGTCGGCAGAGCTGGCCTCCGCCGCAACCGAAGCTGCCCGCGTGCTGCGTATCGAGGAACAGGCGCTGGGCGAGCGGCGGCAGGAGTTGGCCGCGCTCGAAGCCCGCCAGCGCCTGGCCGCGCGCCAGGCCGGCAGCATTGCCAGCCGCGAGGCGGAAAGGGCGCTGGCGCTGGCCGAGGAGGCGCTCGACCTCGATGCCCTGGTCGACCAGCTTGACGAGGCCGCAGTCCTGCGCGGCCGCCTTGCCGCCCTGCCCGGACCCGTGTTGCGCCCGCAGGATGGCGCCGCGACCATTGCCGAGGAACCGCAGCCGCTCCCTTCCGCAACGGCCCCGGTGGGTGCGCCGGCGCCCTACATCCTGCCCGTCGCCGGCCGCACGGTGACAGGGTTCGGTGCGCCCATGGACGGGGTGCTGAGCCAGGGCATCACCCTTGCTCCCCGCGCCAATGCCCAGGTGGTGGCCCCGGCGGCAGGACGGGTGGGCTTTGCCGGGCCCTATCGCGGTTATGGCCGGATCGTGATCATCGAACATGCCGGCGGCTGGACCAGCCTTGTCACCGGGCTTGCCCGCAGCGACGTGGCCGTGGGCGACGAGCTGGTGGGCGGCGCACCGATCGGGGTGGCGGGGCCGGGCCGGCCCACCGTCACGCTGGAACTGCGCAGCGGCGGGCAGCCGGTCAACCCGCTGGAATTCGCCCGCTAGCGCGCTCCGGGCAAGCTGCTGCCACGGACCTTATCCTCATCTGGCGTTAAGGCCGGTGCTGCGATACAGGATGGTCCGGGACATAGAGGAAACTGGTCCATGAAGTTCGCCCCCGCCTTTCGTGCCGCCGCGCTGTGTACCGCAATCGCGCTGCTGCCCGCCACCACTGCCGGTTTCGCGCAGGTTGAAGGGCGCGCATCGCCCGAGTTTGCCAAGCTGTTCGCCACCTACCAGCGGATCAAGGCCAGCTATGTGGAGCCGGTGGAGGACGAAGTGCTGATCCGCGGCGCGATCGACGGGATGCTCGCCGCGCTCGACCCGCACAGCGCCTACCTCGATGGCGCCTCGCTGGAACGGCTGGAGACGATGATCGACGGCAACTACCAGGGCCTCGGCATCTCGATCCAGATGGACGATGGCGCGGTAAAGGTGGTCAGCCCGTTCCGCGGCAGCCCGGCAGACACCGCCGGAATCAAGGCGGGCGACTACATCACCCATATCAACGGCAGCCTGATCTACGGCCTCGATATCAACGATGCCGTTACCCAGATGCGCGGCCCGGCGGGCTCCACTGTTGACCTGACGATCTTCCGCCCCGGCCGCGAGGAGCCGCTGGAAGTGACCGTGACCCGCGGCGTGATCGAGCTGGAGCCTGTCACCGCAGAACTGATGGCCGGCAACATCGGCCATATCAGCGTCAACGAGTTCAGCCGCGACGTGGGCGCAGACGTGAATGCCGCGCTGGTCCGCCTGCGCGCCGAAGCCGGAGGCCGCCTGTCCGGTCTGGTGCTCGACATGCGGCGCAACCCCGGCGGCTCGCTGGACGAGGCCGTGGCCCTGTCCGACCTGTTCCTCGATTCCGGGCAGATCGTCTCGCAGCGCGGGCGCAACCGGCAGGACACGATCTATTACGAAGCGGAAACGGTCTATCGCGGCGACGCGGCCGCTGGCGTGCCGATCATCGTGCTGATCGACGAAGGCTCGGCCTCGGCCAGCGAAATCGTCGCCGGCGCCCTGCAGGACCATGACCGCGCGCTGGTCATGGGCGAGCGCAGCTTTGGCAAGGGCAGCGTGCAGACGCTGCTGCCGCTCACCCGCGATTCAGCGATCAAGCTGACTACGGCACGCTATTACACGCCGGCAGGGCGCAGCGTGCAGGAAGGCGGCATCGAACCCGACATCCGCGTGCCGCAGCTGTCCGATCCCGATGCCGAACGGCGCCAGCGCTATGCCCTGCGCGAAAGCGACCTGCGCGGCCACCTGGTCAACGAGATCGGCCGCGAGGACGAGGCGCTGGAGCGTGACCGGATCGACGATCCGCGCTTTACCCTTACCGCCGCCCAGCTGGAGGAGCAGGGGATCGAGGACTTCCAGCTGCATTACGCGCTCGAGACCCTGCGCCGCACCAGCCGCGTGACCATCGCCGCCCGTGCGGGCAGCCGCACCTCGCGCAACTGAGCCTGCGGATGACCGGCAAGCCCCTGTTCCACGCCCAGCGAATAGCCCTCGCCCTGCCGGCGCTGCTGCTCGCGGGCGCCTATGTCTCGGAATATGGCTTCGGCCTCTACCCGTGCGAAATGTGCTGGTGGCAGCGCTGGCCGCATTTCGCCGCCGTGGCGCTGGCCATCGCCTCCTTTGTCATGCCTGCAAGACGCCTGCTGGTGGCACTGGCCGGAGCGGCGATCCTGGTGTCGGGCCTGATCGGGGTGTTCCATGCAGGGGTGGAATACGGCTGGTGGGAAGGCATCACCGCCTGCGCCCTGGCGCCCACAACTGGCGGCGATGCGCTGGAGGCGATCCTCGCCCAGCCGACCATATCGTGCGATGTCCCGGCCTGGACCCTTGCGGGCATTTCGCTTGCCGGGTTCAACGCACTGTTTTCCATCGGCGGGGCCGTGGCCATATTTGCCCTGCTGGCTCGCGCAAACGACAGGAAGGCCATGGCATGAGCGCTAAACCCGATCGGTCACAGATGATCCGCGTCGACCAGGCGGGCGAGTATGGCGCCACCCGCATCTATGCCGGACAACTGGCAGTCATGGGCGACCGCGGCCCCCATTCCGCGGAAATCCGCGCCATGGCCGAACAGGAGGCCGGCCATCGCGCCGAATTCGATGCCCTGATGGCGCGGCGCGGGGTGCGGCCCACGGCGCTGCAGCCATTCTGGAACGTGGCGGGCTATGCACTGGGCGCAGGTTCGGCGCTGATCGGCCCGGAAGCCGCCATGGCCTGCACCGCCGCGATCGAGGAAGAGATCGACCGCCACTACACCCAGCAGCTCGAACGGCTGGAAGCCGATGGCGACGACCCGGAACTGGCCGGCCTGATCGCCCGTTTCCGCGACGACGAGCGCGAGCATCGCGATGCCGCCCTGGCGGCAGGGGCAGAAAGGGCCCCGGCCTATGCCCTGTTCTCGGCCGCCGTACGGCTTGGCTGCCGCGCGGCGATTCGCCTGTCGGAAAAAATCTGACTGGCCAGATTGACCGGGATCAGCGCAGGCGTCGCCGCTTCAGTTATGGTTCAGGCCCGCAGATGCCCTATATCGGCAGCGAACAGCGAAGGATTGATGTGATGAAGCGCCTTCTTGCCCTGACAGCCGCCAGCGGCGCCCTTGCCGTGCTGGTCCAGCCGATTGCCGCCCAGGAGGCGGGGAACGAGCGGGTGATGATGGTGCAGATCCCGGTCGGCGGTGAATGCCCAGCGGCAGAGGATCCCGATACCATCGTGGTGTGCGAGGAGATCGAGGATCCCTATCGCATCCCGCGCCAGCTGCGGCAGAGCAACAGCCCGGAAAACCGCAGCTGGACCGATCGCGTCCGCGCGAACGAGGATGTCGGCGCCTTCGGCCCGGGGTCGTGCACCAATATCGGTGGCGGATCGGAACTGGGTTGTTCGATCCAGGAGATCGAGGAAGCCGTGGCCGAGCGCGAGAATGCGCCGACCCGCCGCTTCAGCCAGCAGATCGCCGAGGTGCGTGCCGAGCGGCTGGAAACGATCGACGCCGATGCTGCCCGCACCCAGCAACGGGTGGAGGAGCTGGAGCGCGCCTACATGGAGCGGCTCGAGGCAGAGCGTGATGCTCCGCTGCCGGGCGAAGAGATTCCGCTTCCCGATATCGAGGTGACCGATCCCGCAGTGCTGGTGAGCCCGCCTGCGGGCGAATGAGCCCCGGGTACCGGCCGTAGTTCATAGTTAACCACCTGTGCGCTAAGGACCTGGAATGTCAGGCACAAAGCGCAACCCCAACCAGCGTATCCTCACCGTCTTCGGCACGCGTCCCGAAGCGATCAAGCTGTTCCCGCTGGTCCACGCGCTCGAAGCTGACGCGCGGTTCGACAGCCGGGTATGCGTATCCGGCCAGCACCGCGGGATGCTCGACCAGGTGCTGCAGATTTCCGGCGTTGTGCCGCATCACGATCTTGACGTCATGCAGCCGGACCAGACGCTTGACGAACTGACCGCGCGGCTGGTGACCGGGCTGGGCCGGGTGATGGATGCCGAACAGCCCGACTGGGTGGTGGTACAGGGCGATACGGCCACCGCCATGGCGGGCGCGCTGGCCGCCTATTACCGCAAGGTTCCGGTCGCCCATGTCGAGGCCGGGCTGCGCAGCGGCAACATCTACCATCCCTGGCCCGAGGAAGTGAACCGCAAGGTCATCGGCTCGCTCGCGGCGCTGCATTGCGCGCCGACCACCACCAGCCGCGATGCCCTGCTGAAGGAGAACGTCGATCCGGCCAGCGTCCACGTGACCGGCAACACGGTAATCGACGCGCTGCACTGGATCACCGCCCGGATCGCCGCCGAACCGGCGCTGGCGGGCGGGCTTGCCGGGCTGGAGCAGCGCTTCGCCGGCAAGCGCATCATCGGCGTCACCACCCATCGGCGCGAGAACTTCGGCGAGGGGATGCAGGCGATTGCCGACGCCATCCGCCGCCTTGCCGCGCGCGATGACGTGGCGGTGATCTTCCCCGTCCACCTCAATCCCAATGTCCGCGCGGTGATGGACGGTGCCCTGGGCGGCATCGACAATGTCGCCATGATCGAGCCGCTCGACTACCCGCACTTCGCCCGCCTGCTGGCCATTGCCGACCTGATGCTGACCGACAGCGGCGGGGTGCAGGAAGAGGCCCCCGCGCTGGGCAAGCCGGTGCTGGTCATGCGCGAGACGACCGAGCGTCCGGAAGGAGTGGCAGCGGGCACCGCCATGCTGGTGGGTACCCAGGCCGACCGCATCGTGGCCGAAGCCACCCGCCTGCTCGACGACCGCGCCGCCTACGATGCGATGGCCCGCGCCCACAATCCCTTTGGCGACGGTCGCAGCGCTGGCAGGATCTGCGACCTGTTGGCAGGCTAGCCCCCGGGTTCCGGCGGCGGGCAGTTGATTTGCCGCCGCCAGCGCCGCAGGATGCGGCCATGTACCAGCTGGACCGCGCCGAACGCCTGCTTGCCTATGCCATTGCGGGGCTGGCGGGCTTCGTCGATGCCTCGGGCTTCCTGGCGGCAGACCGGTTCTTCGTTTCCTTCATGTCGGGCAACACCACGCGGCTGGGCGTCGAGCTGGCGCAGGGTGCCAGCCCGGCACTGGTGGCGGGCGGCCTGCTGGCTGGCTTCGTGCTCGGCGTGGCGCTGGGCGCATTGGTGGCCGAGCGTTATGGCGAACGCCGCAGGATGGCCGTCCTCACTCTTTCCACGACGATGCTGGTAATCGCCGCCACCGGGCAGGCGGCGGGCAGCACGCCGACATTCCTTGGCGGCGCAGTGCTGGCAATGGGTGCGATCAACAATGTCTTCCGGCGCCACGGGGAGGTGACGCTGGGGGTCACCTACATGACCGGGGCATTGGTGCGGATCGGCGAAGGGCTGGCCGGGTGGCTGGGTGGCAGCGGCCGGGGCCGCAAGGGCATGATGCCGAGCCTGCTCTTGTGGGCAAGCCTTGCCGGCGGCGGGATGCTCGGCGCGCTGGCCTTCCTCGGCAACCCGCTGGCCGCGCCGTGGCTCGCCTGCCTGTGGGGGCTGGCACTGGTGATTGCCGCAACCCGGATGCGGCGGCGCGAGGGTCAGTCGAGCTGAACCAGCTTGTCGCGCGAAGTTGCGCCGCGCAACAAGATGATGCGCGAGGGCGCGGTGCCGAGCGCCTTTGCCAAGAGGTCCAGGACCGCCTCGTTCGCAGCACCGGCTTCGGGCCTGGCGCGCACCTTCACCTGCAGCAGCCCGTCGACGATGGCGATCCCCGCGACGCGTGCTCCCGGCATGACCCGCAGCGCCAGCCGTCCCTGCCCGTCGGCAAGCGCCCGGATCGCATCCGCGGGGGGCAGGTCAGCTTTCGGTTTCGCCACGCAGGGCCGCAAGGTGGCGCCGGGCAAGCTGGCAGTAGCGTTCGGTCTGGAACCGGATCTTGGCAATCTGCCCCTCGTCCTGTGTGCGCAGGTACTTTGCCGGGCGGCCGACCCAGATCTCTCCAGCAGGGATGACCTTGCCGGGGCTGAGCAGGGCGCCTGCGCCCAGCATGCCGCCCGAACAGATCCGGGCATAGTCCATCGCGACCGCGCCCATGCCCACGAAGGCGCGGTCCTCCAGCACGGCACCATGGACCACGGCCATGTGCCCGATCACGCAGTCCTCGCCGATGATGGTCGGGCAACCGTCGGTAGGACTGGATGCCTCGGGGCGCGGACCCTCGACATGGATCACGGTGCCATCCTGCACATTGCTCCGCGCGCCCACCTCGATCCGGTGGATGTCGCCGCGCAGGACGCAGTTGTACCACACGCTCGCCTCCGGCCCGATGGTGACATCGCCGATCAGCCGCGCACCGGGGGCGA
>CAZTED010000035.1:0-17449 GCA_964612175.1 uncultured Sphingomonadaceae bacterium
AGCAGCGGAATCATAATCCGCGTGTCGGGGGTTCGAGTCCCTCCTCCGCTACCATCCTCATCGCCCCCTTTTGCGGCGCCATGTCAGCTTCGGCTCATTGCAGGCTGCATCGCCAGCCGGATGGCTGCGATTTCCTGTGCGTGGATGATTGCCGGAACGAAGCTCCTTTACGGGGCAGTCCCGCTGCCTTCAGGCCGGGAGGGCAGCCTCGGCGTCGGCGCGCTTGGCCTCGCGGTGGCCGTCTTCGGTAAGGCCCGCCTTCCAGTAGCTGGAGATGTACAGCTGGCCTGCGCCAAGGCCACGCTCTTCGCGCAGGTAAGTGCGCAGCGCCTTCATCGCGGAAAACTCGGCCGCCACCCACGCGCAGACTTCGCCTTGTGGCCAGGGCAGGGCGCGCATGGCATTGGCCAGCAGGTCCGGATCGGCTCCCGGATCGGGATGCACCAGCCAGTGGATTGCAACGCCGGCCGGGCAGGCAAGATCCTGCCGGTCCGCCTCTGCGACCACGCGGAGAAACACGGCGCCGCGCGCATCTGCGGGCAGGCGTGCCAGGTTTGCCGCGATGGCGGGAAGGGCAGTCATGTCGCCTGCCACGAGGTAGTGGTCAGCCCCTTCGGCCAAAGGCTTGGCCGCGCCCGGGCCGCCGGCCTCCACTTGCGAACCTGGCTCTGCCGACAGGGCCCAGCGCGTGGCAGGCCCGGCATCGTCCATCCCGCCATGCAGTGCGAAATCGACGTCGAGTTCGCCCCCGGCGTCACCGGCCCGCTGTGCAGCGATGGTATAGGTGCGCACGACCAGCCGCGCGGGATCCTCTGTCGAGGGGACCCGCAGCTTGAGGTAGCCGCCATCCTGCGCCGCCGGGAAACCCGCCATGCCCGGCCCGCCCAGCGTGACGCGCAGCATGTTGGGCGAGACGAGCCGCTTGCCCAGCACCGTGAAGCTGCGCGGGGGCGGGCGATTGGCCGGGCGCGGTTCGATCGCCATCAGGGAGCCGTCCTGCCGCCCAGCGTCTCGGCAAACCAGTCGGCAATGTAGTCGATGGCAAAGGCGTGGTTATCCGCGCCGACGTGCTCGACCCCGCCTTCACGTTCGGTGAACCATTTCAGTTCCCTGCGTGGCGAATTGACCAGCTGGTCGTAAGTCTGGTTGGCGTAATCCTTGGAAATCTGCCGGTCGTGGATGCCGTGGGTGACGAGGAACGGCACCTTGATCCGGTCCATGTGGCCGTTGAGGTTCATGTCCTTCGTCTTTTCAAGGAAGTCGTCCATGTCCTTGGCACCGAACACCCAGAACACGTGGCCCCAGTAATGCGGCACGGGGTTCTCCCCCTCGCGCTTCATCCGCTTGTACTGGACCTCGTGCCAGTTGTGGTTGGCACCCCAGGCGGCCCCGCTGGCAAAGCGCGGTTCATAGGCGACGGCGCGCGGGGCGAAGTGGCCCCCCAGTGAAATGCCGGTCATGCCGATGCGCGCCTTGTCCACGTGGGGTTGCTGTTCCAGCCAGTCGACCCAGGCACTCGCCCATTCTTCGGAATGCGGCGTTGCCGGCAGGTTGTGAAGTCGCAGCGCCTCTCCGGTGCCCGGCTGGTCGACGCAGAGGGTGTGGATGCCGCGCTTGGCAAGCGCCACCGGCAGCCCGCCCATCCACAGCATTTCCTTCATGCTGTCGAGGCCGTTGCAATAGACCACGCAAGGGGCAGGGCCTTCCACCGGGGCGCGGTGGAACAGGCCGGTGATCTGCGCACCCTTGTAGGGGATGGACACCTTGGTCACCGGGTCACCTGCCAGTTGCACCCCGCGCAGGAAGTTGTCGATCGCCTTGCGATAGGTCAGCATCCGGCCTTCCGAGCCATGGGCCTGCATCCGTTCGCCGGTCTGGTAGTAGATCGCGCTGCGCTTGAACTTGGCGCCGGCAGAGAATGCGCGGCCCAGGGCCAGGTCTTCCTCGCCCAGCTCGACCAGCTTGTCGGCCATCTTGACCCACTCGACCATGAAGTCGGAGGTACCGGCATCCTCGCCCGCCTGGGCCTTGGCCATCAGCGGCTTGATGATGTCCACGATCTCGCCGATCTTGCCGCCGTTCTCCAGCGCGATCGAAACGCCCAGGTTCCAGACATAATTGGGAAAGGGTTCGAACAGGGCCATTGATCAGATCTCCGCAGGTGTGAAAAGGGCAGCATCGGGTTCGGGGCGCGGCATGGTCTGCGGTCCGCCGACGCCGCTGCCCCACTGGTCCATGATTCCCGGTGCTGGTTCGTAGACGTGCGGTTCCCACGTCTCCTCGTCGATCTCTTCGAGGTCCGATGTGTATTCCACCGCGAAACCGGCGGGGGTCACGAAATAGCTGAAGGTGTTGTTGCCTGCCGTGTGCCGGCCCGGGCCCCACAGCACGTCGATCTTGCGCCGCTTCAGCCGCGCCACGCCGCGCATCATCTCGTCCACGTCGGGCATGTCATAGGCCACGTGGTTGAGGCAGGGCGGCCCGGGCAGGAAGGCGATGCGATGGTGGGCGCTGTTGCAGCGGATCAGGCTCATGAAATCGCCGATCCAGTCCGAGACGCGGAAACCCAGCACATCGCAGAACCACTGCGTCATTTCCTTGTGCTGCGGCGAGTGGAACACGATGTGACTGATCTTGAGCGGCAGGCCTTCGCCCCGGGCCAGCGGGCGCGCTTCGCCGCGCGCGACATCGCTGGAGATTTCCAGCGGCATGCCATCGGGGTTGAAGAAGCGGAAGCCATAGCCACCGCCGGGCGTTGCCAGGTCGCGCGGGGGGAAGATGACCTTGCAACCATTGGCCACCACCTTGTCGTGCAGGGCATCGACGTCGGCTCGGCTGTTTGCTGCCAGTGACACAGCATCGACGCTGCGCCGGTCCGCCTGCCGCAATCGCACGACGTAGAGCTCGTCATGTCCCTGGGTGGCAAGGTAGGCCATGCCGTCCTGTTCGGCGACCAGCTTGAGGCCCCAGTTGTCGGTGTAGAATTCCTGCTCTGCCGCAAGATCAGGGACCGCGAAGGCCACGTGGCGGATTTCGGTGACTCGGCTCATTTAACACGCAACTCCCATTGCACCCGACCTGCCGGGCGCGAACCAGCACGCCTGAATTGGAAGCGGACTGGTGTCATTGCAAAACCATTCTGTCGATAGTGTGGGAAGCAAGCTATCGATTTGCCGTTCCTTGGCATGGGTTGCCCTAGCTGCCGTCGGTGATAACCGTCCCGCCATCCACAACCAGGACCTGCCCGTTGACGAAGCCACCGGCAGGCGCTGCCAGGAACACGGCTGCGCCAGCGATCTCCTCCACCGTTCCCGGCCGGCGCAGCGGCGTCATCTGCATGCGCCGCTCCATGAAGCCGGGGTCGGCCAGCAGGGGTTTTGCAAGGTCGGTCGCGATGAACCCCGGGGCGATGGCATTGGCGCGCACGTTCTGCGGTCCCCATTGCACCGCCAGGTTGCGGGCCAGCTGCGCTACCCCGGCCTTGGCAAGGGCGTAGGCATTGATCACAGCATTGCCGCGCAAGGCCGCAATGCTGGCGACGAGGATAATCGATCCGCCGCCGCGCGCCGCCATGTGCGGCATGGCCAGGTTGGCAAGCACAACGTGGCTGCGCAGGTTGATCGCCATCACCCGGTCATAATCGTCCATGTCGATCGCCGATATCGGTGCGTGCTGGCCGGTGATCCCGGCATTGCAGACGAGGATGTCTAAGCCCCCGAGTTCCTCCACTGCACCCGATACCAGCCGGCCGAGCGCGGCATCATCCGCCACGTCGCAGGCGATGCCGGGCTGGCCCAATTCAGCGGCGACACGCGCCGTGTCGGCCTCGTCCTCGCTGGAGATCATCACGCGCGCGCCGGCGGCGATCATGGTTTGCGCAATGGCGAGCCCGATGCCTCGCGTCGAACCGGTCACGATGGCGCATTTGCCCGACAGCGAGAACAGGTTGGTCATGCTGCATCCTTCTTTGCCATTGCGGCCAACAGCGGCTTGCGGGCCAGGGCATAGAGCACCAGCGTGCAGGCCATGGCCAGCGTGCTGACCCACTGCATGGCTTCGCCCAGCCGTTGCTCGCCAAGGACGAATTCGCTCATCCAGCCGACCAGCGCCGGCCCGATGGCAAAGCCGATGATACTGATGGAGAAGATCAGCAGCGCTGAAATGCGACTGCGCAAGGCGGGCGGGGCGACTTGCTGGGCGACCGTGTTGTTGAGGGCGTTGAACGGCGCGATCACCAGCGCGAAAGAGAACAGGAACAGGTAAAAGCCCGAAGCGTCCTCAGCTGCAAAGGCCAGCCAGGCGAGCGGTACAGCCAGCGCTGTCGGCACCAGGCCAATACGCAAGGGCGCGTCCATCATGCCGCGAGCGGCGCACCAGTCCACGATGATCGCATACAATCCCTGACCCAGGAATGCCGCGCTGAGGAGGATCAGGCCGAGCATGGCACCGGCCTCTGCCGGGGAGACACCCAGCGAACGCTGGAGGTATTCCGGCACCCAGCCGGTGATCACGCCAGAGGCAATGGCGGAAATCCCCGAACCGGCCAGCATCAGCCCCATCAGCCTGCGGTTCTCGTTCAGGAACGGCAGAATGCTGACCCGGACAGCAGGTTCGGCATCGCGCTGCTTGCGGCGGTCGGCATCGGGATCGGTCAGCAGCGGGATCAGCAGCAGCGCCAGCAGGCCCGGCAGGCCGATCAGGATGAAGGCCACCCGCCAGGCTGACAGATCACCCAGCAGGGGTATCCCCTCGAAGGCACCTGCGCTGCCCGCGGCGAGGATCGCACCAGCGGCGGCAACGCCCACCGCAGGGCCGACCTGGAAGCCGATGCCCTGGACGGCAAGCGGCTTGGACAGCTCGTGGCGGGGGAAGCTTGCCCCGATGATGCCTACCGAACACGGGCCGATCGCCGCTTCGCCCGCACCCATCAGCATCCGCGCAAGGAACAGGCTGACAAAGCCCACGGTAAAGCCGCACAGGATCGTCGCGACCGACCAGATCGTTAGGCACACGGCCAGCACCCTGGCCCGGCTGTACCTGTCGGCTGCGGCTCCGATGGGCAGCAGGAAGATGACGTAGAACAGCGTGAAGGCCAGCCCGATCAGCAGGCTGGCCTGGAAATCGCCGATGCCGAATTCGGCCTTGATCGGGCCGATCAGCATGGAGATGGCCATCCGGTCGGCCATCGCTATGACCGTCAACAGGAAGATGACCCCTGTCGAAAGCCAGGCCTTGCGGCGCGGCGGGTAGGTGCCTTGGGCCTCGGTCATGATCTGCTTCCCAGGGCGCGCGTCAGGAAATCGGTTCGCCGTTGCTGTACCTGTCATCCACGGCTTCGGGCTTGTACTCTTCCAGGGGCTGGCCGTTGTGGAGGTATGCCGGTGCCTCGATCAGGATAAAGGCGATGCGGCAGATCTGGTCGGTATTGTTTCGCCACAGGTGGTTGGTGCCACGCTGGATGATCACGCCGTGCTTGCGAACCGTCTTCTTGCGACCGTCCTCCAGCTCCAGTTCCACTTCGCCTTCCAGGACGATCCCGTAGTCGATCGAATTGGTCCGGTGGAACGGGCTTTCGCCGCCCGGCAACATGTCGACAATGCGGAAGGCGCTGCCGCCTTTGAGCGTTGTGCCGACGTCCCGATCCCGCCCGTCGGTCTCGTCATTGTTATCGGCAGGGACCGTTTCGGTAGTCCACAAGAGCAGGAAATTGGCATCGCCGGTTGGAATGGGCTGCGGTTCGCGGACGTCTTCCGACTTGAAGCAGGCGCGCCCGTTTGCATCATGCCCGGTAACGACCCGCTGGATCGGGGGCAGGGCAGGGCTGTTCACAGCTTTACCACTATCTGGTCGATTGCGCCGAACGGCTTGCGGCCATCGGCGGTAACCGCCTCCATCCGCACCCGGTCCCCGAACTTCATGAACCCGGTTTTCGGCGCGCCTTCGTCGACGATCTCGATCCCGCGCCGTTCGGCGATGCAGGAGGAGCCGACCTCGCGGAAATTCTCGTTCGAGACCGTGCCCGATCCGATCACCGTGCCCGCCACCAGTTCGCGCGTGCGGGCCGCGTGGGCCACCAGCTTGTCGAAGGCATAGCCCATCGCCTTGCCGTGGGCATTGCCGAACTGCCGGCCGTTCCAGTGAACGGTGAGGTGCATGTTCGGCTGGCACTCCTCCCAGCCGTCGCCCAGCTCGTCCGGCGTGACCGCGAACGGCGCCATCGAGCACAGCGGCTTGGCCTGGATCCA
Organism: uncultured Sphingomonadaceae bacterium; assembly: GCA_964612175.1. GTDB lineage: Bacteria > Pseudomonadota > Alphaproteobacteria > Sphingomonadales > Sphingomonadaceae > Alteraurantiacibacter. The sequence goes on from CAZTED010000035.1 coordinate 6,246, forward strand.
GCCGAACCCGGTCTTCATTTCCGGCCCGGCCAGCGCCCTCAGCGACCAGTCGTTGATCTGCACCACCAGCTTGATGTGCTTGCCCGCATCGGCCGCCGAAGTGCCCATCGGCACCCTGTCGGTAATGATCCCGAACTCCCCTTCGAAATCGATGTCCAGCGCCTCGTCCGGCATGACCACGTCTTCGGTGGGGGCATAGAACTTGCTGGAGACGCCTTGGTACATCAGCGGCCATTCGACCGGGGGCTTCTTAACCCCGATGACCTCGTCCATCAGCGCGCCGTGGCTGGCATAGACGGAACCATCCAGCCATTGCCAAGCGCGCGGCAGGGGCGAGAGCACCTGTGCCATGTCGAGCGCATCGGGGAAACTGTCGATCGCCCGCAGGCGCGGCTCCACCTCGTCCCAGTCGTCCAGCGCCTGCTGCAGCGTGGCAATTGGCGCAAGGGCGCAGTGCGTGCCATCGGGCGAAACCACCACCAGCCGCCCGTCAGGGGTTCCATCTTGTACGCTAGCAAGGCGCATCGACCGCAATCTCCCATCCTGTGTTATGGGGCGGAGAGGTAGCTGGCCCGGCAGGCCCGGGCAATGGCACAGGGTCGATAGGATGCCATCGATAAGATGCGTTGGTTCTGTCCCTGTCTCTGCGGCATCTGCAACAATGGAATTCCGTCCGCATCAGCGGCTGGTCCGCCATGTCCGGCATCGAAACAGCCAAGGCAAAACCGTTTTTCCAAGACGAGGTTCCTGGGGCCGGTCTATTGCAGGCAAAGCTGGCCGCGCCGGAATGCGAACAGGCCCGATGGGGCAAACAGGAGAGAGAAGCCATGACCCGTCGCTACGTCGACCTGTCGATGACACTGGAAAACGACGTGATCAGCGATCCGCCGTTCCTGAAGCCGACCATCGAATACGAGGTCCATGCCGATACCAAGCACGAGCTGGCGCACTGGTTCAATCCCGACGACGCCGATGGGATGCACGGCGGCCATCCCTTCTGCGCTGCCGAGTGGGTGCGGCTGACCACCCACAGCGGCACCCATGTCGATGCGCCCTGGCACTATCACCCGATGCAGGATGCTGCCCTTCCCGGGGGCGCGCGGCCATCGCAGACGATCGACCAGATGCCGCTGGAATGGTTCTTCAACCCCGGCGTGAAGCTCGATTTCCGGCACTTCGAGGATGGCTATGTCGCCACTGCCGCCGATGTGGAAGCGGAGCTTGAGCGGATCGGCCATGTGCTGCAACCGCTCGATATCGTGGTGGTCAACACCACCGCCGGCAAGGCGCTGGCCGAACGCGACCCCGGCTATGTCGGGAAGGGTGCGGGGATGGGCTACGAAGCCACCATGTACCTGCTCGAGCGCGGGGTGCGGGTTACCGGCACCGACGCCTGGAGCTGGGATGCGCCGTTTGCCCACACCGCCAGGAAAGTGGCGGAAACCGGCAATCCCAAGCTGATCTGGGAAGGCCACCGGGCGGGCGTGGATATCGGCTATTGCCACATCGAGAAGATGCACAACCTCGAAGCCATCCCCTCAACCGGGTTCATGATCAGTTGCTTCCCGCACAAGATCAAGGGGGCCAGCGCCGGCTGGACCCGCGCGGTTGCCATCTTCGAGGATTAGGGCGGGCATCGAACGAGGAAGTAAGCGATGACGAGTTTTCCGAAGAACTGCTGGTACATGGCCGGCTGGTCGGATGAACTGGCAGACGGCGTGCTTTCTCGCCGCATCGCCGACCGGCCGACGGTGCTCTATCGCCTGTCGGATGGCACGGTGGCAGCGCTGCTTGACCGCTGTCCGCACCGCTTTGCTCCGCTGAGCCTGGGTGAACGCGACGGGGATGCGCTGGTCTGCCCGTACCATGGCCTCACCTTCGATGCTGGCGGGACCTGCATCCGCAATCCGTTTTCCGATCGCATGCCGGCCGCTGCCCATATTCCCGCATGGACCTGTGTGGAGCGTGACGGGATCGTGTGGTTGTGGGGTGGCGAGCGGGAGGACGCGGATCCTTCGCTGATCCCCGATTTCGGCATGGTGGCAGACCAGCCCGGACGCAAGGTCCTGCGCGGCTATACCCATGTGAAGGCCCCTTACGAATTCTGCACTGACAACCTGCTCGACCTCAGCCACATCGAATTCGTCCATCGCGGCACCTTTGCCGGCGACGGGGTCATCTTTGCCGGCAAGCACACGGTGATCGACGAGGGTGCGACGCTGCATTCCAACTGGTGGATGGAAAATGTGCCTGCGCCCAGTGCGTGCCGCCCGCCCTATGCCGAAGGGCAGCTTACCGACCACTGGCTGGACATGCGCTGGAATGCCCCGGCCTCCATGCGGCTGGACATCGGGGCTACACTGCCCGGTGCCCCGCGCGACCAGGGCTATGCGGTGGGCGGGCAGGCGCACATCGTGACGCCGGAAACGGCCACGACATCGCACTATTTCACCGCCAACGCCCGCCACCACCTGATCGACAGCGCGGAACTGGACGCGTTCCTCTCGGACCTGTTCCGCCAGGCCTTCGACGTGGAGGACAAGCCGATCATCGAGGCGGCCTTTGCCCGGATGGAAGCGCCCGATTTCTGGGCTGGCAAGCCCCTGTCGCTGGGCGTGGACCAGGGCGGTACCCGGGCGCGGCGCAAGATCGAGGCGATGCTGGCGGCAGAGGCGCAGCTTGGCTGAATTCGCCTCCCATCAGGGCGGGGTCTATCTCCCCGGCCTTGACGCTCACCGTGCCCGGGCCCGGGAGGAGGCGGCTCGCGTAAGGATGGCCAATGACGCGTGACCTGAAGCTGTTCATCGCCCACACCGCCTGTTCCCGGGTGACGATGACCGCGCTGGAGAAGACCGGTGCTCCCTATGCGGCGCACATGATCGATTTCCATTCTGGCGAGAACCGCAGGCCGGAATACCTTTCGCTCAATCCGCAGGGGAAAGTGCCGTGCCTGCTGGTCGACGGCCAGCCGCTGACTGAAAACCTGGCTATCATGCGCTGGCTTCATGCCGAATATCCCGATGCCGGGTTGTTTCCGGTGACAGCCGGCGCGATGGAAGAGGCAAGGCAGCTGGCGGTGCTCGGCTGGATCAGTTCGGTGTGGCACCCCAGCGTGCGCGCGATCAAGGTGCCGATGATGTGGACCACGGGCGATACCGAACCGGTGAAGGCCCGGGGAGGCCAACTGTTCACGGCGCTGCTCGACCAGCTCGATCGCGAACTGGCACAGCGGCGCTGGTGGTTTGGTAACGACTGGTCGATCGTGGATACCTATTTCTGGTGGGCCTATACCAATTCCGAGTTTGGCGGCTTCGACCTCGGCCCGTGGAAGAACGTCGCCCGCCACCGTGCGGACAACGAGGCGCTGCCCCAGCTTCGGCATGCGTTGGCGCGCGAAGAACAGGAACGTGTTGCAATGGAGGCTCGCCGCAAATGAGGTTTGACGATCAGAGAGTGCAGGGGGTCTTCGAGGGCTACCGCAAGCGGCTCGAAGAAGACCAGGCAATGATGAAGCAGCTTGGCCCGGCAGGCTTTGCCCGGCGCGACGAGTTCCTGCTGCCTGTTGGCGAGGAGGCCGCCTGGTTCCTCCATGCCCTGATCATTGCCCGGGCGCCCAAACGCATCCTGGAGCTGGGAACCAGCTATGGCTACTCGACCCTGTTCCTCGCCGATGCGGCAAGGGCAGCGGGCGCCGAGCTCGTGACCATGGAACTGGCCGACTACAAGCAGGCCTACGCCCGTGAGCGGCTGGAGGCGGCAGGGCTGGCCGGGGTTGTCGATTTCCGCTGCGGCGATGCGCTGGCGCTGATTGCGGCCGATCCGGGGCCGTGGGACTTCGTGCTCGTCGACATCTGGAAGGAATTCTACGAACCGTGCTTCGAGGCGCTTTATCCCAAGCTGTCGGAAGAGGCGGTGCTGTGCTCCGACAACATGATCGACCCGGCCGCGCACCGCGAAAGCGTGCGCCTCTACCGCGCTGCCGTTCGTGCAAGGCCCGACATGCAGACCGCCCTGCTGCCGGTAGGGCAGGGCATCGAACTCAGCATCAAGTGGAGCCCGGCTAACGCCAAGCTCTAGATGGCTGTTCAAGCCCTCAAGGGAGGCCGCCCTTCCCCCACCAAGGGGGGAAGGGGCCCCTCTTCATACCGGCTCGGCCAGGGCGCGGCGGATCCGGTCGGTCACTTCAACCGGGTCGCCGGCGCGTTCCGGGTGCATTTCCCACTCGCCCAGCATGATCGAACTGGTGCCGACAAGCTTGGCCCGCTCGAACCGGCGGTCCATGAAGGCGCGCAGGGCGGTCTCCACCGGCTGCTCGCTGGCCAGTTCCTCGGCCAGCACCACCGCGTCTTCCACGGCCATGGCAGCGCCCTGGCCCAGGTGCGGGGTAGCCGAATGGGCCGCGTCCCCGATCAGCACCACGCGGCCCTGGTACCAGGGATCAGGCATGATGCAGGCTTCCAGCGGGCGATAGACCACCAGCGCCGGATCGGTGACGTGCCTTGCCGCCTCGGCCATCAGCCCGCCATAGCCCAGCAGCCGCTGGCGCATCTCATCGGCCAGGCTCTCGGGCGCGAAGCGGGGCTTGCCCGGTTCCTCGATCACGGCGAAGATGTACATCTCCTCCTCGCTGAGCGGGCAATAGCCTGCCTTGCCGCGAAATCCGTTCTGCGCCCCGAGGTAGATGTCCGCCCAATCCAGCCCGTCCGGCCTTGGCACGTTGTAGCGCCACACGGCCTGGCCGGTGTACTGCGGCGTGGCATCGGGCCACAGCACCTTGCGCACCGCCGAATAGTTGCCGTCCGCGCCCACCACCAGGTCATAGCAGCCGGTGGTGCCGTCGCTGAAGCGCACCTCCACCCCATTGCCTTTGTCGGTGAAGCTTTCGAAGGTGACGCCAAGGCGCACCGGGATTCCCAGTTCCCTTACCCGGCTGGTCAACACCTCGTGCAAGGCCGGGCGGGTAAGGCCAAGGTCGCCGGGCAGGCCATCGATCTGGCTGTCGCCCGGCAGTTCCGCGATCAGGTCTCCGCCGACGGTCAGGAAGCGCGCACCCTTGTAAGGATAGCCGGCGGCCACGGCTTCCTTGCCAAGGCCCAGCTGGTCGAGAGCCCGGATGAAGTTGGACTGGACGATGATGCCGACGTGGTAGACCTTCCAGTCCTTGTCGCGCTCCACCACTTCCACGGCAATTCCCTTGCGGTGCAGGCCGATAGCAAGGGCAAGGCCGGCAACGCCACCACCGATGATGCAGACTTCGTTTGTCATGTCGTGTCCTCCTGTCATTCTGCCGCATCGGCCAGCGGTGCAGGCTCAGCCGGGTGGTAGTGAAGCTGGTCGGGGCGGGCATAGGTCACGTCCCAGTTGGGCTCGTCCCGCATGAAATCGGGCAGCCTGGTCATGTAGATCGCCGTACCGAAGGCGCCGTCCCAGATGCGCGGGCGCCAGCTGTCGTCCACGCAGTCGCAGTCGGCCCCGTATTCGGCGTCGCCGCCAGCGGGGCAGGGGATATAGAGGAAGGCGGCAGAGGTTAGCCGGTGGCGGCCGAAGCCCCAGTTCCAGTCCCCGAAATCATAGCCTTTCCGGTCGAGGTGGTTCTTGCCCACCATCAGCTCGTCGATGTCCTCCACTTCCCAGTTGGCGTGGTGGAACTTGAGGGTGCCGTTGAACCCGGGCATCGGGGCATGGGCATCGGCCAGGAACACGTTGTGGTGTTCATAGCAGCAATCGGCACGCATATAGACGCCGAAGCCCTTCTGCATGTCGGTGATGCGGAATCCCAGCCGGTCGCGGTAATAGTCGACCGCCTCCTGCACGTCGGGGAAAGTCCAGACGCAGTGGTGGGTGCGCTTGGGGAGCGCGCGGTCGATCCACTTGCGCGGCTGGTTCAGCCGTTCGATCCGGCCTACCGTGTTCTGCGGCGTGGGCGCACCGAACACGGCGCGCGGCTGCCACACCTGCAGCGCGATTGCCTGTCCGAACGGCGTGGTGAAGCGAACCACGCCCTCGGCATCGGTCGCCAGGTCATGGTCGCGCGACAGGTTGGCGAGCAGCCGTTCCATCCCCAGCTGGCTGTCCACCGCCCAGGTGCATTCGAACACGCCCTTGCCGGTCTGCGCGCTGCCTTGGGGCAGGCGCGGGTGTCCGCGCAGCAGCAACACGGTCTGTGAACCGTCGGCCGCCTCGAACACGGCCTCGCCGGCCTGTTCCTCTATCAGCGAGAGCCCGAAGTCGGAGAAGAAGCGCACGCATGCGCCCATGTCCTCCACCAGCCAGGTCAGCCGCCTGATTCCGATGATCGCCATTCCAGTCCTCCATCAATTGGTGGACCGGAAAATGGACGGATCAGCGCCGGACGAACTTGATCGAGCGCAACGGCGATGCATCGATTGATTGGAAAGACAGGTATTCGCGAAACAGAAACCTGTTCAATACCAGTCGTTTACTGCGGTTACTTACCAGTCTGCGAGAATGATGGGGACTACAGCCGGCTTTTGTCGGTGTTGTATTCCATCGAGATCTTGCTTTCCAGCAGCAGGTCGGCGAACTCATCGGTCCGCGGCACTTCGCACCTCGCGACCTCCTGCAACTGCCCTACGACCCAGCGGATGGCGGCATCGCTGTTGTTGGCAATGCTCCACTGCGCCAGTTGCCTGACCGGGGGAATCTCGAATGGCACTTCGGCCATGGCCAGGCTGTAGCGCTGGCTCATCTTCTCGGCCAGGCGGCGGTGCATGGTGCCGATACGGTTGGTCCCGACGATCAGCGCGGGCATCGATGTGAACGATGCTGCCACCACCTCGATCCGGCGCTGCTGCTTGCGCCGGCGCATGAACCAGTCGTCGAATGCCGGAATCCGGGTGCGGCCGAAGCGGACGGTGACATGGCCGAGCGAAAGGTACAGCTCGCTTGTCATTTCCTGCTGCATCGCCGGGTTGGCCGGATCGCCCACCACCACGTAGTCGTCCTTGAACATCAGTTCGCTGGGGTGGTCTGAACTTGTGGCGAAATCGACCGTGACCAGCAGGTCGACAAGGCCGCGTTCGAGCGATTCCACCGGTTCACTCCCCATGTTCTGGATTTCGAACTGCATCCTGGGGCAAATCGTCTCGAACCGCGCCAGCGCCGGCACCAGCAGCACTTCGGTGGTATAGTCCGAAGCCATGAAGCGGATCTGCCGTTCACAGGTTGCAGGATCGAATTCGGGTGCGACGGCGATGGTGGTGCGGATCTGTTCGAGGACGGCACGGGTCGGCTCGATCAACTGCTCGCCCCTGGTCGTCAGCACCATCTGCCGGCCTTTCAGCACCAGCAGGTCATCGCCGAAATAGTCGCGCAGCCGGCCCAGCGCGCTGGATGTGGCCGATTGCGACAGGCACAACCGGTCTGCGGCGAGCGATACGCTCCGCTCGGTCAGCAGCGCGTCGAGCGCCACCAGCAGGTTCAGGTCAAGACGCTGGAAACGCATGTCACTCCCGTAGCGGCCCGGTCTTTGCGGACTGTATGGTCAGGCCAGTGTCCGGAGGGCTCGCCGCACGAGGTTAGCAAGGTTTCCGTCATGCGCAAAACCCGCTCTGTCAGCGGCCGGCGTTGCCAGAGGCGGATAGTTGCCAAAAGCGGCTTCCAGCGGCACGTCCGGTTGCCAGGCCACAAGGCCGCTGTCGGTGCCGCACTGGCGCGCGATCTCGGCGGCGAGGTCCGCCATCGAGAAGCACAGGGCGGGCAGGTTGACCGCGCGGGTGGGTGGCAGCAGGGCCGTGTCGCCGTCGATGGCATGCAGGAGATTGCGTGCGCAGGTTTCCACCGATTGCGCCCAGATGGTCGCTGCCGGCGTGGTCGGGCAGGTGAACGGCTCACCCGCCTTGAGGGCGTGGAACAGGTCGCTCATGAAGGCCGATTTCATGCCTGACGGGCCCTTGGGCCGCGCCAGGATGCCGGGCAGCCGCACACTCACCCCGTCGATCGCCCCGCGGTTGCTCAGCATGGTCACGGCCACTTCCATCATGGCCTTGTGCCCGCCGTAGACCAGTTTGGGCGAGAGCGGCGTGGTGTCGTCGACTCCGCTGGCAGGCAGGCGTTCGCCCAGCACGGCAATGGAACTGGCATAGGCCACGCGCGGACACTTGCCCGCGGCCGCTACGCCTTCGAGCAGGTCGTACATCGCGTCGATGTTAACCCTGCGCGAGGCGGCAGGATCGGCCTCTGCCGCGCCGCCGGGGACCGTGGCAAGGTGGACCAGCGCATCGCAGCCGCCGGCCAGCGCTTCTGCCTGCAGGCCGGCATCGGCAATGTCTCCGGCCACCACCTGCGCACCGGAGGGGATGCCGCCAGCGGCGCTGTCGATGCCGGTCACGCTGTCACCGCGATCCAGCAGCAGCTGGACCAGGTGACGGCCCACGAAGCCACCGGCTCCGGTCACGATCACTTTCATGGCTTGCCAAATCCCCTGCTGCGAACCATGCCCCGCGCATGATCACCGAAATCGCCCATATCACCATCGACCCCGCACGGGCCGGAGAATTCGAAGCCGCCGTTGCCGCCGCCGCGCCGCATTTCCGGTCCGCCGAGGGGTGCCACGGCATGCGGCTGGAGCGCGTGATCGAGGACCCGTCGCAATACCGGCTGTGCGTGGACTGGGAGAGCGTCGAACATCACATGGTCACCTTCCGCGAATCTGACGGCTTCCAGCAGTGGCGCGCACTGGCCGGACCGTTCTTCGTCACTCCGCCGCGGGTGGAGCACTGGGACCGGGTTGGCGATCATTTCTAGGCGCTCAGTTCAGTACCGGTCGCTGTAATCGGGCCTGTTGTCCTGTGAGAGGCTGCCCAGCGGATAGGGCAGCATCTGTGCGTTCCAGTCATCCCAGGCACTGCGCAGTTCGCGGAACAATTCGGGGTGCAGGTCCTTGCGGTCGCCCCGTTCGCGCGGGTCTTCTGCCAGGTTGAACAGGTGCTGTTCCTCGCCGATGGCAAGGTATTTCCAGTCGCCCCGCCGCACCGCTGCCATGCCGCCCGACGATTTCATCCGCCAGAACACCGTGCGCTCCACCGGCGCGGCCCCGTCAAACAACTGCGCGCCAAGGTCCATCCCGTCGTAGGTCGCGGCAGGCACGGTACCGCCGGCCGCGGCAAGGAAGGTTGGCAGGAAATCCATCGACATCATCACCTGTTCGCTGGTTGTCCCGGCGGCGATCCGGGCGGGCCACTGCGCCAGGATCGGCACGCGGATGCCGCCTTCCAGGAGCTCGCCCTTTACGCCCACGAAGGGCCAGGTATCCGAGAAGCGCTCCCCGCCATTGTCGCTGGTGAAGACGATCAGGGTGTTGTCAAGCTCACCTGTTTCGCGCAGCGCCTCCAGCACCTTGCCCACGTTGTCATCCATCGCGGCCACCATGTTGGCATAGGTTTCCAGCGAGCCGCCATCGTGATGCGTGAAATCCTGCAGGGTTCGGGAAACCTCCTCGTCCTCGCGCCCTTCCCACGGCCAGTGTGGCGCTGTGAAGTGGAGCGAGAGGAACAGCGGGCCGGTCTTCTCCCGGATCACGCGGGCCGCCTCGTCTCCGAAAATGTCGGTGAGGTAGCCGGCGCGCTGGATTTCTTCGTTGCCCTGCATGAGGCCTACCCCGATATCACGGCCGCCCCGGACCACGCGGTGGCGGAAATAGTCCACCCCGCCCGGCAGGATGCCGAAGAAGTGGTCGTATCCGTGTGCCATCGGGTTGTGGAGCGGCGGGTCGCCAAGGTGCCACTTGCCGACCAGCGCGGTCTCGTAGCCCTGCGCGCGGAGGACTTCCGGGAGAGTCTCCACGTCAAACGGTACGCCGATACCAGCGGGCGCTCCGGGAGCAAGCGGCTCTTCAAGGCCGACCGGGAAGCGGTACTGGTAGCTGCCCGTCAGCAGTCCGGTGCGGGTGGGCGAACAGATCGCACTGTTGGCATAGCCCTGCGTCAGATGAACGCCATTGGCGGCGATCGAATCAATATGCGGTGTGCGGTTCATCCGCGAACCTGTGCAGCCAAGATCGGCATAGCCAAGGTCATCGGCCATGATGAACACGATGTTGGGAAGGGTATCGGAGCCTTGCGCCCTCAGTCTGCTGAAAGGAGCCGAAGCGAGTGCAGCGGTGGCCCCCAGGCCCCCGACGATCTGCCTGCGATTGAATCCGCCCATGTCCCTTGCCTTTCCCATTTGTCTTTGTCGTTACTCGCGCTCTAGGCCATGCCTTGCGGCCGATCCCACTCATTCTATCGATGGTCTTCCATTGATCCTACGGATTTGCCTGCCGCGCCCGAACGGCTAGTCAGGCAGGCCAACAGAGAGGATCGAGATCATGGGTGCAGTGCTTGTCGTGGGTGGCGGAATCGGCGGCATGGCGGCTGCTATCAGCCTTGCGCGAAAGGGCTGGGCGGTCGAACTGGTGGACCTGGACCCCGAATGGCGTGTCTATGGCGCCGGTATCACCATCACCGGGCCGACCTTGCGCGCCTATCGCGACCTGGGGCTGGTCAAGGCCATTGCCGAACATGGGGCGATCACCAACCGTTCGCGCATCTTCCGCTTCGATGGCGTCCACCTGCAGGATCTTGATGAACCGGCCCTGGAAGAGGGGCTGCCAGCGACCGGCGGGATCATGCGCCCCGTGCTGCACCACCTGATGCAGGACGAGGTCCGGGGGCTCGATATCCCGGTGCGGCTGGGGTTGACTGTCACTGCGCTGGACAACCGCGCTGGCGGGGTGGATGTCACCTTCTCCGACGGGACCACGGGCGCCTATGACCTGGTGATCGGGGCGGACAGCGTGCATTCGGGCGTCCGCGCCCTGAGTTTCCCGCACATGGGCGAGCCGGAACGCACCGGGCAGGGCTGCTGGCGCATCTCGATCAGGCGCCCTCCGACACTGGAGAACGGCGAGTTCTACTTTGGCCACCAGTACCCGGTGGGGATTACCCGCTGCGGGCAGGAACAGGTCTACATGTGGATGCTGACCCCGCACGTGCGGCGCGAAGTGCACCCGACGGACGAGGAGCTGTTCGTCCAGCTCAGGGCCAACCTCGAACCTTTCGGGGGTAATGCCGGCTGGATCCGCGACAACATGACCCGTGATGACTGGATCAACTATCGTCCGCTGGCGGCCCGGCTGCAACCGCGGCCCTGGTCGAACGGGCGCATCGTGCTGCTGGGCGATGCGGTCCATGCCACTACGCCGC
>CAZTED010000035.1:17549-20066 GCA_964612175.1 uncultured Sphingomonadaceae bacterium
GGCATGGCGGTGGAAAGCGGGATCGTGCTGGCCGACGAGCTGGAAAAGGCATCCTCGGTTGAAGAAGGCCTCGCCGCCTACGAGGAGCGCCGGTATGATCGGTGCCGCGACGTGGTGGAAACCAGCATCGCTGTGGGCCAGCTGCAACTGGCAGGCGGCAACCCGGCCGAAGTGGGCAAGATGCTCGGCGCGGCGCTGCACCGCTTCGCGGCTCCGTACTGAGGCTGGTCCCTGCGGGACGCAGTCGCCGGCGGCGTACCTGTGGCGGTGCCATTTCGCACCGCTGCCGGTTCACCGATTGCCGGCGCATCACGTGCGTGATAGGGGCTGTTCATGAGCCATTGCGACAGCTGTCTCGTTCGGAACCGGGCCATTTGTGCCGCGCTGGACAATAATGAGGTCCAGTTGCTCAACAACATCGGGCGCCGCAAGGTCCTGGCGGCTGGTGAAGCGCTGATCTGGGAAGGGGACGATTCCCTGCTCGTGGCCAACGTTATCGACGGCATGCTCAAGCTGACCAATTCCACGGAAGACGGGCGCGAGCAGATCGTGGGCGTGGTCTATCCTTCGGATTTCATCGGCAGGCCGTTTGGCGCCAAGACCAACCATTCCGTCACTGCCCTTACCGATGCGCGGGTCTGCGTGTTCTCCCGCAGCGATTTCGATCGCTTTGCCGCCGAACATCCGGCGCTGGAGCACAAGTTGCTGAAGCGCACGCTGGACGAACTGGACCGTACGCGGGGATGGATGCTGCTGCTCGCCCGCAAGAGCGCGGAAGAGAAAGTGGCGACCTTCCTGCTCGATATCTCCGAACGGCTGGTGGATGCGACCTGCTCGACACCGCTTGGCGGACCGCTGGACGAATTCGAGCTGCCGTTCTCGCGCCAGCAGATCGGTGATATCCTTGGCGTCACGATCGAGACGGTCAGCCGCCAGATGACGCGCCTGAAACGCGATGGCATCCTCGACCTGCCTACCCGCCGGTCGGTGCGCATCCTTGATCGTGGCGCGCTCGAAGCGATGGCGGGGTAGGGGCGGGCAGGCTTTTGCCCGCCCGCCGCAACACTCAGAACCGGAAGCCGACGCCGGCGCTCAGCACCCACGGGTCGATTGCGTGTTCGGTCTCGATCACCTTGGTGTTGCCGGCAAACCAGCGCGCCGTGGTGTCGATGAAGTAGCGCTTGGCATCGAGCGAGACGAGCATGTTCTGGCCCACGGGCATATCGATGCCGGCCTGCAGCGCGAAGCCCAGTTCGTTGCTCAGCGACTGGCGGGTGACGCCCAGCGGGATCGTATCGGCGCCTGGGGCATCGTTGATCCAGATGAAGTAGGTCGGCCCGACGCCGACATAGGGCGATACGCCGCCGGCGTTGAGGTGGTACTTCAGGGTAAAGGTGGCCGGGATGACGCGGGCGTTGGACACCGCCTCGGCACCGGCCAGCGGGCCGGCCACGATGTCGACATCGTGCTGGGTGACGCAGCAGATCGTCTCCAGCGAGATTTCCGGGGTGAAGAAGTATTCGATCGCCACGGTCGGCACGACATTGTCATTGGCGGCGGTCTGGGTGGTGGCAGGCAGCGGGCCGAGCAGGGCGACGTCGGTGATCTTGCCATCGGGCAGCACGGCAGTGGCCATGACCTTCACCTGGATGTCGCCGGCTTCCTGGGCAAGCGCGGGGGTTGCGCCGCAAGCCATGGCAAGGGTCGCCGCAACCAGGGCGGCAGGCGTGATGGTTTTGCGCAAGGTATGGCGCATGATTGTTCTCCGTCATGCCGCCGGCGGCTGCCCCTTGCAGCCCGTCTTCTGCGCGGCATGCAGGGCCAGATGCGCCCGACAGGTCGAAGCAACATTGATTGAACGCAAAGAAATTGAATGAAAGTTTCCGGGGTTTGAAACTTTCATTTTGACCCCAGTCAATGAGAGCGTTCCCCCCTTCAGCCATTGGCGCCCCATCTCGAAGGGGAATGGTCAATGGAAACTCTGACGACTCGCGCCGGCATGTGGTTTGCGCTGCTGGTCCTGGCGATCATGGCGGCCGCGCTTTCGCGCGATGCCGCCTTTGGCGTCCACATGACCATCGTGGCGCTGGCCGTGAGCCTCGTGCTGTGGTGGACACTGGCGAAATCGAAGGTCGATATCGCCGGGACCTGGCTGAAGCAGGTCCATGACGAAGGCGTCTATGATGACGATCCCATACGCTGGGGCGTGATCGCCACGCTGTTCTGGGGCATCGCCGGCTTTGCCGCCGGGCTGTTCATCGCCCTGCAGCTGGCCTTTCCGGCACTGAACTTCGAGCCATGGCTGAACTTCGGGCGCGTGCGTCCCTTGCATACCAGCGCGGTGATCTTCGCGTTCGGCGGCAATGCGCTGATCTGCACGAGCTTCTACATCGTCCAGCGCACCTGCCGCGCCCGCCTGGCTTTCCCCGGCCTCGCCCGGTTCGTGTTCTGGGGCTACCAGCTGTTCATCGTGCTGGCGGCCACCGGCTACCTGATGGGGGTGACCCAGGGCAAGGA
>CAZTED010000036.1:0-10142 GCA_964612175.1 uncultured Sphingomonadaceae bacterium
CCCCGGATGGAGAGAGTGGATGACAGCTGCCCTTCAGGGAAAGATGATCAAGTCGGCCGACAGGGTCCTTGATATCCTCGAAATGTTCACCGAAAGCCGTCCCGCGGTCACGGTGATGGACGTGGCGCGGGCCCTCAACGCCCCCCAGTCGAGCACTTCGGAACTGCTGGGCAGCCTTGTGCGGCGCGGCTACCTTGTCCGCCGCCGGGGAGAGCGCGTCTTTCGGCCTACGTCACGCGTCGCCCTGCTGGGGGCCTGGGTCCATCCGGCCCTGTTCCGCAATGGCAACCTCTTGCCGATGATTGACAGCCTGCGCGCCCAGACGGGCATGGGTGTCGCCCTTTATTCGATGCTGGGCGCCAGCTTGAAGCAGAACCATACAGTCGGCCCGCTTCCCGAAGCCATGATCAACGGCCGCGAACTGGGCCTCCTGCACTCGCCCTTCGGCCACGTCCTGCTGTCGACCATGTTCGCCAGCGACATCCGCCTGCTGGTCCACCGGCTGAATGCCGAGAACGACGCCGAATACCACGTGAGCTTTGCCGATCTCCAGGCCCGGGTCGATGATGTTTCGCGGAAAGGCTCGGCACTGGGGCCCGTTGCGGAAGGCTGGTCCGGCATCGCAGTGCTCTTGCCCCAGGGCAAGGGCGAAGAGCAGCTGGCGATCGGCCTTGTCGGCGAAACTGCGGGGATCGAAAGCAGGGCGGAAGACCTGCTGCGCTCGCTGCGGCAGGCTATTGCCACCCACTTCGGTCCTCGGGTAGCGAGCGAGAACGACGTTTCATACCCGATCATGCGCCAGGCAGGCGAAAAGGCCTGACGCCCACACGGACCGCGCTCGCTTACATGCCCTTCGACCTAGAGGCATGGCCGGCAAGGCGCGCGGAACCCCAAAGCCGGTTCGCATTCCACAGGAGAATCCATTGTCCCAGTTCATCGTCACCCGCAAAGACGGCGCCGTTGGCCACATCATCTTCAACAAGCCGGAAAAGATGAACGGAATCTGCCTCGAAATGTGGCAGGCGATGGGCGACGCAATGGAAGCCTTCGAGGCCGATGACGAGGTGCGCGCGGTGGTGTTTTCCGGTGCCGGCGGCAAGGCTTTCGTCGCCGGGGCCGATGTCGGCAAGTACGAGCAGGAGCGGGGCGACAAGGATTCGCAGGAGCACTATGCCCGCACCGGCGAAGAAGCGATGCAGAAGATCTACCGCTCGAAGAAGGTCACCATCGCCGCGATCGACGGCTACTGCATCGGCGGCGGTGTCTCCGTGGCCCTGGTGTGCGACCTGCGCTATTGCTCGGCCAAGTCGAGCTTTGGCCAGCCGGCCATGAACATCGGCATCGGCTATCGCTATTCCTCGCTGCGGCGGATGGTGGACATCATGGGCTATGGTGCCGCCAAGGACATGCTGCTGGGTGGCCTGCGGCTGTCTGCCGAGGAAGCCTATGTCAAGCACCTGGTCGGGCGCGTGCTGCCCGATGACGAATTCTGGCCCTGGATCGAAAAGCTGGCCCGCAACATTTCGGTGGGCGCACCGCTGACCGCCGAAGACATCAAGTTCACCTTGTGGACCTATGCCCAGGACGAAAGCCAGCGCGATCTCGACCGGTGCGAGGCCCTGTTCCAGGCCTGCTATGCCTCGGAAGACTACAAGGAAGGCATCCGCGCCTTTGCCGAAAAGCGTGCCCCTGTCTTCACCGGCAAGTGACACGGCGCAATGGACCTGAGCTTCACGTCCGAGGAGCTGGCCTTCCGCGCTGAGGTGCGCAACTTCATCCGCGACAACCTCGACCCGGCCACGCACCGCCGCATGGTCGAGGGGCGCATCCCGCCCAAGGAAGAAGTCGTCGCCTGGCAGCGCACGCTCAATGCGCGCGGCTGGGCCACGCCATCGTGGCCCGTGGACCATGGCGGGCCCGGCTTCTCCCCGGTGGAGCGGTACATCTTCCTTGATGAACTGCACCAGGCGCCAGCGCCCGAACCCGTCAGCTTCAACGTCTCGATGATCGGACCGGTGCTGATCCAGTTCGGCACCCCGGACCAGCAGCAGCGTTTCCTGGCAGCAACCGCCAATGCCGACATCTGGTGGGCGCAGGGCTTTTCGGAACCCGGCGCCGGTTCGGACCTTGCCGCCTTGCGGACATCGGCCCGGCGCGATGGCGATCACTATGTCGTCAACGGACACAAGATCTGGCAGGGCATGGCCCACCATGCGGACTGGATGTTCACCCTGGTTCGCACTGATCCGGACGCTCCGAAGAAGCAGATGGGGATCAGCTTCCTGCTGATCGACCTCAGGTCGCCCGGCGTCACGATCCGTCCGATCATCACCATGGATGGCCGCCACGAAGTCAACGAAGTGTTCCTCGACGAGGTGAAGGTTCCCCTCGATTGCCTGGTGGGCGGGGAGAACCGCGGATGGGACGTGACCAAGTTCCTGCTGTCGAACGAGCGCACCGGGATTGCCCGGATCGGCATGACCAAGCACCTGGTCCGCAGGATCAAGCGCCTGGCCGGAGAAGACATGGCCATCCTGACGCGAGCTGCCGCCATCGAGGCCGAACTCAAGATCCTTGAAATCACCCAGCTGCGCATCCTCGACGCGCAGCGCGGGTCGAGCGCGCCGGATCCGCGCTCCTCGGTGCTCAAGCTCAAGGGCGTCGAGTTGCGGCAGGCGGCATCCGAACTGCTGCTGGAAGCCGCCGGTGACGCGGCTCTGGAAATCTGCACAGACGAGGACCCGGCAGCCGATGATGGCACCGAGTGGCTGGGCACGATCATGCCCAACTACGCGATCCTGCGCGCAGCCTCGATCTACGGTGGCTCCAGCGAGGTCCAGAAATCCATCGTCGCCAGCGCGATGCTGGGCCTGAAGCAAGCCTGAAAGCGATATCCGTCTCATGAACTTCGACCTTACCGACGGCCAGCGCATGCTGAAGGACAGCGTGGACCGCCTGCTTGCCGAACGTTACCAGCTCGACCACCGGCTGGCCGGCCAGCGCGAGCCGGCAGGCTATTCGGCAGTGGTCTGGGGCGCATTTGCCGACATGGGCCTGACCATGCTGCCGTTCCCGGAGGAAGCCGGGGGCCTTGGGTTGGGCAGTATCGAGATGATGCTGGTGGGCGAGGCGTTCGGGCGGGCGCTGGTGATAGAGCCTTACCTTCCATCCATCGTGCTGGCAGGAACCGCGATTGCCACGGGGGCGGATGATCCGGCCGCAATGCTGGCGGGGATCATGTCGGGCCAGCAGATCGCAGCCCTGGCGCCGGGAGCGCAGGTAAGGGAAGAAGGCGGCTTCCTGTCGGGGGAAGCGCGGGTAGTCTTGGGCGGAGACAGCGCATCGCTGTTCGTTGTGCCGCTTGGCGAAGGGGCAATCTGCGTTCCTGCCGATGTGCCGGGATTGCAGGTGAGGCCCTATCGCCTGCATGGCGGCGGGGGTGCGGCAGACCTGGTGTTCGACCGGATCGATGTCGCCCGGCTGGTGCGCCTTGGCGAAGGCTGCGTCACACGGGCAACCGAGGCAGGCCTGGCATTCATCGCCGCAGAGGCATCAGGCGCCATGCAGGCCGCACTGGCCCTGACGGTGGACTACCTGACGACGCGCCAGCAATTCGGCCGGGCCATCGGTTCGTACCAGGCCTTGCAGCATCGGGCAGCGGACATGGTGGTCGAAGTGGAACAGGCGCAATCTGCCGCCATTTATGCCGCCTTGCTGATGCAGGAACCCGATGACCGGGAACGGGCGAAGGGCCTGGCGGCGGTAAAGGCGGTGATCGGCAAGGCCGGGCGCTTCGTCGCCCAGAGCGCCGTCCAGCTGCACGGCGGGATCGGGGTGAGCGAGGAACACATTGTCAGCCACTACTTCCGCCGCCTGACGGCGATCGGCATGGTGCTTGGCGATACCCAGAGCCAGGTCCGGCGGCTGGCCGAACTGGGCGGCTTTACCGACGCAGGGAAAGCCCTCTAGATCACTTCGAACAGGCCGGCGGCGCCCATTCCCCCTGCGGCGCACATCGTCACGACGGCGTATTTCTCGCCCCGCCGCCTTGCCTCGATCAGGGCGGTGCCGACCATGCGCGATCCGCTCATGCCGAAAGGATGGCCGATGGCGATCGCGCCGCCGTTCACGTTGAGCCGGTCCGGATCGATTCCCAGCACCTGCTGGCAATAGAGCACCTGCACCGCAAAGGCCTCGTTCAGTTCCCACAGGCCGATGTCGTCCACTTTCAGGCCGGCGCGCTCCAGCAGCCGGGGGACGGCAAACACCGGGCCGATGCCCATCTCGCCCGGTTCGCAGCCCGCCACCGCGAAACCGCGGAACAGGCCCATGGGGGTTAGTCCCCGCCGGGCAGCCTCGGCATCGCTCATCACCACGCAGACGCTAGCCCCGTCCGAAAGCTGGCTGGCATTGCCCGCAGTGATGCAACCGCCCTCGACCACGGGCCGCAGGGCCGAAAGGGCCTCCAGCGTGGTGCCCGGGCGATTGCCTTCGTCCCGGCTGAGCAAGACCTCCTCCACGCCGGTCACTTCGCCGGACTTGTCCTTCACGTTCTTGAGGGCCGAGACGGCAACGATCTCCGCATCCAGTCGCCCCGCAGCCTGGGCAGCGGCTGTGCGTTCCTGGCTTTGCAGCGAATAGGCATCCTGCGCCTCGCGGCTGATGCCGTACTTCGCAGCCACGGTCTCGGCCGTCTGGATCATGCTGTCATAGACCCCGGCCACGTTATCCTGCAGCCATGCATTGATACCGCCGTCCATGCGGGTGTTGGCAAGGGCCAGGCTGCAGGAATCCAGTCCGCCGGCGAGGTAGACCTCGCCCTCCCCCGCCATCACGCGCTGCGCGGCATAGGCGATGGTGTTGAGGCCCGAGGCGCACTTGCGGTCCAGCGAAACGCCCGGGACCGCCGCCCCGAGCCCTGCGCGCAAGGCCGCAAGCCGCGCGACATTGCCGCCCTGCGGCCCTTCGAGCCTTGCGGCACCCAACAGGACATCGTCGATATCGCGGGGTTCCAGTGAAGCCCGGCGCATGGCTTCCTGGATGACGATCGCGCCAAGCTCTGGCCCGTCCAGCCGGTTCAGGGCACCCCTCCCGGCCTTGCCGATCGGGGTTCGTGCAGTGGCGACAATCACGGCTTCAGGCATTGAAAACTCCTCGCGGCCCTTCGGCCGATCCGGGTAGGCGGGCCATGCGCGGGCCCGCCGGGCTCATCGTGCGATCATGCAACGACTTTGGCTTGCATCAGGGCGTCGATCTCGGGCTCGCTCATGCCCAGGATCGCCGACAGTACGGCACGACTGTCTTCCCCCAGGCCTGGAGGCGGAGCGTAGCCTTCAACCGGCGTCTCGGAGAACCGCAGCGGGCTGGCGACCATTGGCAGGACGCCTGCTTCGGGGTGCGGCACTTCCACCCGCATCCCGCGGGCCATGATCTGCGGCTCCTCGAAAGCCTGCGCCATGTCATTGACATAGCTGACCGGGACATCGGCTTCTTCGAGCTGCGCCACCCAGTAGGCCGCGGGCCGCGAGCAGAACACCGCCTCGAGGATGGGCACCAGCAGCTTGCGGTTGGTGATCCGCAGCGGGCCGGTGCAGAACCGCTCGTCCGTGGCGAGGTCGGGCCGGCCGATCGCGTCGCAGAAGCGGCCATACTGGGAATTGTTGCCGACCACGACGAAGATCAGCCGGTCCGCGCAAGCGAATGCCTGGCTCGGGATGCCGCCGAACCCGCCATTGCCGCGCCGTTCCGGAATCTCGCCGGTCATCAGGAAGTTCTGGGCAAAGTGCGACAGCGCCGCCACGCCGCAATCGAGCAGCGCGAGGTCGATATACTGGCCCGCCCCGCCATTATCGCGATGGCGCAGCGCGGCAAGAATGGCGACGGCGGCATTGTAGGCGGTAAGGATGTCGACAATCGAAATCCCCATCTTCATCGGCCCCGCGCCGGGCACGCCATCGGGATGCCCGGAGGCGCTCATCATCCCGCTCATCGCCTGGAAGATGCCGTCATAGCCGGGCTTGGGCGCGGCAGGGCCAGTCTGGCCAAAGCCGGTGATCGAGCAATAGACCAGCCCGGGGTTGTCCTGTTTCAGGGACGCATAGTCGAGGCCATAGCGGGCCAGCGTCCCGACCTTGAAGTTCTCGATCACGACATCGCATCGGGCGGCAAGCTGGCGCACGACCTGCTGCCCTGCGCTGCTGGAAATGTCGATCGCCACCGATTTCTTGTTGCGGTTGCACGACAGGTAGAAGCCGGCCGTGCGGGTGGGCTGTCCCTGTGCATCCTTCAGGAACGGCGGCCCCATCTCGCGCGCATCGTCACCCTTGCCCGGACGTTCCACCTTGATGACTTCGGCGCCCATGTCGCCCAGCATCTGGCCTACCAGCGGGCCTGCCAGGATCCGGCTCAGATCGAGGACGCGCAATCCAGTCAGTGCGCCTGCCATGAAACCCTCCCCACCCGTTGGTATTGCACACTCTGGAAGCTACTCTTGTTGACTAAGGCAGCCGTTATCCAGTCGCCACCGGCTTTATCGCCAATCTGATATGTTCCTGCAGGGATGCGCCGGCGCGCGTCTGCGTTAATGTCGCCGCCAAATCCAGCGTGGCGAGACCGGCAGACGGGAAAGCGCGGCGAACATCGTCTATTCGATGAATCCGCAGCCGCTTTGGCGCGACGCGTACTGGCCATTATGCTGGCGTCCATTCCATTTCCTTCCGGGATGAGAGGATTGGGACGGGCGTTTCTTGCGATAGCCGCCGTCGACAGCCCCGGTGCCCCGGCTGCCTTTCGGGTGAAGTCAGCTAGAAACCGATGACCAGTGGAAATCCGATGACAAATCCCTCGCACTACCAGCAGTTCCAGGCTTCTGCCCGCCGCCATGGCGAGCGCATCGCCATCCGGTCCGAAGGGCCGGATATCACCTACGCGGAGCTGGAACGCATCAGCCGGCAAGTGGCGGCAGGCCTGATGCACCTGGGGGTCGAGCGGGGCGACAGGATCGCCATCTGGGGCGTGAACACCGCCCAGTGGATCATGGCGGCTCTCGGTATCCAGGCCGTGGGAGGCGTGCTGATCCCCATCGGCACACGGCTGCGCGGTCGCGAGGCCGGAGAAATCCTGGAGAAATCGGGCACGCGGATCGTGTTCTGTGACCGGGCATTCGGTGATTTCAGCTATGTCGATGCCCTGCAGTCGGCTCGGATCGCGGGGCTGGGCCATATCATCACCCTGGATGGTGACGACGGTACGCCGGATGGGACCATGTCCATGTCCGGGCTCCGGCAGCTTGTCCCCTCCCCCGACCAGGCGGAACTTGATCGCCGGATCGCCGCCGGCAGCGGCTCCGACCTTGCCGACATCATCTTTACCTCGGGCACCACCGGTATGCCCAAGGGTGTGCCCATGACCTGCGCCCAGAGCCTGCTGGCCTGCCAGGCGCAGCAGGATGACATCTATGAGCTGACACAGGATGACGTGTTTGCGGTGTCCTTCCCCTTTGCCCACAATGCCGGATACCGGGCCGGCTGGCAGATCGCCCTGCTCCACGGCGTGCGCATCGTGCCCGTGAGTGTTTTTGACCCCGGCGCATTGCTCCGGTTGATCGAGCGCGAGCGGGTGACCTACCTGCCGGTGGTGGTGCCGGTTGCGCAGGGATTGCTGGACCATCCGGACCGCGAAAGCACCGATCTGTCGAGCCTGAAGGCCATGTCCACCGGCGGGACGACCATCCCGGTCAAGCTGATCGAGGGCATGCAGAACCGGATCGGGAAAGGGGTGCTCGTCCAGTCCGGCTACGGCATGACCGAAACGGCCGGCTCCATCAGCTCGACAAGAGCCGGGGATCCCGCCGAAGTGATCGCCCTTACTGTCGGGCGCCCGCTCAGCAGCCTGGAAGTCCGGATCATCGACCGTGACCATCGCGATCTCCCCCGCGGCGAAGTGGGCGAGATTGCCGTGCGGGGGCCGCAAGTGACCAAGGGGTATTATGAAAACCCGGCAGCCACCGCCGAAGCCTTTACCGCCGATGGCTTCCTGTTGACCGGCGATGCCGGATCGATGGACGAGGCCGGCAACATCCGCATCACCGACCGCATCAAGGACATGTACCTCACCGGCGGGTTCAACTGCTATCCCGCCGAAATAGAGAAGATCATCCGCACGATGCCCGGGGTCAGTGCGGTTGCGGTAATCGGGGTGGATGATGCGCGCCTTGGCCAGACCGGCAAGGCCTTCATCGTGCGCGCTCCCGGTGCCGCGATCGATGAAGAACAGGTGATCGCCTGGTGCCGCAACGAGATGGCCAATTACAAGGTGCCGCGATCGGTCGTGTTCCTCGATGCCCTGCCGATCAACGCCACCGGCAAGGTCGCCAAGACCGAGTTGCGGGCAATGGCCGGATAGGCGCCTCGACGGCTGGCGGCGCTGCTGCCAGCCGGGCTGGCTTCAGACTCCGGCCATCTCGAGATCGCGATCGAGATCGCCGTGGAGCTTTTCCAGAACCATCTGCCGGCGATAATGGTGGCTCACCTCGTACTCGTCGGTAACGCCATACCCGCCGTGCAGCTGGATCGCCTGCCGCGAAACGAGCTGCGCGGCCTCGGCAATCTGGAGCTTGGCGAGGGCAACCGAGCGCTGCCTTTCCGCCGGCGGCCCGTCAACCTGCGACAGGGCGAAATAGAGCATGGACCGGGCCTGGTGGGTGGCCACGAACATGTCCGCCATGATGTGCTGCAGCGCCTGGAAATTGCCGATCGGCTGCCCGAACTGCTGGCGCTCCTTGAGGTAGGCGGAGCAGATCTCCAGCGATGCCTCCATCGATCCGACCGACTGCGCGGCATGGATCACCCGCGTCCGGTCAAGCGCATGGGCCAGCAGGTCCTCGGCCAGCGCGCCCCGGGCAAGGACTGCCGCGGGTTCCAGCTGCACCGAAGCAAACCTGACATCCGCGGCCCGCGTGCCGTCCACCAGCGGGTAGGCATCCATGCTGACGCCCGCGAGATCCACCGGTACCAGCAGCAGCGCCAGGCCGCCTTCGCCTTGCGCGGTGGCAATCAGGTGGGTGGCCGAAGGGGCATCGCACACCATCATCTTGCTGCCTTCGAGCACCAGGTGCTCCCCGCGGCGCGACAGGGTTGCCTGGCGGTTTCGTCCGCCGGCATGGCGTTCGCCGGCTTCGGCATCGGCTAGGGCAAGGCGGGCGGTCCCCGCCACGATGTCGCCGATAATGTCGGCCGGAGGCACCGCCACGCCCGACAGGATCGTGGGCGCGAGAATGGCTGTGCTGGAGAACGGCTGGGCGATGCAATGCTGGCCCAGCACCCCTGCCAGTATGGCGGCATCGGTCATGCTGGCGCCCAGCCCGCCAAGCTCTTCCGGGACAAGGATCGACAGCCAACCCAGCTCCGCAAAGGTCGCCCATGCCTCGTGATCGAGGCCGTCGTCGGTCTGGCGCAGGTGCCGGCGATGTTCGAGCGTGAAGCGGTCGCCAAGGTAGCGTTCGGCGCTGTCGAGCAGCATGCGCTGCAGGTCTGACAAATCGAAGTTCATGATCCGCGTCCCGATCAGAGTCCGAAAGCCAGCTTGGCAATGATGCCCTTCTGGATTTGCAGAGTGCCGCCGTAGATCGTTGCCGCGCGCGCGATGAGGGCGCTTGAGGTCCGGCCGGCGACATGGTCCGGCCAGGCATCGCCGGCGGGCCCCCGCTCATCCACTTCATAGGGGAAGAAGCGCAGCGATTTCTCCGCCAGGATATCGACCTGCAGTTCGCTGATCGCCTGCTGCAGGCGGGATCCGGCGACCTTCAGGGTGGAGGCGGCAGCGGTGCGATCATACTTGAACTGCTCGTTTGCCAGTTCGCGCAGGACCGACCATTCCAGCGCCGTCAGCTCCGCCGTTATCCGGGCAAGGCGCGCGCGGAAGGACGGAATCTCGGCCACCGGCTGGCCATTGACCGTTTCCTGTTCGGCCATGGCCCGCGTGCGCGCCAGTTCGCGCTTGTTGTAGAAGATGAACGAGCTGGACGTGCGCTCGTGATCGAGCAGGAACTTGGCATAGCTCCAGCCCTGCCCTTCCTCGCCGATGAGGTTTTCCAGCGGCACTTCGACATTGTCGAGGAACACTTCGCACAGGTCTGCATCGCC
>CAZTED010000036.1:10242-14842 GCA_964612175.1 uncultured Sphingomonadaceae bacterium
TTTCCGGTATCCGGCGGATCGTTATTCCCGGCGAATCCAGCTTGATCATCAGGAAAGAGATACCGGCCTGCGGCTTCACGTCCGGATTGGTCCGCACGAGGAAGAAGCCCCATTCCGATGCATAGGCGCCGCTTGTCCAGATCTTCTGGCCATTGACCACGTAGCGATCACCATCACGCCGCGCCGCGGTGCGAAGCCGGGCCAGGTCCGATCCGTTGCCGGGTTCCGAGAAGCCCTGGGCCAGGAAGTACTTGCCCTCCCGGAAATCGGGCAGGAAACGCGCCTTCTGCTCTTCGCTGCCGAAGGTGTAGATAACCGGGCCGCACATATGGGTTGTCGCCCAGCACGAATCCGGCGTCCACAGGCGGCTCAGTTCATCGTTGAAGGCATAGAGCTGCATCGGCGACCAGCCGGTGCCACCGTATTGGACCGGCCAGTGCGGCACGGACCAGCCGCGCTGGTTGAGGATAGCGGTCCATTCCAGGACGTCGTGGTGATCGGAATTGATGCCGCCAAAGGCTTTCTGCCGCCCGGAAAGCTTCGGCGGCAGGATCTCTTCCAGGGTCGTGCGGATTTCCCGGCGAAACTCTTCAAGCGAGGGATCGAAGGTAAGGTCCATGTCGATTGCGGCTTCCTGCAATGGGTCTGACGGCTATCCGGTTGGCCCTGGCGGGCATACCAGGCATGAGTCGCGCCGTTCCTGCTCTGCTGCTCGCCCCATGTCGAGTTTTCGCGGTATTCATCGGGCTGGTGATGAAACGGGGCGATCGGCCCCTTGTTACAGCAGGCCCCGTTCTTCGGAGGTCGCCGTCTGTGTGTCGATCCCGGCTTCGCGCAAGACCTCGATGATCGCGGTGGTGGCTGATGCCACGGCAGGAAACCCGACATAGGGCAAGGTCTGGATCAGGGCTTCCTCGATCTCGCGCGGGGTCAGACCGTTGTTGAGCCCGATGCGGACGTGGTTCTTCAGCTCGCTGGTCTGCCGCTGGGCAATCAGCACGGCCAGCACCACGAGGCTGCGATGCTTGCGTTCCAGCCCGTCACGCGCCCATACGGCCCCGAAGGCAAACTGGCAGGCAAGTTCGCCAAGATCGCCGCCGAAACCGCGGTTTTGCAGCCCGGCCTCCATCGCGCCGCGCGCCGCTTCGCCCAGCAATTCGCCGAAAACTGCCAGGCCCTTTTGTGTTAGATCCTCTGCCATTATCACTGCCCCGATACGGTTGGTCCCGCAGGCATCCTGCCTGCACTGGAAGGAGCGCCAGCCTAGCCCCGGTCTGGCATGGGGAACAAGCGGATGACGCTTCGCATATGCGATGTATGGTGGGCACCGCCACGAGGCAGTCCCGCCAGCGGCAAAGCGGCGCTATCCCACCGGCCAGGGTGGCCCATGGGGCAGCCGGAAGCCCGGTGCGTCATCCACCGGGGTTGCCCGAGGGGAAGGAACCAGTTTCATGGCGCAAGGATCGCCGCACTTTTCGGGCCTTGAAATCGGTCTTGCGCACACGCTGCCACGGGTGATCGCCCATGTGGCGAAACGCTATGGCGACAAGCCGTTCTGCGTGGCCGAGGATGGCCGGGTCACGACCTTCCAGGGATTTGCCAACCGGGTCGCGAAGCTCGGCGCGCAGCTGTTGCAGCTGGGTGTCAGGCAGGGGGACCGCATAGCCATAGTGGCGCCCAACAGCCCCGAATGGATGGTGGCGGCCAGCGCCGCCATGTCGATCGGGGCGATCATGGTGCCGGTCAACACCCGCTTCAAGGGACAGGAGGTGCGCTATGTCCTGGAAAAGTCGCGGGCGGTGGTGGTGTTCACGGTCAGCGAATTCCTGGGCACCGACTACCGGGCGATGATCCTGGAAGCCTGCGGGGGTGCCGGAGAAGGGCGCCCGGTCGCAGGCCTACCTCACCTTCAGGCAATCATCGCCATCGATGCACCGGGCTTTGCGCCGGAGACCGTCAGCAGCGAGGAGCTGGCGCAGTTCGGCGAGGCGAGTGCTCGCGTGGTGCCCGATACGACCGCGGACCTGCTGTTCACCAGCGGCACCACCGGCTCCCCCAAGGGGGCCATGCACAGCCATGGCCAGGGCCTTTGGATGACCGGCCTGTGGAACGAGGCCAACGATCTGACCGACGCGGACCGGACAGCGGTGGTCAATCCCTTCTTCCATTCGTTCGGCTATCGCTCGGGCTGGGTTTCCGCCCTTACGGCCGGCATGACGATCTTCCCGCTGGCCACGTTCGATCCCGGCCACATGCTCGCCCTGGTGGAGCGCGAGCGGATCACCCAGCTGTCTGGCGCGCCCACCGTGTTCCATTCGTTGATGGCCCACGCGGATTTCGGCAGCCGCGACATCTCTTCCCTGCGCACCGGGCACACGGGCGGCGCCAAGACCTCGCCCGATATCATCCGCGCCGGATACGAGAAACTGGGCTTCGACATCTTCCTGACCAGCTTCGGCCTGACCGAGTCAACCGCGCTGGTCTCGTCCAATCGCGCCGGCGATCCGATCGAGGCGATCGTCAACACCGTGGGCAGGCCGGTCGCCGGCCTCGAATGCCGGATCGTCGATGACGCAGGCCGGGATGTTCCCTCTCCCGGAAGCGGCGAACTGCTGGTGCGCGGCCCCAACGTGATGCAGGGCTATTTCGAGGATCCGGAGCAGACTGCCGCCGCCATCGACGCGGAAGGCTGGCTGCATACCGGCGACGTGGCGGCGATGGATGCAGAAGGGCGCCTGCGGATCCTCGACCGGATCAAGGACATCATCATCGTCGGCGGGTTCAATGTCTATCCGGCCGAAATCGAAATCATGCTGGAACGCCACCCCGACATTGCCGAAGCGGCGGTGATCGGCCTTCCCGACGAGCGGCTCGGCGAGGTGACGGCAGCCTGCGTGGTCCTTGCCCCGGGCCGGTCGCTGACCCTGCCCGCGCTGACCGCCTGGGCGCGCGACCAGATGGCCAACTTCAAGGTTCCGCGCCACCTCTTCGTCTTCGACCACCTGCCGCGCACCCCGTTGGGCAAGGTGCAGAAGTTCGCGCTGCGGCAGCAGGCGCTGGAACAACTGGGGGCAGCGGGGGTCAGCTCACAGTGAGGAGCCGTCGTCCAGTTCGAAGGCTCCGCCGGTGATCGCGCGCGATGCATCGGAGAGCAGGTAGAGGGTGATCGGGACCAGGTCGTCTGGCTCCATCACGCGCTTGCGCGGGAAGCTGTCGATCAGGGCCCGACCGGCCTCTGTTTCCAGCCATTCGGCATTGAGTTCGGTCTTGATCCAGCCCGGGCACAGGATGTTGACGTTGATGCCCTTGCCCGCCCATTCCTTGGCCAAAGCCTTGCCCATCATCAGCACGCCGGCCTTGGTGGTGTTATAGGCAACCAGCTTGTCCAGCACCCGGTGCGAACCGACAGAGCCGACCAGCACGATGCGCCCGTTGCCCTTGGCCGGAGGCCCAGCGGCGATCATCCGCTTGGCCGCCTCGCGTGCGGTGATGAAAACGCCGCGCAGGTTCACGTCGATCACCTGGTCGAACTCCGCGATGGGGATCCCAAGGGCGGACGCGGGATAGTTCATGCCTGCGTTGGCGATCACCGAGGTAACCGGTCCGAGAGCGTCCTGCGCGGCGTCAAAGCCGGCAGACACCGATGCTTCATCGGCCACGTCCATGGCAACGGCAAAGGCACGCCCGCCATCAGCCTCGATCTCGGCCTGCAGGTCGGCAAGGCGGTCAAGCCGCCGCGCGGCAATGGCGACAGAGGCGCCGGCGCGGGCCGCCGAGCGGGCGAAGTGGGCACCAAGGCCAGAACTTGCGCCGGTGATGAGGACAACCCTGCCAGCAAGTGCGGTCATCGAGGGTAGATCGTGCATGTGCGTTCCTGCCAATTTCCAGAACCGGGCCATGAGCCGGCCCCGGCGACAGTCCCCTGCCGCGCCAGGCCCTGTAAGGCAACCGGGCACGGCAGGACAATCGCTCCTGGCGCCGGGACCGGCCGTGCCACAACGCTATCGCAGCCGCGATGCCGCCCGACCATCCCCGGCACAGGCCTTTGCGCCAAGCGCCCCATTATCGCATTCACGATTATTGCCCGATCCCGGGCGCAGCGGCGCCCCCTCCTGATGACAGGGCCCGACCGGCTTGGCATGGCCGGCGCAACACTCCAGGTTATCGAGGACCAAGGCCATGACCATGTCGCCCGAAGACGCCGTCCGTTACGAAATGCGTGACGGTGTCGCTTTGCTGACCATCGATTTTCCGCCGGTCAATGCGCTGGGGGAACCCATGCGCAAGGGCCTTGCCATGCGTCTGTCCCAGGCAGCGGCGGATCCGGCGGTCTCGGCAATCGTGCTCGTCGGGGCCAATGACCGGTTCGTGGCAGGTGCGGACATCCGCGAGTTCGGCAAGGCCAAGTCAGGCCCCTCGCTGCAGGACCTGATCGCGATGCTGGAAGATTCTGCCAAGCCGGTTGTCTGCGCGATTGACGGCCATGCCCTGGGCGGTGGCCTGGAGCTGGCGCTGGGCGCACCCTTCCGCGTTGCGGCGAGCCGGGCCAAGGTTGGCCTGCCGGAAGTGAACCTTGGCCTGCTGCCGGGTGCCGGCGGCA
>CAZTED010000036.1:14942-19708 GCA_964612175.1 uncultured Sphingomonadaceae bacterium
GCCAAGGTTGGCCTGCCGGAAGTGAACCTTGGCCTGCTGCCGGGTGCCGGCGGCACCCAGAGGCTCACCCGGATTGTGGGGCCCGAGGTCGCGCTGGACCTGATCCTTGGCGGCACGCATATCGGCGCCGCAAAGGCGCTTGCCCTGGGCATCGTCGATGCCGTCACCGAAAGCGATGTCACCGAGGCGGCGATCGCCTTCGCGCAAGGCAAGGCGGGCACCGGCCCGGATTTCCCCAAGGCGATCGAGCGCACCGACAAGGTCACCGGGATCGATACCGGCATCTTTGCCTCCTGCCGCAGCAAGAACGCCGGCAAGTGGGCCGGGATGGTGGCGCCGTTCAAGATCGTCGACTGCATCGAGGCGGCCTGCACCCTGTCCCCGCGCGAAGGCCTGCAGTTCGAGCAGGAAGCCTTCGCGGTATGTCTCGAAGCCCCCAGCCGGGCCGCCCAGGTCCACCTGTTCTTCGCCGAGCGCCAGGCGGCCAAGGTCGACGGGCTGTCGCCCGATGTGCGTCCGCGCCGGATTGCCAAGGTCGGTGTCATCGGCGCAGGGACCATGGGCGGCGGCATCGCGATGAGCTGTGTCAGCGCCGGCCTGCCTGTCACCCTGCTCGACGCCACCCGCGAGGGCCTGGACGCCGGGATGGAGAAAGTCCGGGGCAACTATGCGATCTCGGTGCAACGCGGTTCGCGCAGCCAGGAACAGGTCGACAAGGCGATCAGCCTGATCACGCCCACGCTCGATTACAACGATTTTGCCGATTGCGACCTCATCATCGAGGCCGTGTTCGAGAACATGGACCTGAAGAAGGAAATCTTCGGCAAGCTGGACCAGCTGGCAAAGCCGGGGGCCGTGCTGGCGTCCAATACCTCGGCCCTCAGCATCGATGCCATCGCCTCTGCCGCCAGCCGGCCCGGCGACGTGATCGGCACGCACTTCTTCTCGCCGGCCAACGTCATGAAGCTGTGCGAGGTGGTGCGTGGTGACCTGGCCGCTGACGAGACAATCGCCACGGCCATGGCCTTTGCCAAGCAGATCGGCAAGGTGCCGGTCCTTGCCGGCAACTGCGAAGGCTTCATCGGCAACCGCATCCTCAAGGCCTACGGCACGGAAGCGGACATCCTGCTGGAAGCAGGGGCGACCCCCTGGGCGGTCGACCGCGCGCTCAAGGGCTTCGGGTTCCCCATGGGCCTGTACCTGATGCGCGACATGTCCGGCCTCGACGTCGGCTACCGCATGCGCCAGGGCAGGATCGAGGCAGGGCAGATCGATCCGGCCTCGCCCGATTATCCGCACCGCCTGTGGGACCAGATCGTGGAGGCCGGGCGCTTCGGCCAGAAGACCGGAATGGGCTTTTACAAGTACAGCGGGCGCGATGCCTCCCCCGATCCAGAAATCGAGGCCATGCTGGCAGACATCGCCAGCGCCAAGGGGATTGTCCGGCAGGATTTCACCGACGAACAGATCGTCAACCGCATCCTGGCGGCAATGGTCAACGAGGGCGCACGGATCCTGGAAGAAGGCTTTGCCCAGCGCGCCAGCGACATCGATGTGACCTATGTGTTCGGTTACGGGTTCCCCAAGTATCGCGGCGGGCCGATGTTCTGGGCGCAACAGTTCGGCCTTGCCAAGGTGCTGGAGATCATCCGCGCCAACCACGCCACCTATGGTGATCGCTGGAAACCGGCAGCCCTGCTGGAACAGCGCGTTGCCGATGGCCAGGACTGGAACGGCAACCCCGCAGCCTAGGGGCGGGGTTTACCGCCCTGCGTTTCGGCGGTTGCGGGACCGGGGATCGTCCAGCGCGCAGGGTCGATGATCTGCCGCAGGAAGGCAATGAAGGCTGTCGTCGCAGCCGGTATCGCCTGCGTGCGGGGGTGCAGGGCGTAGATGCGTAGGTCCGCCGGGGCACCCCATTTGGGCAATAGCGGCACCAGCCTGCCCGCGCCAACCTCCTGGTGGATGTCCCACAGCGACCGCAAGGCAATGCCGCCGCCGCCCAGCGCCAGTTCGCGAACGATTTCGCTGGAATTGGTACGGATGGTGCTGGGCCCTTCGATCAGACGCCGCGCCTTGCCGTTCTCCAGCCGCCAGGGAAACTGGCCATCTGCCGCCAGCAGCCTGTGGTGCTCCAGGTCGTCGATGCGGCGCGGCACGCCATGGCGGTCGAGATAGGATGGGCTGGCGCACAGGATCCGGCGATTTGTGCCGAGGGGATGGGCCACCAGACCAGCCGGAATCTCGGACGCGATGCGCACGGCCAGGCTGAAGCGGCCGGCGTAGAGGTCGACCGTCTCGTCCGACAGGTCGAACTCCAGCTCCACCTTGGGAAACTCCTCCAGGAAGCGGTGCAGGTGGGGCGCGATATGGAGCCGGCCGAACGAGGTGGGCGCAGTGACCCGCAAGGGACCGCTGGGCTCGTCGCGAATGCCGCCAAGGCGGTTTTCCGCCTCCTCGATCGATCGCAGGATCTGCGCGACGTCTTCGTGAAAACGCTCCCCCGCCGCTGTCAGCACCAGCTTGCGGGTGGTCCGGTGGATCAGCTGCACACCCAGCCGCTGCTCCAGCAGGGCCAGCCGCTTGGAGACCTTCGCGGGCGAGACCAGCAGGCTGCGCGCAGCGGCGGAAAGGCTGCCGGTCTCGACGATCCGGAGGAACAGGGCATAGTCTGAAGCGGGCATGTTCATTTCCGTTCAGGAAAAAGTGTTTCAACATTTTAACCTCTACCGCACAGTTCACCAAGGGCGTAAACCGCCGGCTGCATTTTCGTTACCCGGCAAAGGACCGCACAATGGCTCGGATCTCGCTTGAAAACGCCAACACCATGATCGCGGCCGCCCTTGCCGAAGGGGCAAGGCTTGGGCTGAACCCGCTTACGGTGGTTGTCACAGATGCAGGCGGCCACATGATCGCCATGCAACGGCAGGACAGGTCATCCAACCTGCGCCCGCAGATCGCCCTCGCCAAGGCCACCGGCGCGCTGGGGCTGGGCGTTGCCAGCCGCAAGATCGGCGACATGGCGGCAGAGCGGCCTGTTTTCGTGGCATCGCTGGGCGCCATGGCGCCTGATGGCGTGGTCCCGGCGGCCGGCGGCGTGATCGTGGTCGATGCGGATGGCTTCGCGATCGGCGCGATCGGCGTGACCGGTGACACATCCGACAATGACGAACTGTGCGCGCTGGCCGGCATCGCCGCCGCCGGCCTGGCTGCAAAGGGTTGATTGCCATGACCGAAACCTATCTCGACCGTGCCGGACTGCGGGTGGCAAGCTCGCTGGCGCAATTCATCGAACAGCGCGCGATCCCCGGAACGGGCCTTGATGCGAACCTCTTCTGGGAGGGGGTGGCGAGCATCTATGCCCGCTTTGCGCCGGAAAATGCCGCCCTGCTGGCGAGGCGCGATGAGTTTCAGGCAGCCATCGACAGCTGGCACCAGGCTCGCACCGGCAAGCCGATCGACCCGGCAGAATACCAGGCATTCCTGCGCGAAATCGGCTACCTGGTGGCTGAACTGGCCCCCTTTGCCATCGCCCCGCGCAAGGTCGATGCCGAAGTCGCCACCTGCGCCGGTCCGCAGCTGGTCGTGCCGATCCTCAACGCCCGGTTCCTGCTCAACGCCGCCAACGCCCGCTGGGGCAGCCTTTACGACGCATTGTACGGGACCGACGCCATCCCCGGCGCGCCTGCCGGCCGCGGCTATGATCCGGCGCGCGGTGCGCAGGTTGTCGCATGGGCCAAGGCCTTCCTCGACAAGGCCGTGCCGCTGGCAGAAGGCACCTGGGCGCAATGGACCGGCGAGGGCCTGCCGCCGCTGGCCGACCCTTCATGCATCGTGGGCCGCGCGGGCGATTCCATCCTGCTGCGGCACAACGGCCTGCATATCGAACTGGTGATCGACCGGAACCATCCGGTCGGCCGGGACGATGTGGCGGGCATTGCCGACGTGGTGCTGGAATCGGCCCTAACCACCATTGCCGACCTGGAAGATTCGGTCGCCGCCGTGGATGCCGAAGACAAGGTCGCCGCCTATGCCAACTGGCTGGGCCTGATGCGCGGCGAGCTGGAGGCAAGTTTCGAGAAGAACGGCCAGCCCCTCGTGCGCCGGCTGGAGCCGGACCGCCGCTATACCGCGCTCGACGGCAGCGAACTGGTCCTGCCCGGCCGGGCGCTGATGTTCGTGCGCAATGTCGGCCACCTGATGACCACGCCTGCCGTGCTCCTGCCGGACGGGGCAGAGGCGCCCGAGGGCGTGCTCGACGGGATCGTCACCAGCCTGATCGGCCTGCACGACCTGAAGCGCACCAGCGGCCCTGCCAGTAATGGGACCAACAGCCGGGCCGGCTCGATCTATATCGTCAAGCCCAAGATGCACGGGCCAGAGGAAGTGGCCTTCACCAACCGCCTGTTCGATGCCATCGAGGACCTGCTGGGGCTGGAACGGCACACCATCAAGGTCGGCGTGATGGACGAGGAGCGCCGGACATCGGCCAACCTTGCCGCCTGCATCGAGCAGGTGAAGGACCGGATCGTGTTCATCAACACCGGCTTCCTCGATCGCACCGGGGACGAGATCCACACCTCGATGCAGGCCGGCCCCATGGTGCGCAAGGCACAGATGAAGGCGAGCGACTGGATCGCGGCCTACGAGGATCGCAACGTCCAGATTGGCCTCGCCTGCGGGTTTTCCGGGCTGGCGCAGATCGGCAAGGGCATGTGGGCCGCGCCCGACCGGATGGCCGACATGCTCGACCAGAAGATCGGCCA
>CAZTED010000037.1:0-19598 GCA_964612175.1 uncultured Sphingomonadaceae bacterium
ATCAGTTCTCGACAGGCTGCGGCCCGGCTCCCTGCGGCAGGCCTTGTGCGACACCCACCCCGGGGCGGTTTTCGGTCGGCAGCTTGATCCTCAGCAGTATCAGCGCAACCGCGGCCCATGCAAGGGCAATCGACCAGTACAACCACTGGGGATTGCCCGTTCCGGCCGTCTGCGCGGCAAGCCAGGCCCCCAGCGGTCGGCCGAAATTGCCGACCGCCATGTAGACGGTGAACTGTGTCGCCGCGACCGCAGGCGAGCACATGCGCATGCAGATCGGTATCATGGCAATGGCATAAAACAGGCTGAGCAATTCCATTGCCGAGGCAATGCCGACGAGTACCCAGTTCTGGCTCCACAGATGCGGCACCGCGCCCATCACGGCAAGGACGACCACCCCCAGCAGAACAGCCACCAGCATCGATCGCTGGGCGCCAGCCGCATCGACAAGCCAGCCGCCGATCACCAGCCCGATCATGCCGACAACCAGCACCAGCGTGGAATTGAAGCTGGTGTACTCTGTCAGGGACCAGCCGCCTGTCTGGGTGAACAGCACCGGGTGGAAGCTTTCAAAGCCACCCGCCGGGAGCGACCGCACCAGCAGGATCGGGATCAGCATCACACTCAATGGCAGGATGATTGCCCTGAATGCATTGACCAGCAGGGGCCACCAGGCCTCCACCTGCACACCGAGGTTGATCGGGTGCGCCTCGCCGGCACTCCACGGCAGGCGGCGCTCCCCCTCGCGTTCGCGGATCGCCACGCCGTAGAGCGCGACGAGCGCCGGTACGCCGGCACAGACCAGCAGGCAAACCGTGATGCCATAGGCGGCAACGACCGCCCCGCCCAGCGCCGTGGCGGCCGAGATGCCCAGCAATTGCGCGCCGAACATGATGCCCGCCGCCTTGGCGCGCTCGTCCTCGGCCATGATGTCCACCGCCAGGCTGTCGATACCGACATCCTGCACCGTGATCGCCATATTGGCGGCAAAGGCGATGGCGGAAAGCAGCCAGATATCGTTGTGCGAAGGGGCCATCAGCGCGCCCGTGGCCAGCACGCCCACGAACACCAGCTGCGCGCCGATGATCCACACCCGCCGCCTGCCCATCGGCAGGAAGGTGTAGCGGTCGATCACGAAGCCGTTGACCAGCTTGAGCGACCAGGCAAGCGATGCCGAGCCGACCACGGCGGCAATCTGCGCCGTATTGGCCCCATTGGCCCCCATCCAGCCGGGAATGGCGATGTAGAACAGGCCGATCGGGAACCCTTGCGTGAAATAGAACAGCAACAGGGTAAGCAGGCGCAGGTAACGGTTCTGCGTCAGGATCAGGGAGGATCGCCCCCCGGGTATGCTGGCCATGTTCAGTTTTCCCCCCACGAAGATGCAAGTTTGGCGCAATCCTGCAGGAAGTCGACTCCCTATTCAGGGAAGAGGGCCAGCTGGCTGACCTCGCTTGCCGACAGGGCAATGCCGAAGGTTTCGGCCATGACGCCGCGCCACTCTTCGGGGCCGGTCAGTTCGCGCTTGCTGGCCGTTCCGTCCGCAGCAACGCTCAGGACTGTGCCGGACAGCGCCATGAAGCCCCCCGGCAGGACAAGGCTGACGATCGGCCCGGCCCTGAACCGCGATCCCGGCCAGGTCGCGGTCCAGTGGTTGGCCTGTTCCAGGTCCATCGGCATGACCGGGCCGAGGTCGAAGCTGTACTGTGCCTGCCAGCCCTGCTCATCCTTTGCCCGTCCATCCGTGGTATCGCGCGGACCGGCGCGTTCGAGCAGCCATTCGCCGTCGGGCTGACCCACCCGGCGCAGGCGATGGCGGGCACCGTCGGGCGTGGAGGTTTCGGCGAGGTGTTCCAGCGGAAGAGGGGGAACGAAAGAGCCGCCGAACCCGGCGTCTGCGATCCATGGCTGACCTTCCACCTCGGCCAGCAGCAGCACATGCGTGCGCGGGCCGGTGAAACCTTCCGGCAAAGCCAGGCGCGGGCGGGCGAGCAGGGGCCGGCTGGTGATCCCGGCCAGCGCCAGCATGTCGGCATAGAGCCGGTTCTGCTCGAAACAGTAGCCGCCGCGCCCGCGCGAGACCAGCTTGGCAAAGACAGACTCGCTGTCGATCAGGATCGGCCGGCCAAGGAGGACATCGATATTCTCGAACGTGATCGCCTGCCGGTGTGCGGCCTGCATACGGGCCAGCCCTTGTGCCGTGGGCGATGGCTGTTCGGCAAGGCCGATACGTGCACAATAGGCAGCCAGCTGTTCGGAACCCGCGTCAGCCATGCGTCCGGGCTTCAGTCTGCGGCATTGGTGGCGGGCTTGTGCTCCTCAATCACCGCCTCCTCGGCTGCGGCGGCTGCATCGGCTGCAGCCTCTACCGCCCCCCAGTCCACGTCGTAGTCGGTCGAACCCCAGCCGCCGAGGTATTCGAGGTCTTCCACGGCCATTCCCAGAAGGCTGGCAAGGCCCTTGCGCTCCGTTTCCGACAGATCGCCGAGGCTGCGCGCAGCGGGCAGGTCGGCTGTAAGTGCGGCCATCTCCGCCTCCATCGATGCTGCCGCCTCGAACATGGCGGGCATCTGCTGCATCATCGCCCCGGCGAGCCGCGGGTCGGAACCCATGCGGAGTGACTGGCGGGCATAGTTGGCTCCCACAGGTGTGGTGAAAAAGGCGTCGATCTGGGCCAGCTCTTCGCCGGTGAAGTAGATTGCATAGAGTTCTGCCATGGCCTGCCTTATGCCCGGTTCGATTGCCGCCATCATGCGTGCGCCCACGATTGGCGCGGCCTCCGCCTCGCGCCGCGCGCGTTCACGCCAGGCCGGATCGAACAGCGCGGCGGCTGTCTCGGCCTGCTCGGGCGTCATGCTCTCGATATCCCACGTGCTGAGACCAAGCTGTTCGGCCACGAAGGATTTCGCATCGGGTTCGACAGCTGCGGCCGCTTCGGCGAGGGGCGAGATGACGGTGTCGAACATCGAGCCCATGACCTCCTGCATACTGCCGGGCGGAATGATCCGCTCCACCAGTGCGGTCGCAGCAGGCAGGCGGGCAATCTGGTCGGTAGTCAGGGGTTCGGGCGTGAAAGCCTGCGCAAGACCGCCCAGCCAGTCGTCACCGGATTCGAACATCCCGCCGGAGACCTCGTCCGCACCCTCGCTTGGCCAACTTTCCGGTGACGAAGCTTCGCTGGCCTGTGCTGCTGCACCGACCGGCATCACCACCAGCGCCAGCGGTGCGATCAATCGCAGGAACTTCGTCATGTAACCCTCCCCAGAATTGACCGGTCAGTGCCCTGCCTGCGGGCCGCGTTCGAGGCCCGACAGGTGCAGCTGCTCGTCGATCTGCGCCATCAGCCGCTCGAGGCCTTCCTCGCTGTCGCTTTCGGCGCGGGCGACCAGCACGTCCTGCGTGTTGGACGCGCGCAGCAGCCACCAGCCGTCCTTGCCGGTGACACGCACGCCATCGGTGCCGTCGACCTGGTCCGTGCTGCCTTCGAGCCGCGCCTTCACTTCCTCGATGGCGGCGAACTTGCGGCTCTCGTCCACCTGGAAGCGCAGCTCGGGCGTGTTGAGCATCTGCGGCATGGCGCTGCGCAGCTCGGTCACCGACTTGCCCAGCCGCGCCGAAGCCGCGATCAGCCGGATCCCGGCATAAAGCGCATCGTCGAAGCCATAGTACTCGTCGGCAAAGAACACGTGGCCGCTCATCTCGCCGGCCAGCGGCGATGAAACTTCCTTCATTTTGGACTTAATCAGCGAGTGGCCGGTCTTCCACATCAGCGGCTGGCCGCCGCAGGCCGCGACATGGTCGAACAAGGCCCGGCTGGCCTTCACATCGGCGATAATCGTGGCGCCGGGGCGGCGCGAGAGCAGATCTTCGGCATAGATCATCAGCAACTGGTCGCCCCAGATCACCCGGCCCTGCCCGTCGATCGCGCCGATCCGGTCGCCATCGCCATCGAATGCCACTCCGAAATCGAGGGACTTTGCGGAGACAAGGCTTCGCAAATCCTCAAGGTTTGCCTCGACAGTAGGATCGGGATGATGATTGGGAAATTCGCCATCGACCTCGGTAAAGAGCAGGTGATGCTCGCCGGGCAGCCGTGCCGCCAGCTTCTCCAGAGCGGGGCCAGCAGCGCCATTGCCCGCGTCCCAACCCACCTTGAGACGGGACAGGACCTCGGGATCGATCCCGTCGAGCCCGGACAGGAGGCGGTCGATATAGGCATCGAGGATGTCTACGTCTTCGACGGACCCGGTGGCCCCCATCCCGGCCGTATCCCAGTCGCCCGCCGCCGCCATCTGGCCGAGCAGCTGGATATCGGCGCCGAAGAACGGACGCCCGCGAAATACCATCTTGAAGCCATTGTAATTGGCGGGATTGTGGCTGCCAGTTATCTGAATGCCGCCGTGCACCTCTTCGGCTGAGGCTTCAGCGTAATAGAGCATCGGCGTGGGCCCCATGCCGACCCGGCGGACATTGACCCCGGTCGAGGTCAGCCCTTCCACCAGAGCGTCGGCCAGCATCGGCGAGCTGACGCGGCCGTCCCAGCCCACCGCCACCAGGCTGCCGCCATCGCGTCGGATCAGCGTGCCGAAACCGCGACCGATGGCGCGGGCATCCTCCACCCCCAGCGTTTCGCCGATGATGCCGCGGATATCGTATTCGCGCAGGACGGTGGAATGGAACTGGTGGGTCATCGGTTCTCCTGTCGGGTGGTGGCGGAGCGGGTCACCCGGTCAGGATTCCCGCCCCTCCGGCAATTCGTCAAGCAAGAGGTCGCGCGCGGCATTGGCCTCGTGCACCTGTTCGTTGGTGCCGCCACGGTCCGGATGGACCAGGGCGACCAGCCGTTTGTGGGCTGTGATTATGTCTTCCCGCCGGGCCTTATGCTCCACGCCGAGCAGGCGCCTGGCCCGGGAAACGGCCTGCTGGCGGGTCGACAGTCCACGATCCCACGGCCAACGGCCGTTGAACAGCCTGTATCCCACGCAGATGGCACCAATGAGGAGGACCAGTTGCAGCACGGCTCAGGCCGCCTCGCCCGGTTCGAGCGCCAGCTGCGGCTCCCGGTGCGCTGCGCGCCCGGGCATCGGCAGCGAAAGGCTGGCAACAAGGTTGCGCAGTTCCTGCCGGGCAACCAGGTGGCTGGTCCCCAGTTCGCCCAGGTGGCCCTTGTCGAGCAGGGTCAGGCCTGAGGGAAACAGCTCGCGGTAGATCACCCGTTCGGACAAGCCATGCGCCACGCGAAAGCCGACCCTGCGGCTGAGTTCGCCCAGTGCCTGGTCCAGCCGGCGCTGGTTTCGGGCATCGGTGTGGCCGGTGCGGTTACGCACCACCACCCAGTCCATCTGTCGCCGGTTCTGCTCGATCGTGGACCGGCTGCGCTTCAGCCGCGCCTCCCAGATCAGCTCTGCATAGAAGCTCAGGCGGCGGACCTTGAAGCTTTCGGCATCGACCTGGCCGATCAGGTCAAAATCGACGAAGCTGTCGTTCATCGGGGTGACCAGGGTATCGGCCTCGGTCGCGGCGTGGCGGGCAAAGGGATCGTCGCGGCCCGGCGTGTCGAAGACGATGAAATCCATCCCTTCGCCCAGCCGCCGCACCTGCTCCTCAAGCTCCTCAACACTAGTGCCAGTAAAGGTCTCGCATACCGGCCCGGGCAGGTCGATTCCGCGCCGCTGGCGGGTTTCAGCACGGTTCTCGCAATAACGGTTCATCGTTGCCTGCCGGGTGTCGAGATCGATCGCCGCCACCCGCGCACCCTGATAGGCAAGGGCTACCGCCACGTGGACCGCAGTGGTCGATTTGCCCGTCCCCCCTTTTTCATTGGCGAAGACGATGCGGTGCGGCACGGTTGCGATCACTTTCGGGCGGGCTTTCTCTGGCAGGAGGACGCGGCTAGGGGCGTCTGTGGCCCCGGGGTGCGGCCCATACTATCGGAGAGGAGCCGTCGTGCAAACCGTGAACCGCTTGCAGGACCTGCGGGAAGCTGTGGAAGACCTTCGCCTTACCGGCAGCATAGGGCTCGTGCCGACGATGGGCGCACTGCACGAGGGCCACATGGCACTGGTGCGGGCAGCGCAGGCAGAGGCGGACCACGTGATCACCTCGATCTTCGTCAATCCCACGCAGTTCGGCCCGCACGAGGATCTGGCGACCTATCCGCGCCGGCTGGCCGAGGACAGCGAGCGACTGGCGGCACAGGGCGTGGCCTTGTTGTGGGCGCCATCGGTGGCGGAAATGTACCCTGATGGCCATGCCACCAGGGTTTCTGTGTCAGACCTGACGGAAGGCCTGTGCGGTGCGGCACGGCCAGGCCATTTTGACGGCGTTGCAACCGTCGTGCTCAAGCTGTTCAACCAGGTCCACCCCGACGTTGCGCTGTTCGGGGAGAAGGACTGGCAGCAGCTTTCAGTGATCCGCCGCATGGCCCGCGATCTCGATCTCGTCCAGCCGCATGCCACACGCATCCTTAGCGTGCCGACCGTGCGCGAGGCGGACGGGCTGGCGATGAGCAGCCGCAATGCCTACCTTTCGCCGGAACAGCGGCTGGTGGCTGCTCGACTCAACGTCCTGATGCGCGCCGCAATCGACCAGATCAACGCAGGTGAAAGCGCGGGCGGCGTGGTATCCACCCTGGAGGACAGCCTGCTGGCGGTCGGCTTCTCGGCAGTCGATTATGTCACGCTGGCGGACGCTGATTCCCTCGCCCCGCTGAGCGATACCCCGCTCCGGCCCGCCCGCCTGCTGGTGGCGGCGCGGATCGGCACGACCCGGCTGATCGACAACATGGCGGCAGGACCACAGGCATGACCGAGGACGAATTCCGCAGCTACATCGCCGCCTTCAACGCCAACGACTATGCCGGCTTCGGGCGCTTCTATGCCGATGACGTGGTTTTCGAACTTGGCGCGATGAAGCGGATCGTCGGGCGGGAAGGCATCCTGGCCTTCTATCGCGAGGTGAAGGCCCATATCGTGGAGGTGGTCGAGCCGCTCGACGTGGTCGTCACGCCAACGCGCATTGCCATGCATTGCCGGACCACGTTCGAGACATTTGCCGACTGGCCCGATTTCGAGATCTGGCCGACCCGCGCCGGTGACCGCCGGGTGGTCGAGACGATCGCCCTTTACGAGGTGCAGGACGACCGCTTCACCCACATCCGGGGCGCGCGCTTCAAGCCGTGAAGCGCGGGAGAAGGAATGGGTTCAGCGTTTGATCAAGTGGTCAAACCCGTTCCCGCGCCGCAAGGTCATAAGGTTTACCCGACCGCTCCCAGTGCGCAGCGAACCCTGGATCTCCCCTGCAGCCGCTATCAGGGAAGCGCCAAGGGCTCGGGACGGCCCGTTTAGCTGTGCCTGCGGTCGTATGCTCGAGCGAAGCCCGCACCCCGATAGAAACAATAATCAATTGCTAACGAACCTGTAGGTAAACTCCCGTCATGACACCCAGGGCGCGTTCGACAGTTCAACAAGGGCACCGGTCTTTCAACCGGCTGCGATTGGGGCTTCCAGCTTCCCTGATCATGCCCCACGAGCGCAGGCCATGCGTGCTTGAAAACATTTCAGCAACGGGAGCATGCATCAGGACCGAGCGGCCCATCCCCAAGGGTACAACTGTCGTGATCTGC
This sequence comes from uncultured Sphingomonadaceae bacterium, assembly GCA_964612175.1. Classification (GTDB taxonomy): domain Bacteria; phylum Pseudomonadota; class Alphaproteobacteria; order Sphingomonadales; family Sphingomonadaceae; genus Alteraurantiacibacter. Next base: position 7,622 of record CAZTED010000037.1, read on the forward strand.
TTCCACCTGTTGCGGATCTACGCCGCTGTTAAGTGGAGCCGCGAGAGCTTGTGCGGCCTGCATTTCGACAAGCCGCTGGAACAGGAAGACATGCACGGCTTCCTCTGGCTCACTCAGAACCGAGAGGAGTACGAGCGGATCTGCCAGGAGGAGCTCCTCGAAGACGCATCGATTGGCTTTGGCCGATAGGCACCTTTCGTTTCCGAAAGGCAGCGAACGTCGATGAACAGGGGGTTGGAGCGGGTAGCGGGAATCGAACCCGCATAGCCAGCTTGGAAGGCTGGAGCTTTACCACTAAGCTATACCCGCATCCGGTGCTTGGCCAAAGGCCAGGAGCGAATGGACAGGGGCCGCTTGCCACCGGCGGGGGCCGTTAGTCAAGCGGGCAACGGCTGGATCAGGGCCCCGGAAAGGCGAGCAAGGCCTCCACCGCCAGGCCAGCGCCGCGCAAACGGTCTGCCCCGCCAAGGTCGGGCAGGTCGATCACGAACAGCGCGGTGTCGCACAGGCCGCCCGCCTGCCGCAGCAGCTGCGCTGCGGCAAGCGCCGTGCCGCCGGTGGCGATCAGGTCGTCTACCAGGAGTATCCTTGCATCGGGAGAGACCAGGGTTGGGTCCATCTCCAGCCGGGCCGCGCCATATTCCAGCGCATAGTCGATGCCGATGGTGGCCACAGGCAGCTTGCCCGCCTTGCGTAAGGGTATGAAGCCGGTGCCGAGGCGACAGGCGAGCGCCGCGCCGAAGATGAAGCCGCGCGCCTCGATCCCGGCCACGGCGGCAGTATCGGGAGGGGCAAGGGCGGCAAGCCGGTCGATCGTGGCAGCAAGGCCGCGCGGATCGGCAACCAGGGTGGTCAGGTCGCGGAACAGGATCCCCCGGGCGGGGAAATCGGGAACCGAGCGGACCAGCGCCGTGAGCTCCTCAAGGGTCACGGCGCCGGTTCCGCTGCCGGTCATCAATCCTTGCGCGGCTTGGCGTTGGCCCAGATCTGCTTCTTGGCGAGCCAGGCAAGGATGGTGGCGAAGAGCAGGAAGCCCAACACGTTCCAGCCAAGGCGCACGCGGTCCACCAGGCTCGGCTCGGCGGTCCAGGTGAGGAAGGCGGCGACGTCTGCCGACATCTGCTTCACCGTGGCTTCGGTGCCATCGGCATAGGTGACCTGGCCGTCTGCCGTGATCGGCGGGGCCATCGCCAGGTTGAGGTTGGCGAAATAGGGGTTGTGGTGGAGGCCCGGACCGGGCGCCGAATCGGGGAACTGCGCCAGCAGTTCGGCCGAAGGTTCCTGGTAGCCGGTGAGCAGCGAATAGACATAGGCCGAGCCATGGTGGCGCGCCTTGGTCATCAGCGACAGGTCCGGCGGGATCGCATTGTTGTTCGCCGCGGCCGCCGCGATGTTGTTGGCATAGGGCGAGGGGAACTTGTCGGTCGGCAGGCCCGGACGGGTCGATGCCTCACCGGTGTCGGGATTGATGCCCGGCACGGTCCAGCTTGCGGCCTCTGCCTTTACCTCATCCTCGGTGTAGCCCAGTTCTTCCAGGTTGCGGAACGACACCTGGTTGAGCGAGTGGCAGGCCGCGCAGACTTCCTTGTAGACTTGGTAGCCGCGCTGCAGCTGGGCCACGTCCCACTGCGGGAAGAGCCCGTCGAAGGTGAAGCCACCTGCCGGGTTGTGAGCGGCGCGGTGGAAGACCTTTTCTGCCGTCGGCTCAGCCGGTTCGGTCGCTGCGGTATAGGCGCCCACCACAAAGGCCAGCGACACCACGAAGGTGAAACCAAGGCCAACGAGAATTCCAACAAGGCGGATCATCGTATCTTTCCCCTAAACCCGCGCGCTCAGGCTGCCGACGGCTTGGCGTTTTCGGTCAATGCGGCTTTCCCGTCAGAACCCAGCACCGCCTCGGTGATCGAGAAGGGCAGCGGCTCGGGCCGTTCGATCGACGAGATGATCGGCAGGATCACGAGGAAGTGCAGGAAGTAGTAGGCCGTGAAGATCTGACTGAGCATCACGTAGGGCTCTTCAGCCGGGGCACCGCCCAGGTAGAACAGGGCCGCCATGGTCGGGATCAGGCCGAACCAGAAGAACTTGCGGAACAGCGGCCGGTAATGACCCGAACGCACCGGCGACCGGTCCAGCCACGGCAGGAAGAACCACACCAGGATCGACGAGAACATCGCCAGCACGCCCCACAGCTTGGCTTCGAGGATGAAGTCGAAGGTGAAGGCGCGCAGGATCGCGTAGAACGGATAGAAGTACCATTCGGGCACGATGTGCGCCGGCGTCGAAAGCGGGTTGGCCGGGATGTAGTTGTCCGGATGGCCCAGCGCATTCGGCATGAAGAACACGAAGGAGAAGTAGACGATCAGGAACACGCCGAGGCCAAAGCCGTCCTTCGCCGTGTAGTACGGGTGGAAGGGCAGCGTGTCGCTCTCGCTCTTCACTTCAACGCCGGTCGGGTTCGACGAGCCGGGGATGTGCAGCGCCCAGATGTGCAGGATCACGCAGCCGGCGATCACGAAGGGCAGCAGGAAGTGCAGGCTGAAGAAGCGGTTGAGCGCGGCGTTATCGGGCGCATAGCCGCCCAGCAGCCACACCTGCAGCGGTTCGCCGATCAGCGGGATCGCGCCGAACAGGCCGGTGATCACCTTGGCACCCCAGAAGCTCATCTGGCCCCAGGGGAGGACATAGCCCATGAAGGCGGTGGCCATCATCAGCAGGAAGATCACCACGCCGATCAGCCAGATCATCTCGCGCGGGGCCTTGTACGAGGAGTAGAAGAAGCCACGGAAGATGTGCAGGTAGATCACCACGAAGAAGGCGCTGGCACCGTTGGAGTGCATGTAACGCATCAGCCAGCCCCAGTTCACGTCGCGCATGATGTGCTCGACCGAATTGAAGGCAACGCCCGAATTGGCGGCATAATGCATCGCCAGCACCACGCCGGTGACGATCTGCAGCACCAGGCAGAAGCCGGCGAGGACGCCGAAATTCCACATGTAGGACAGGTTGCGCGGAACCGGGTAGCCGGCACCGACGGCGTTGTACACGAACCGCGGGAGCGGAAGTTTCTCGTCGAGGAACTTCGTCAGCGCGTTGGCGGGTTCGTACTGCTTGGCCCAGGGAAAACTCATCGCTTGTGTCTCTCGCCTCAGCCGATCACGAGGGTGGTGTCGGAAGTGAAGGTATATTCCGGAACTTGGAGGTTGGTCGGTGCCGGGCCTTTGCGGATGCGCGCCGCGGTATCGTAGTGCGATCCGTGGCACGGGCAGAAATAGCCGCCGTACTCGCCCTTAACCTCACCCTCGGCAGCGCCCAGCGGCACACAGCCCAGGTGGGTGCACACGCCCATCACGACGAGGATGCTTTCGTGGCCGGGCTGGGTGCGCTCGGCGAGGGTCTGCGGATCGCGCAGGTCATCCACGTTCACGGCATCAGCGGCAGCAATTTCCTCTGCAGTGAGGTGGCGCACGAAGACCGGCTGCTTGCGGAATTCCGCCTTGATTGCCTGGCCCGGCTCCAGCGCGGAGATATCCAGTTCGGTGGTGCTGGCGGCCAGCACGTCCTTGGACGGCGACATCTGGCTGACCAGAGGGAGGAGGGCGAAGATGCCCCCGACGCCTGCAGTTGCGACGGCGGCGATTTCGATAAAGTCGCGACGGCGCACGCCGTCTCCGGCTCCGATGTCCGTAGTCGCGGTATCAGTGGTGGTTGCCATTACCCTGCCTTGCCTGCCGGATTGGCCGCAGGCACCCCTGGCCCGCGATCATCCGAATAGAAACCTGACCTGCCGCGCGCCCGGTGAAGCTCGAGGTGTACTGCCTCTTTTGCAACCGCCCGGGCTGCGGCTTGGCGGGGCTGATAGACGAGCAAATCGCCCCTGCCAACCCGCCTTTTCGTACCTAGGCCGAAGGTGTGCCGAGGGCCATGCCGCAAGGGAAGTTTTCCGCCTGTTATCTAGAGGGTGATAAGCGAGAACTGGCGGCCATAGGTCGGCTCGCCACGATGGGTCGCGCGGCGGAAGGAATGGAGGCGCCCGGCATCGGCATAGGTGTCGAGCCCGGTATCGGCAACAGCCCCGACGCCGGCGGCAAACAGCGTGCGGCGCACGAATCCCGGCAGGTCGAACTGGAAGTGCCCGGGCTTCCCCGGGGCAAAGAAAGCGCTGCTGGCCGGGTCCGCCTCCACGAAGCGTTCGCGCAGGCCTTCGTCCACTTCATAGCTCGGCATGGCGATGGCAGGGCCGATCGCGGCACGGATGCGGCGGCGATCGGCACCAAGGCTTTCCATGGTGGCCACGGTTGCCTCCACCACCCCGCCCAGCGCCCCGCGCCAGCCGGCATGGGCCGCACCCACCACCCCGCCTTGCGGATCGTGCAGCAATACCGGCACGCAATCGGCGGTCACGATGGCAAGAACCAGCCCCTGAGTCGCTGTGGCCAGTCCGTCGGCCTCGGGCAGGGCATCGGCGGCAAAAGGCGCGGCTACCGCCACGGCGCGGGCCGAATGGACCTGCTTCAGCCGGACGAGCTGCGCGCCATCCGCCAGCAACGCCGGGTCCGGATCGCCCTCGTATCCCGGCCCGGTCAGGAAACCGTGCGGCACCGGGTCGAGCAGGGCGCAGCGGATGATCGGGCGCGGGTCAGCCAAGCGAGCGCGCCACTTGCTCGTGCGTGTCGCGGGACAGCTTGTCCGCGCTGGCGATGCGCTCCAGCTCAGCCCGCATCAGTGCGGCGCGCACCGGCTCGATCCGCCGCCAGCGGCCGAGCGGAGCCACAAAGCGCGCCGCCGTCTGCGGGTTGAGCGAATCGAGCGCGAGGATCAGGTCGGCCACCATGCGATAGCCCTCGCCGCTTTCGGCATGAAACGCCACCGGGTTGACGGCAAAGGCCATGTAGAGCGAGCGCACCCGGTTGGGGTTCTTCAGCGTGAAGTCGGGGTGCATGGCCAGCGCCTTCACATGCTCGATGGCATGGGGATGGAGCGAACCCGCCTGGAGCGAGAACCACTTGTCGATCACCAGCGCATTGCCGCGATAGCGGTTGTAGAAATCGAGCAGCGCGTGGGTGCGCTCCGGACTGTCCAGCCCGGCCAGAACCATCAGCGCACCCTGCCGGTCGGTCATGTTGTCAGCCGCGCGATACTGCGCGGCGGCCATTTCGGCGGCGAGCGCCGGGTTGCCTTCGGCAAGGTAGACCAGGGCCTGCGTCTTCACCTTGCGGGCCCCGCGGGCCTCGGCAGAGAGGCTGTAGGGGATTGCACTGGCCCGCTGGTGCAGGGCGACCAGCTCCGCCTCCAGCACCTGCGCCAGCGCTGCACGCAGGGCCTGCCGCTCGGCATGGATCGCGGCGGGATCGGCCACCAGCATCTGTTCCGAAAGGTAGGCATGGCTCGGCAGGATCATCAGCTCGCCGCGCATCAGGTCGTCGAGCGTATCGTCCGCAAGGATTGCCGCCAGCGCCCCGGCTATCGCCGCCTGTCCGGCCCTTCTCGCCTCACCTGCCAGATTGCCGGAAACCGCATCCTTGAGGTGGGTGACCACCAGTTCCTGCATGGCTTCATAGCGGGCGAAGGGATCGTCGTCGCGGGCAGCCAGGAACACGAGGTCGGCCGTGGGCACTTCCTGCTCGATCGCCACCGGCGCGGTGAAGCCGCGGTTCACCGAAAGCACCGGCGGCTGGGCGAAACCGCCGAAGCTGAAGCTGGCACCTGCCTTGTCCAGCACGATCAGTTCCTCGCCCCGGTGGGTGCCGCTGGCACGGTCGAACAGGGCGATTCGCAGCGGCACGGGCATCGGCTGCTTGTCCGGCTGGCCAGGCGTTGGCGGCACTTGCTGCGTCAGGTGCAGGGTGACCGTGTCTCCGGCGTGTTCCATGCGCAGGCCGATGCGCGGCGTGCCGGCCTGCGAATACCACAGCCGGAACTGCGCAAGGTCCAGCCCGGCGCCGTCTTCCATCGCCTTGATGAAATCCTCGCAGGTCGCCGCCTCGCCATCGTGCCGGTCGAAGTAGAGGTCGCAACCTTGGCGGAACCGCTCGGGCCCGGCCATGACCCGCATCATGCGGATCACCTCGGCCCCCTTGTTGTAGACCGTGGCGGTGTAGAAGTTGGAGATCTCGCGATAGGCATCGGGCCTGATCGGGTGGGCGAGGGGGCCGGAATCCTCGGGAAACTGCACCCCGCGCAGCACCCGCACGTCCTCGATCCGCTTCACCGGCTCGGACCCCATGTCCTGGCTGAACAGCTGGTCGCGCAGCACGGTGAAGCCTTCCTTGAGACTCAGCTGGAACCAGTCACGGCAAGTCACGCGGTTGCCGGACCAGTTGTGGAAGTATTCGTGCGCGATCACCCCCTCGACCGCATCATAATCGCCATCGGTGGCGGTTTCCGGATCTGCCAGGACATAGCGGGTGTTGAAGACGTTGAGCCCCTTGTTCTCCATCGCGCCCATGTTGAAATCGGACACCGCGACAATGTTGAAAACATCGAGGTCATACTCGCGGCCGAACACCTCCTCGTCCCACTTCATCGAGCGGATCAGCGATTCCATCGCATGGCCGGTGCGCTCGAGGTCACCCGAATCCTTGCTGGCCCGCACATAGATGGCCAGGTCCACCTTGCGGCCGGACATGGTGGTGAAGCTGTCGCGCCGGGCCACCAGGTCTCCCGCAACCAGGGCGAACAGGTAGGCGGGCTTGGGCCAGGGATCGTGCCATTGCGCCCAGTGGCTGCCACCTTCCCCTTCGCCGCTCGCCACGCAGTTGCCGTTCGACAGCAGCACCGGGAAAGCCGCCCTGTCGCCGCTCATCCGCACGGTATAGGTCGAGAGCACGTCGGGCCGGTCGGGGAAGAAGGTGATGCGGCGGAAGCCTTCCGCCTCGCACTGGGTGCACAGCATCCCGCCAGAAGCATAGAGGCCCATCAGCTGGGTATTGGCCGCAGGGGCGATGCGGGTGGACACGGTGATCGTGTGCGCCTCGCCGGGCAGGGTGATGACAAGGTCGTCGCCTTCCATCGCCCAGCTGTCCGCCTGCTGCCCGTCAACCGCTACCGACAGCGGGGTGAGGCCATCGCCGTTGAGGCGGATCACCGGGGAGGGATCGGCCGCCGGGTTGCGGCGGACCTGCATGGTCGCCACCACATCGGTGCTCTCTATGCCCAGCGCAAAGTCCAGCGCCACCTCGGGCACCGCCCAGGGGAAAGGCCGGTAATCCTCGCGCCGGACCTCCACGGGCGAGGTCACTTCATGGGCGGCATCGGCCATCTCGGGGTTGCCATCAGGGGCGGAAGGGGTGCGGGCAATATCCATGGTGGCATGATTTAGGTCCTTTCCCGCCCGCGTCCAGCGGCTATCAAGGCGCGCATGGCACATCTGCTGATCTTCGGGCTGGGCTATAGCGCCCGCCACATCGCCGCGCTGGCTACCGCGAAGGGCTGGACGGTCGATGCCACGGGCAGCGCCGGCAACATCGCCTTTGCCGACAGCGACCGGGTGGCCCAAGCTGCGGCCACGGCCAGCCATGTGCTGTCCAGCGTACCCCCGGCCGATGGCGGCGACCCGGTGCTCGACGCCTATGGCCACCTGCTCGGCCACCAGTGGCTCGGCTACCTGTCCTCCACGGGGGTCTACGGGGATACAAAGGGGGCCTGGGTGGATGAGAGCGCACCCACCGGCACCGGAAGGAGAGCCGAGCGGGCCATGGCCGATGCCGGCTGGATCAATCGCGGGGCGCACGTCTTCCGCCTGCCGGGGATCTACGGCCCGGGACGAAGCGCGCTGGATCGGGTAGCCTCCGGCAAGGCCCACCGGATCGACCTGCCGGGCCAGGTGTTCAGCCGGGTCCATGTGGCGGACATCGCCAGCGGCGTGATGGCGGCAATGACCGGCACCGCACCGCCGCAGGCCTGGAACCTGGCGGATGACCTGCCGTGCCACCAGAACGCAGTGATCGAACATGCCTGCCGCCTGCTGGGCATTTCCCCGCCGCCGCTCCGGTCGCTCGACGAGGCCGGCCTATCCCCGATGGCGCGCGGTTTCTACATGGAGAACCGGCGGGTAGCGAACGGCAGGGCCAAGCGGCTGCTCGGCTGGCAGCCACAGTTCCCGACCTATCGCGAGGGGCTTGCCGCCATCCTTGCTGCTAGTCCGCGGGCGGCACCTGCCGCGCCCTGAGCGCCAGCACCAGCCCCACCATGGCCAGCACCGCCCCGCCTGTCGCCAGCGGGGTCCAGCGATAGCCTTCGAGCAGCGTCGAGATGATCATCGCCACCACCACCACCAGCACGCCATTGTAGGCCGCCCGCCCTGCACCAAGTTCGCGCACCAGCTGGTAATAGAGCGGGAAGGTCACCACCGAGCCGACGATCGCCAGCCATGCCGTGCCCATCCAGTAGGCGGCATCGCGCGGCAGCACCGGCGGCCCGTCGATGGTCCATGCCAGGGCAAGGTTGATCACCGTGCCATAGAGCATCGACCAGGCCAGCAGCGTCACCAGCGGCACGCCCCTGCCCGATGGGCCGGCCTGGATCACGTTGGCGATGGAGGCGGCCAGCATAGCCACCAGCGACAGCGCCGTGCCCAGCGCCACGTTGCCGCCGAGCGTCGCTTCCCGCCCCTCGTTCACCAGCAGCAAGGCAATGCCGGCGATGGCGATGGCGCTGCCCAGCACGAATCTCGAGGTGATCGCCTGCCCCAGCATGATCTTGCCCAGCACCGCGTTGGGCACCAGCATCAGCCCTATCAGCAGGGCGACGATGCCCGAGGTCAGGTGCAGTTCGGCCAGGTAGACGAAGGTATAGTTGCCGCAGAACTGGAACAGTCCCATTGCCAGCGCCAGGCCGTGGGCGCGGCGCGGCATGGCGAGCGGCAGGCGCATCACCAGGGCCAGCACGAACATGGCCGGTGCCGCCAGGGCAAAGCGCCAGGCGACCGACCAGTGGGCGGACACATCGCCGATCTGGCCGGTGATCACGAACCAGGTAGACCCCCAGATCAGCGCCACCAGCACGAAGGGAACGGCGACCCCGGGCCGCAGCAGGGCATGGGGCGGATGCTGGCCGGTCACAGCGAACCCAGCGCGCGGGCAAGCGCCACGGCATCCTCCATCCGCGTGTCCCACGAACAGACGAAACGGGCGCTCCCCTCGTCCCAGTCATAGAAGGCAAAGCCGCGGCCCCTGAGCGATGCACGCTCCGCTTCGGACAGGCGCACGAAGACCTCGTTCGATTGCGGCACGAACAGCGCGCGATCGCCGGCACCTTCGGCAATGCGTGCCGCCGCCGCGTTGGCGTGCCCGGCCAGTTCCAGCCACAAGCCACCATCCAGCAGGGCAAGGATCTGCGCCGCCATGAAGCGGCCCTTGCTTTTCAGGTGGCCGGCGCGCTTGCGCCGCCAGCGGGCCAGATCGGCTTTTGCAGGATCAAGGAACACCACCGCCTCGGCATCCATCGCGCCGTTCTTGGTGAAGCCGAACGACAGCGCATCGGCCGGCCCCGCCGCATCCGCCGCCGATCCGCCAAGAAAGGCGACCGCATTGGCAAAGCGCGCCCCGTCCATATGCAGGCCAAGGCCGTATTCCCGCGCCAGAGCACCGATGGCGGCCAGCTCGCCGGGCGCATAGGCAAGGCCATATTCGCTCACCTGTGTCAGGCTGATGGCGTGGGCCTGGACCTGGTGGATCCCGCGGGTGATGCCGGCCAGCACCGCCTCGATAGCGGCGGGCGTCAGCTTGGCCCCCGCACCATCGGCCAGCAACAGCTTGGCACCGTGGAGGTAAAAGCCCGGCGCGCCGCCTTCGTCCATCTCGATATGCGCCTCGCGGTGGCAGATCACCCCGCCGTGGGGATCGACCATCGTTGCCAGGGCCAGGCAATTGGCCGCCGTGCCGGTGCCGGCCCACAGCACCGCCACCTCTCGCCCGAACAGGGCGGAGAAGGCCTCGTCCAGCCGCTCGCTCAGCGCGTCGCCATCGTAAGGCTTGTCGGGCGCATCGGCAGCCTGCATCGCGGCCCATACTTTGGGGTGGACGCGGGCGGCATTGTCGGAGAGGAACTGGGCGACATCAGGCATCAGGAACCCCATGGCCCGAGGCAGGGTTGATGACAAGTAAGGAGGCCCAAAGTCCATGCCCGATACCGCGCCAGACCCTGCTCCGTTCGATCCCCTGCTGGTAACCCGCGAAGTCCATGATGGCGGCGGAGCCTATTCCTACCCGGTGGCAGGGGCGACCCGCCCGGCAGTCCTGACCTGGCAGGATCGCGGCCAGGTGCGCGTAGTCGACCACACCTTCGTCCCCCCGGAAGCGCGCGGGCGAGGGCTTGCCATGCGGCTGGTGGAAGCGATCGTTGCCGATGCCCGCCCGGGCGGTTTCCGCATCGCCCCGCTGTGCCCCTATGTGGTGAGCGCATTCGGCCGTCATCCCGAATGGGAAGACGTGCGCGCCCCGCTGCCGCGCTGACATCCCGGCGAGGCGGGCCGGAACCACTGCCGCTGTGGGCCGTTCCAGCGCCAGAAGCCGTAGCGAACCCCGCTGCAGCAAACAGGCCCGCAAAGGAGACGGATCATGGCCCAGGCGAACAGCCAGAAGAGCGGCTACAGCGCCGAAGAACTCGCCCGCCGCCGCGAATTCGACCGCTCGCGCCCGGTCGAGCGCGACGAAAGCAGCAACCTCATCAGTTCCGACAAGGTGGAAGGAACCGCCGTCTATGCCACCGATGGCGGCAGGATCGGCCACATCAGCCACCTGATGATCGGCAAGCGTTCGGGCCGCGTCGAATATGCGGTGATGAGCTTTGGCGGCTTCCTCGGCATGGCTGAGAGCTACCACCCGCTGCCGTGGGATGTGCTCGACTATGATCCCGCCAGGGGCGGCTATGTGGTGAGCATCGACAAGGACCAGCTTCAGGATGCGCCAGCCTATGGCAAGGCCGAGCAGCCCGCATGGGACCGCACATTCGGCGAAGGCATCTACGGGTACTACGGCATGCTGTACTGATGCCCTTCGCAGCGTGACATGGGACCGCGTTCAGGCAGCCGCGGTCCTCATTTGTCCAGCAGCTCAGCGCGGAAGGCGCGAGAAATCGACCGCCGCGATCGAATCGAGCACAGCCTGGCGCATCGCGCGCGCCTGTTCCAGCGGCAGGCCGGGAAAGGCGAAGCGGGTACCGCCGATGCCGAACTCGACCGTGGCATAGCCGCCGTGCCGGGCGAGCGGGCCCTGTACCAGTTCCACCGAATGAACCTTGATCCGGTCGATCACCGCCAGGCTGGGCGCCAGGGCACCGCGCCGCGAATAGAGCCGCCGCTGGTCCACCGCGTGCTCCTCGAACTGCCAGGCCAGCCACTGCACGCCCGCCAAAGCCAGCGCGAGTGCCAGCAAGGCCAGCGACAGGAGCGGCTCGAACGGCAGCGCAACTGCCGCGCCAAGGCCGAACAAGCCGCCGCGAATCAGGGTGCGGTCGATGAAGTAGCGTCGGCTCGGCCGCTGCCAGTCGGTGTCCTCGCCCGGCAGGCGAAACCCGGCCGCTGCGACCAGCGGCGCCAGCTCGGCCATCTGCGCGAACGGCGCGACAACATGGTTTTCCGACTTCGCATCCTGCGCCAGGCTGACGAAGGCAAGCGCGTGCCAGCCCCAGATGCGGCGGACGATCCCGGTGGTGATGGCCAGGCCCTGCACCCGGTGGACCGGCATGACCACGTCGGTCCGCGTGAGCAGGCCCCGGCGGCGGCGGAACCCCCGCGTCGTCAGCTCCAGCCGGAAATCCCAGTCACGCAGGGCCGTGCGAACCACGCCGGTCAGGAGGCCCACTACGACCAGCGCGCCAAGCGCCAGGATGGCGCCCACGATCTGCGCGGCCCAGCCCAGCCCGGCAAGCCAGGCTCCCCAGGCCATGCCCGAGCCGGCGAGGCGCCGGTCCCACTGGTCAATGTCCCACAGGTCGAAGGGCAGCAGGAATTCCAGCTGCTGGGTCGCGCCGGCCAGTA
>CAZTED010000038.1:0-17110 GCA_964612175.1 uncultured Sphingomonadaceae bacterium
ACCAGCAGCTCTTCCTTGCGGGTGCCGCTCTTGCCCACGTCGAGCGCGGGGAAGATGCGCTTGTCGGCGACCTTGCGGTCGAGCACGATTTCGCTGTTGCCGGTGCCCTTGAACTCTTCGAAAATCACTTCGTCCATGCGGCTGCCGGTATCGATCAGGGCGGTGGCAATGATCGACAGCGAGCCACCCTCCTCGATGTTGCGGGCCGCGCCGAAGAAGCGCTTGGGACGCTGCAGGGCATTGGCATCGACACCGCCGGTCAGCACCTTGCCGCTCGACGGCACCACGGTGTTGTAGGCGCGGCCAAGGCGGGTGATGGAATCCAGCAGGATCACCACGTCGCGCTTGTGCTCTACCAGGCGCTTGGCCTTTTCGATAACCATTTCAGCAACTTGCACGTGGCGGCTGGCCGGCTCGTCGAAGGTCGAGGAGATCACCTCGCCCTTCACGCTACGCTGCATGTCGGTCACTTCCTCGGGCCGCTCGTCCACCAGCAACACGATCAGGAACACTTCCGGGTGGTTGTCGGTGATGGCCTTGGCCATGTTCTGCAGCAGCACGGTCTTGCCGGTGCGCGGCGGGGCGACGATCAGGGCGCGCTGGCCCTTGCCCTGCGGGCTGATGAGGTCGATCACGCGGGCGGACTTGTCCTTGACCGTGGGATCGACGGTGTCGAGCACCAGCCGCTCATCCGGATAGAGCGGCGTCAGGTTGTCGAAATTGGTGCGGTGGCGCACGGCGTCGGGATCGTCGTAATTGACCTTCAGCAGCTTGGTCAGCGCGAAATAGCGCTCGCCGTCCTTGGGCGCGCGGATCTCGCCTTCCACGGTGTCGCCGGTGCGCAGGCCCCATTTGCGGACCTGGTTGGGCGAGACATAGATATCATCCGGGCCGGCGAGATAGTTCGCTTCCGGGCTGCGCAGGAAGCCGAAGCCGTCGGACAGCACTTCTATCGTGCCGATGCCGAGGATTTCCTCGCCGTCTTCGGCCACTTCCTTGAGGATGGCGAACATCAGGTCCTGCCGGCGCATGGTGCTGGCGCCCTCGACCTCGTATTCCTCGGCCATGGCGACCAGTTCGGCCGGCGTCCTCTGCTTGAGTTCTTTCAGGTGCATGTGAGTCGTATTCCGTAATGGGATTCAGGGGAGGCCGGCGGGCCAAGGGGCTGGGAGACAGCGGACCCTGTCGCTCGATATGGCGACATCAGCCGGAACAAAGCGGGCGATATGCCTTTCGCGCGGCAGCGTCAATTCGCTTTGCGGCAGGCTGCTGCAGGCAGGCCCCAAGGCACGGCCGGTCAGAAGGGCCTGACCACCACCAGCATCACGATCAGGGCCGCGGCTACGCCCGGTACCTCGTTGAAAAGACGCAACTGCTTGCCGGTAAGGCTGCGCTCGCCGTGCGCCAGCTTCCTGTGGTAGCCCGCCAGGTAGCCATGATAGCCCGACAGGGCGAGCACCAGCAGCAGCTTGGCAATCATCCAGCCCTGGCTGAAAGCGCCGGTGGTATAGGCCAGAGCCAGCCCCAGCACCCAGACCACGATCAATGAGGGGTTGAGGATGATCTTCAGCAGCTTGCGCTCACGATCGGTCCACACAGCGTTCTCCGGCGAACCTTCGGGCGCTTCCTGGTGGTAGACGAAATAGCGCGGCAGCATGAACAGCCCCGCCATCCAGAAGATCACGAAGATGATGTGGCCGGCCTTCAGCCAGAGATAGATCATCGAAAGCACTTCCTGCATGCGGCCAGATTAAGGCCTGTCCCGGACAATTTCCAGAAGGCGCTCGACATGGGCAATGGGCGTGGACTTGTCGATCCCGTGGCCCAGGTTGAACACGTGCGGCCGGTCGGCAAAGGCGGCCAGCACGTCGCGCGCGGCCTCCTCCAGTTCTGCGCCGCCCGAAATCAGCAGCAGCGGGTCAAGGTTGCCCTGCACCGGCATCCCGGGGGGAAGTTCGCGGTGGACCCAGCGCGGATCCTGCGTTTCGTCCACGCCCACGGCATCGACGCCGGTTTCGCGGGCATAGGCGGGCAGCTTGGCCCCGGCACCCTTGGGAAAGCCGATGATGGGCACATGCGGGTGGCGGCGGCGGATCTCGGCCACGATCCTTGCTGTCGGTGCCACGACCCAGCGTTCGAACTGGCGTGGGGAGAGGCTGCCCGACCATGAATCGAACAGCTGAACCGCCTCTGCTCCCGCTTCGATCTGGCCGGACAGGTAGTGGATCGAGGCTTCGCTGATCGCCTCGATGATCTCGCCGAAGGCCTGCGGGTCGCGATAGGCCATGGCCCGCGCCAGGTGGTGGTCCTTGCTGCCTTCGCCGGCAACCATGTAGGTCGCCACGGTCCACGGGCTGCCGATGAAGCCCAGCATGGTGACATCGGCGGGCAATTGCGCCCTTGTCAGCCGAACCGTTTCCCAAACCGGCTCGAAATGCCCGGGGTGGGGCGTGAGCGAGGAGAGCGCCGCATCGACCAGCCTTGGCGACAGGTGCGGGCCTTCGCCTGCCAGGAACTGCAGGTCCTGGCCAAGTGCATGCGGCACGATCAGGATGTCGGAAAACAGGATCGCCCCGTCAAACCCGAACCGGCGGATCGGCTGGAGGGTGATTTCGGCAGCGGCCTCGCTGTCATAGACCAGGGCCAGGAACCCGCCCTTTTCTGCCCTCAGCGCCCGATACTCGGGCAGGTAGCGCCCTGCCTGGCGCATGAGCCATACCGGCCGCCTGTCGGTCTGCTGGCCACGCAAGGTATCGAGGAGAGGTCCGGGCATCGAGGGGTCCAAACAATAATAATAGAGTCTTATTAGAAGGATTCAGGAGTCAGTTGGTCCTGTGGAAACTGGGGACAAGCGCGCCTTGCCTGATTTCTCCCCCGGTGAACAGGGGGGCCGGGACACCCCGACTCTGTGGCCTCGCGTCGTCAAACGGAATCTCTCACCATAATCCACAGGCTGTCGAAAACTGCCCCGGCCTGTCCAGAACACCGCGGGGGAATCGGCTGGCAGTGGGGGTGCAATTGCTTGCCGTGCTTGTCCCCGAGCCACTCCCGTGGTTTATGCTGGGACTTGTCCACATGGCCCGCCTGCACCTCCACCTCCTGTCGGATTCCACCGGCGAAACGCTCGAGATGATCGCCAAGGCGGCGCTCGCGCAGTTCGACGATCCCGATGTCACGCGCCATTTCTGGCCGATGGTCCGCTCGCGCCAGCACCTTGACCGGATCATGGAGGAGTTCAAGGCCAATCCCGGCCTCGTGCTGTTCACCCTCGCCAACCCGGAAACGCGCGAGCGGCTGGAGGAGCGGTGCCGGGCGCTGGGCCTGCCGCACGTTGCCGCACTAGACACTGTGACCCGCGCGCTGGAGGACCGCCTGGGGCAGGAAGCCCATGCCCGGCCCGGTGCGCGCCACGTGATGGACAAGGCCTATTTCGACCGTGTCGATGCCATCCAGTTCACCATCGCCCACGATGACGGGATCGGCTGGGCCAACTGGGAACAGGCGGACATCGTGCTGGCCGGCGTTTCGCGTACATCCAAGACGCCGACCAGCATCTACCTTGCCAACCGGGGCTTCAAGGTCGCCAATATCCCGCTTGTCGTGGAAAGCCCGCCACCGCCATTGCTGTTCGAACTGCGCCGGCCAATGGTTGTTGGCCTGACCACGGCCCCGCGCCGCCTGATCGAGATCCGCCGCAATCGTCTCCTGTCGCTGAACGAACGCACCGAGACTGCCTATGTCGACGAGGAGCGGGTGGAGAAGGAGGTTGCCTATGCCCGGCGCATGTTCGCCGACAACGGCTGGCCGGTGATCGACGTTACCCGCCGCTCCATCGAGGAGACGGCCGCTGCCGTGATCAAGCTGTTCCAGGAGCGGGAAGTGCGCGCCAACCCCGACGTGGTGGGGACAAAACCGATATGATCGTGCTGGCATCGAAAAGCGCCTCGCGCCAGGCCATGCTGTCCGCTGCCGGCATACCGTTCGAGGCGCGGCCCGCCGGTATCGACGAGCGGGCGACCGAGGCAGCGCTGGGCAATTCCCCCCCGGCCGGGGTCGCGCTTGCCCTTGCCCGGGCCAAGGCGCTGGCCGTGACCGAGGCGGAGCGGCTGGTGCTGGGGAGCGATTCGCTGGTGGTGGTGGAGGGCCGGCGGTTCGACAAGCCGTCAAGCCGCCAGGACGCCGCCACCCACCTGCGGCACTTCTCGGGCAAGGCCATGGAGCTTCATTCCGCCGCAGCGCTGGCCCGCCGGGGCGAGGTCGTGTGGAGCCATGCAGCGCTCGCCCGGTTGCAGGTGCGCGACCTGTCCGATGCCTTCATCGAGACCTATCTCGATGCCGAATGGCCCGCGGTATCCGGGTGCGTCGGCGTGTTTCGCATCGAGGGGCCGGGGGTGCAGTTGTTCGAGCATGTCGAAGGCGACCAGTTCACCGTCCTCGGCATGCCGCTGCTGCCCTTGCTTGGCGCCCTGCGCGAACTGGGGGAGCTGCCGGCATGAAAAGGCCATATGCCGAGGTGATCGGCGATCCCATTGCCCAGTCCAAGAGCCCGGCGATCCACAATTACTGGCTCGGCAAGCTTGGCCTCGACGCAGAATACCGCGCCGCCCATGTGACTGCCGAAGGGCTGGCCGGCTATCTCGCTTCCCGCCGCGAGGATCCGGACTGGCGTGGCTGCAATGTCACCATGCCGCACAAGCAGGGGGTGATCCCCCTGATCGACCGGCTGGAAATCGGCGCGGAAATGGTCGGTGCGGTCAATACCATTACCCGCCGCGAACGGTCGGGCAAGGTTGCCCTGATCGGCACCAATACCGATGTGGCGGGCTTCCTCGAACCCTTGCTCCCCATGCTCGGGCAGCCGCACTATTTCCGCATGGCCCGCGTGCTGGGCACCGGCGGCGCGGCGCGGGCGATCATCGCCGGCCTTGCAGAACACGGTGTGACTATCGTGCTTGCGGGTCGCGATCCGGCCAAGGCCCGCGCCCTGCTGGGCGAGATTGACCCTGACGGCGAACACCATGCTGTGGACCTGGCCCATTTTGCCGAGCCTACCGATTTTGCCTTCGATGACCGCGAGGGGTGCTTCGACCTGGTGGTCAATGCCAGTCCGCTGGGCATGGCCGGACAGCCGCCGCTGTTGTTCGACCTTAGCCACGTGCCGCCGGGCAGCGTGGTCTATGACATCGTCACCCATCCGCTCGACACCCCGCTGCTGCAGGCGGCGCGCGGCGCGGGGTTCCGCACGATCGACGGGCTAGCCATGCTGATCGGGCAGGCGGCGGTGGCGTTCGAAAAGTTCTTCGGCGTTGCGCCCCCACGCAAGGATGGCGATGCGGAACTGCGGGCGCTGCTGACGCGATGACCGGCCAGCTCATCCTCGGCCTCACCGGCTCCATCGGCATGGGCAAGAGCACCGTTGCGAAGATGTTCGCCAAGGCCGGCGTGCCGGTGTTCGATGCCGATGCGGAGGTGCACCGGCTGCAGGGTCCGGGCGGCGCCCTGCTGCCCGCGATCGAGGCGGCCTTTCCGGGCGCCACCGGCCCGGAAGGCGTCAAGCGGGCGGAGCTGGGGGCGCTGGTGTTCGGTGATGATGCCGCGCTGGCCCGGCTGGAAGCCATCGTCCATCCGGCGGTGCATGCGGCGCGGCGTGCCTTTACCGAGGCGAACCGGGACGCGCCACTGGTCCTCTACGACATCCCCCTGCTGTTCGAGAGGGCCTCGCAGGACCAGGTTGACCTGGTGGTGGTCGTCTCGGCCCCTGCTGCCATCCAGCGAGAGCGCGTCCTGGCGCGGCCGGGCATGACCGAAGACAAGTTCGCCGCCATCCTCGCCCGCCAGCTGCCCGATGCGGAAAAGCGCGCGCGCGCCCATTTCGTCATCGATACCGGCGGATCGCTGGAGGCAACGGCGAAAGCTGTCGAAGACCTGGTGGAGAAGCTGCGCGCCCGCGTTGCGCGAAATGGCGGTGCGCCCGATAGTCCGCCCCATGCGTGAGATCGTCTTCGATACCGAAACCACCGGCCTCGATCCGCTGTCGGGTGACCGGCTGGTGGAAATCGGTTGCGTGGAAATGGTCAACCGCGTTGCCACCGGGCGCACCTTCCATGCCTGGTTCAACCCGCAGCGTGACATGCCGCTGGAGGCAGAGCGGGTGCATGGCCTGTCTGCGGCCTTCCTGGCAGACAAGCCGCTGTTCGCCTCGCTGGCTGGTGAGCTGCTCGAATTCCTCGGCGACAGCGCCCTGGTGGCGCATAACGCGCAGTTCGATTTCGGCTTTCTCAATGCCGAACTTGCCGCCTGCGGGCGTGAGCCGGTCAGCCTCGATCGCATGATCGACACGCTATCCATCGCCCGCCGCCGCCATCCCGGCGCCAAGCATTCGCTTGATGCCCTGTGCACCCGCTACGGCGTCGATCGCAGCCACCGGATCAAGCACGGCGCCCTGCTCGATGCCGAGCTTCTGGCCCAGGTCTATGTGGAGCTGACCGGGGGCCGGCAGATCGGGCTGGAGCTGGCGGGGCAGGTGGAAGTGGTGGTTGCCGAAGTCCGCCAGTTCCGCCCGCGCACCGGGACCTTGCGCCCGGCAAGGCCCCATTCCGCCACGCCCGAGGAACTGGCGCGGCACGAGGCGTTTCTCCAATCCCTGAATTCGCCGTTATGGCTTAATTAGGTCCCAATCGGGTCTTATATCCAGGCTGACAGAGGCAACCCAAGGAGAGACTGCCCATGGATATCCGCGTTTCCGGCCACCAGATCGACACCGGCGCCGCCCTGCAGGAACATGCTTCCGACCGCATCGGGACCATCGTCGACAAGTATTTCAGCCGGGCGCAGTCTTCCACCGTCACTTTCGGCAAGGCCCCCAGCAAGGCCATCGATTGCGACATCGTGCTGCATGTCAGCAATGGACTGATCCTCAAGAGCCACGGTTCGGCCCACGATGCCCACCAGGCCTTCGACCAGGCGGCCGACAAGATCGAGAAGCAGCTGCGCCGCTACAAGCGCCGGCTGAAGGACCGCCACGAGCAGTCGGCCCATGCGATCCGCGAGGAGGAAGCGGCCTATACCATCTTCGCCTCTGAGGAACCGGAGGCCGAGGAAGAGGTTGTGGTTGATGCCCCCCCGGTGATCGCGGAAACCCGCGTGGATATCCCGGAATGCAGCGTATCGGATGCCGTCATGATGCTCGACCTGCGCCACACCAATGCGCTGTTCTTCAAAAATGCTGGCACGGGCCGCCATAATATGGTGTACCGCCGCCGCGATGGCTCGATCGGCTGGGTCGAACCGTCCTGATCGCACAGGACAGGTTGGCGCCTGTCATTCCCGACTCCCGGTCCGGTCGCGGCGATTCACACGCTTTTTCAACGCTCGTGAGGGCAAGCTGGGTCCGGCCGGGCCCACTAGAGACAGGTAGGATGGAAGCACTCTTCGCGATCAAGCCTGATTCGGTGGCGATCATCGATGCCGACGGGAAGCAGGCCATTCTCGAGCAGCTCGCAGCGCTTTTCGCCCGCGACTGGGCTCTCGATGCCGGCCAGGTGCTCGAACTGCTCGAGGAACGCGAGCGGCTGGGCAGCACCGGCTTTGGTCGCGGCGTTGCCATCCCCCATGCGCGCATCTCCGGCATCCAGCGGCCGGTCGCGGCCTTGCTGCGCCTGAAGCACCCGGCTGATTTCGGTTCGGCCGACGGCCTGCCGGTGGAACTGGTGTTCGGCCTGCTGTCGCCGGAGAACAGCGGCGCCGGCCACCTCCACGCCCTCGCCTCGATCTCGCGCCTGATGCGCGACGAGGACATGCGCGATGCCCTGGTCGATGCGCCCGATGTCGAGGCGATCTATGGCCTCCTGACCAATGTCTCGGACCGCGACGTCGCCTGATCCGCTGCCGAGCGGCGCCGAGGCGCACTTCCGCGCGCTCGAATCGCTCTATGCCTCGGCACCGGTCAATGCCCTGTTCCCTTCGCACATCGAGATTGCACAAGTGGGGCACTGCACGATCACCTTCACCGTCGATCCGCAGGTCCACCATGCTGCTGGCGCTGCCCATGGCACGATCTATTTCAAGATGCTCGACGATGCCGCCTTCTATGCCGCCAACTCGCTGGTCTCCGACCGCTTCCTCCTGACCACCGCCTTCAACCTCCACTTCACCAAGCCGGTGCGCAGTGGTGCGGTCGTTGCACGGGGTCGCTGGATCAGTGGTCGCCGCAGGGTGTTCGTGGCCGAGGCCAGCCTGATAGACGAAGAGGGTGACGAGATCGGGCGCGGCACGGGCACCTTCATGCGCTCGCACATTCCGCTTGCCACCCTGCCGGGCTATCGCGCCGGCCACGGGATGGGCTGAAGCATGGACGGACGGCTTCCCGCACACCTTGAGGCAAGCGGCCTGATCCGTGCGGTCGATGCCGCCGGGGGCTTTGCCACGGTTATCGCAAAGGGTGAACGCGACGCCGGGACTTTGCTGCTGGTCTGTTGCGAAAACGGCACAAACGCCCGGTTATACGAACGTATGCCGCACCCCGATGGGACCCGTAAATGGACCCTGGTGAAGCGCCAGGACCCTGAAAACCCGCATGAATTCACCGAGTATTGCGACCGTCGCAAGCGCCAGGACCCCGATGTCTGGATCGTGGAGCTGGATATCGCAGATGCGGAACGGTTCATCCCTGATCTGGCATAACAAGGTTGACACCCCGGCAGGGGCGGCTAGGGGCGCGGCGACTTTCGTAGCGTAGGCCATCGCGTCGCCGGCAATACAGCCGGCATTGGTGGCACGTAGACGGGGGGCAAACCGGCAGGTCCCCAACAGGGATCACGGGTTTTCCGGATGGCATCGCCAGCGATGCACCGGGACCGGCCTGCGACAGGTTTCCCACCGCCCTGAGCATACCCACAGATGAACCTTCTCTCCCCCCGCGCCGGGGCCATTGCTTCGGCTGCGCTGTTTGTTTCGCTTGCCTCGGGCATCGGTCTTTCCGGTGCCATTGCCCAGGACCAGATCGTCCCGGACCAGATTTCCCAGGATCAGGCCGCACTCCCCGGCGTCGAAGCGCCCGCCGCTCCGCAGGAGGATGTCGCCAGCGAAATCCGCTTTCATTCCCAGCCCGTCGTGCAGGACATTTCCGCCGCTGGCGCGCCAGTGCCGCGCCGCGAGGCCGGATCGCTCTACCAGCTGGTAGCCTCCATTCCTGCCGATGATGTGCTTTCCCCCGAACTCACCTGCCTGGCCAAGGCGGTCTATTTCGAGGCACGCGGCGAACCGCTTGATGGCCAGCTGGCCGTGGCCCGCGTCGTGATCAACCGCACCGCATCACCCCGGTTTCCGGACGACTACTGTTCGGTCGTGACCCAGCGGGGCCAGTTCTCCTTTGTGCGCGGCGGCGAAATGCCTTCGCCGAATACGGGCTCTGCCGCCTGGCAGCGTGCCCGTGCCATTGCCCGGATCGCCCACCAGGACCTGTGGGACAGCCCGGCAGGCGATTCGCTGTTCTTCCACGCCAGCCATGTGCGCCCGCAATGGGCCGCACGCCGGGCAAGCGTGGCGCGCATCGACAGCCATATCTTCTACAGATAGCTCCGGATACGGCCAGCAGTCTCGGGCGCTGGTCTGCCGATCAGCCCCGGAGTTCGACCCAAACCGGGGCATGGTCGCTGGCCTTCTCGCGTCCGCGATGGGCCTTGTCGACGCCGGCCGCCACCAGCCGGTCGGCGCAGTCGGGCGAGAGCAGTGCATGGTCGATGCGGAAGCCGTGGTCGCGCTGCCAGGCACCGGCCTGGTAATCCCAGAAGGTCCAGACCCCGCCGCGCGGGTTGAGCGTGTCGATCGCGTCGGTCCAGCCGTCACCCAGCAGGCGGGCATAGGCATCGCGCGATTCCGGCTGCATCAGCGCATCGTCGGCCATGGCCCGGGTGGACCACACGTCCTTGTCTCCAGGGATAACGTTGAAATCCCCCAGCACGACAGCCGGGATCTCGGCGGCAAGGTGCTCGCGGCAGCGGGCGCGCAGCCGCTCCATCCAGGCCAGCTTGTAATCGAACTTGGGGCCGGGCTGCGGATTGCCGTTGGGCAGGTAGAGGTTGCAGATCCGGATGCCGCCCACCTCGGCTTCCAGGTAGCGTGCCTGCTCGTCGGTATCGTCCCCCGGCAGGCCGCGCTGGACCTCCACCGGCGGCACGCCGCGGGCAAGGATGGCGACGCCGTTGAAGCCCTTCTGCCCGTGCCAGATCGCATGGTAGCCGATGGCTTCGAAATCGGCCGCCGGGAAGCCTTCGTCCTGCGTCTTGATTTCCTGCAGGCAGGCGACATCGGGCCGGGTTTCCTCCAGCCATTCCAGGAGGCGCGGCAGGCGCGCCTTGATGCCGTTGATGTTGAAGCTGGCGATCCTCACAAGGGGTGCCGGCCGGTCAGATCGCGAAGCTGGAGCCGCAGCCGCACCCGGCGGCGGCCTGCGGGTTCTCCACCCGGAAAGCCGCGCCGCCCAGCGATTCGACGTAATCGACCGTGGCACCGGAGACGAGATCGAGGCTGACCGGATCGACCACCAGCCGCACGCCGGCGGTCTCGCTCACGATGTCGTCCGCATCGGGTCCTTCCGCCAGTTCGAAGCGGTACTGGAAGCCCGAACAGCCGCCACCATCCACCGCCAGGCGCAGGACCGCGGGCTTGCCCTGCTTGCGGGCGATCGTTTCCACGCGGGCTGCGGCAGCATCGGTAAGGATCAGGGCTTGGGCCATGTTCTCCATGTAAGGCGCGCGGGGCCCATGCTCAAGCCGGAGCGATCACGCCGAGGCGATATATTCGCGCATCAGCTCCGCTTCGGCCTCGACCTGCTCGATGCGGAACTTCACCAGGTCGCCGATCGAAACGAAAGCCAGCAGGTGACCATCCTCGCACACCGGCAGGTGGCGGATGCGGCGGCGTGTCATCAGTGCCATTGCGTGCAGCACATCCTCGCGCGGGCCGATGGAGATGGCAGGGGCAGTCATCACCTCGCCAACCGTCAGGTCCAGAGCAGTGGCACCTTCACGGGCGATGCAGTGGAGCAGGTCGCGCTCCGAAAAGATCCCCGCGACCTTGCCATTGTCTATCACCGGCATGGCGCCGATGCGCTTTTCGGCCAGCAGGGCGGCGGCATCGCGGACGCTCTGGCGCGGATTGCAGCTGACGATATCCTGCTGGCGGCCCTCGATAATCCTGGCAATCGACATGGTGTCCTCCTTCTCCCGGCAGGCATCATGCCATGGAATTGCGAGTCTGGCCAAATCTGCAGGGTACCTAAGGGCAAGTTGCACCGGCCCGCCGGAACGGGCATGGGCAGCGGCATGGCAAAGCGCTCTCCCCTCGACGACCCGCAGACAGCCGCCCATGCCTGGGCCCGCTATCGTCGGCTGATGCGCGCCATGTTCGCGGCGACCACCGGCGTTGTGATCATCGCGCTGGCCCTGCTCTATCGCGAGGTGGGCATGGTATCGGTGCATTTCTTCATCGCCACCGCGCTCGGCATCGGGGCGGCCATGCTGCTGATGAGCGCGCTGATGGGGCTGGTGTTCCTGTCGAGCGGCACCGGGCATGACGAGGCGGTGGAAGACCTGGAAGACCCCAGCCCCGAATACGACGACGACCGCAAGGACTAGGCGGTAGCGGCCGCGGTTCAGCCCGAAGCCGGGCGCAGGCGGAATTCCTCAACCGGCTGGCCGCCGACCAGGTGCTGCTGGATGATCTGTTCAAGCACTTCGGGCGTGCACGAGTGGTACCAGACACCATCCGGCCAGACGACCGCGACCGGGCCGGCCGCGCAGACCTGCAGGCAATCGGCCCTGGTCCGCTGCACACCGCCTCCCGTGGCCGTCCGCGCCCCCGCCAGGCCCAGCTCCTTCAGCCGGCGCTTGAGGAAGGTCCAGCTTGCCTCGCCTTCCTCGCGTGAGCAGCACTTCTGCTTGTCCGACATGGCGCACAGGAACAGGTGCCGCTCGATCCCATCGCCGCCGATCGCTTCCAGCGCGCGGGCCGCGCGAGCCAGTTCTTCCGGCGATGTCACGGGGCTGCTCAGCGCTTCTTGCCGGCGATGCGGGCGATCTCGGCCTTGACCAGCCGTTCCACGATCCCGGGCAGGTGGGCATCGAGCCACTGCGCCATCATCGGGCGCAGCATCTCGCGCACCAGCCCTTCGAGCGAGGTTTCGCCCGAGCGCACGATGCGCGGCGGGGCGGAGGGTTCGGCCAGCATGGCCAGCGCCGCCAGCGACTGGCGCATGGCATCGGCGGCTTCGGAATTGGTCAGGCCTTCGGTCGCGGCTTCTTCCACCTGCGAGCCGAGCGTGCCGAGGTCGAGCACGTCGTCATCTTCGGCCACTTCCGGTTCGTGCTGGAAGGTCGGGCGCGCGATCAGGCCTTCGGATTCGCGGCGACGGCGCAGCGTTTCCGCGCTGTCGCGGTTGTCCCGCGCGATCACCTTCTTGATCGATTCGAGGATTTCCTCGACCGAGGGTTCGCCTTCCTGCCGCATCATATCCCCTGAGCGCTTCAATCGCCGGAAACTTCGCCGTCCTGCGCCGGGATGTCAACGGTGCTGGTCGACTGCGGCACCGGGTCGGGATCGCGCTGCCAGTCCCAGACCATGTCGCGCACCCGGTCGTAATTCACCACCGGATCGTAGAGCGGGCCCTGGCTTTCCAGCCCCAGGTCGCGGGCCTCGGCCCGGCCCATGGCGGCCAGCAGGGTGAACCCGGCGACATACTCGTTGCGCCGCGCGGTGACGAGCTGGACGCGGGCGGCCAGCAGTTCCTGTTCGGCATTGAGCACGTCAAGGATCTGGCGGTTGCCGATCGAGTTTTCCGCCCGCACGCCCTCGAGGCTGAGTTCGGCAGCGTCGACCGCGGCCTGGGTGGAAGCGATGATGGCATTGGCCGCGCGCCAGGTCTGCCAGGCGGAACGGACCTGGGCCAGCACACCGCGCTCGGTACCGATCGCCTGCTCCAGCGCGGCAAGCGACTGCTGCTGCGCCTGGCGCTGTTGCGCGGCCGGGCGACCGCCCTGGAACAGTGGCAGGGTCAGGCGGATGCCGGCCTGCGCGCTGGTGTTTACCTGCTGCGCTGTGCCCGCGCCGGGGATTGAGCCAAGGGTACCCAGGAAGTTCTGGTAGCCGCCGCTGGCAAAGGCCTCCAGCCGAGGCAGGCGCCCGGCACCGGCCACGCGGATGTCGTACCCGGCGGCCTCCACCCGCTCGCGCGCGGCGATCAGGTCGGGATTGTTGGCAAGCGCGGTGTCCTCTGCCTCGTCGACACTGGCCGGCAGGCCCGGCAGCGGCGGAGGGGGCTGGAGGTCCGTGGGTGCGGAGCCGACCAGCGCGATGTAGTTCTCCCGCGCCGTGGCGAGCTGGGCCTCGGCCGTGCGCAGGTCGCTGCGGGCAAGGGCCAGGCGGCTGGCCGACTGGGCAACGTCGGTGCGTGTGAGGTCGCCGATCTCGAACCGGTCGCTGGTCGCTTCCAGGTTCACTTCGAGCACGGAGACATTGTTGCGCGACAGCCCCACGATCGCCTCGCCCCGGATCACGTCCATGTAGGCGGCCACGACCTGGCTGAAGATCGCGCTTTCGGTTCCGCGCAGGTCTGCCCGGCCTGCCTCGATCCGGTTTTCGGCTGCCAGTACCCCGTTGCGCACGCTGCCACCCGAATAGACCGGCACGCCGAGGTTGAGGTTGGCCGACAGCGCGCGTTCGGGGGCAATGAAGCTGGCCGCGTTCTGTTTGAGGAATTCGGTGAGGCTGCCCGACAGATCGGCAGAGGGCAGGCCGTTGGAACGCTGGATCACTACCGTTTCATCGGTGGCGCGCTGTTGCGCGCGGGCGGCCTGGAGCTGCGGGTTGCTGGCATAGGCCTGGGCCAGGGCCTCGCGCAGGGTATCGGCCGCGGCCGGGGAGGCAGCAAGGAAGGTAGCCGCAAGCAGCGCCAGCTTCAGGCTGGTCCGCGACATTCTCAAAAGCTCCAGCCCTTCGGCTTGTCGAATTCGGGCAGGCGCGGCACGCCGATTTCGGCCAGCGGCAGGAACACCACCTGCCCGCCGGACTTGCGGCCACGGGCAATGCTGGTCACGCCGTTCTGGACGAGGCCTGAAACCACCCGCCCGTCATCGGCAAGGCGCCGGACAAGCGAATCGGGCATCTGCTCGATCGCGCCGTCGATCAACAGCAGGTCTGCCTTGCCGCCGCCGCGCGGGGTGGCCAGTGCCTCCTCCGGGGTCAGCACCTTGAGGCTGGCGACCAGCGGGCGGAGCAGTTCGGCAAGGTAGCCGCTCCCGCCATCGACCAGCACGGCATTGTCTGCCGGGCGCGGGGCGGCTTCCTGCAGCATCATGCCGTGAACCAGCGGGGAGGCCAGGAACCGTCCGCCACCCAGCGGCACCGCGCGGTCCATGTAGGCGACGCTGCGTGCGCCCTCGGGCACGAAATCCTCGCGCGGGACGGCCCGCATCCGGGCGATGGTGTTGGTTTCGGTCACGCCGCTGGTGCGCAGCTGGCTGTCGATCATTGCCTGCCGGGCGACGGCGAAAGCAGCGGAACTTGAAATGGGGGAATCGAGCAGGGTCACTATATCGCTTCTCTTGTCTCTCTTGCCGGAGCGTGCCTTAGGCGTAAGAGGGCCGCAGGCCAAGTAGCCATTGAGAGTATGTCAGACGCGCACCTGTGTGGCGTGTCGAAAATTGTATCAGCAGGAGACCCGGCTCGATGACCGATACCACAGTGATCCGCGAAGCAGACCTGATCGAAAGCGTGGCCGACGCGCTGCAGTACATCTCCTATTACCACCCGATGGACTATATCACCGCGCTGGGTGAGGCCTACGAGGCGGAACAGGGTCCGGCGGCAAAGGACGCGATCGCCCAGATCCTCACCAACAGCCGCATGTGCGCCGAAGGCCATCGGCCGATCTGCCAGGACACCGGCATCGTCAACGTGTTCGTGAAATGGGGCCAGGACTGCCGGCTGGAATCGGACCGCGACCTGCAGGACGTGATCGATGACGGCGTCCGCCGCGCCTACAACCTGCCCGAGAACAAGCTGCGCGCATCGATCCTGGCCGATCCTGCCTTCACCCGCCGCAACACCCGCGACAACACGCCCTGCGTGCTGTCGGTGGAGATGGTCAAAGGCAACAAGGTTTCCATCGACGTCGCGGCCAAGGGGGGCGGCAGCGAGAACAAGAGCAAGTTCAAGATGATGAACCCCAGCGACAACATCGTCGACTGGGTGGTCGAGCAGATCCCGCTGATGGGGGCTGGCTGGTGCCCGCCGGGAATGCTGGGCATCGGCATCGGCGGCACGGCGGAACACTGCATGAAGCTCGCCAAGATGAGCCTGATGGAACAGATCGACATGGCCCAGCTGAAGGCGCGCGGGCCGCAGACCGATATCGAGAAGCTGCGGATCGAGATTTTCGATGCGGTCAACGCGCTGGGCGTGGGGGCCCAGGGCCTGGGCGGCCTGTCCACCGTGCTCGACGTCAAGATCCTCGATTGGCCATGCCATGCGGCGGGCAAGCCGGTGGCCATGATCCCCAATTGCGCCGCTACCCGCCATGCCCATTTCACGCTCGACGGATCGGGCCCGGCGCTGCTGCCCCTGCCCGATCTCGACAAGTGGCCGAAGGTCGACTGGCAGCCCGATGCGGCGGCAAGGCGCGTCGATCTCGATACCCTTACCCGCGCCGAAGTGGAGAGCTGGAAGCAGGGCGACCGGTTGCTGCTCAACGGCCGGATGCTTACCGGGCGCGACGCGGCCCACAAGCGCATTGCCGACATGCTGGCCCGGGGCGAGGAGCTGCCGGTCGATTTCCGCGGCCGGGCGATCTATTATGTCGGCCCGGTCGATCCGGTGATGGGCGAGGTGGTCGGCCCGGCCGGCCCCACCACCGCCACGCGGATGGACAAGTTCACCGACATGATGCTCGACCTTGGCCTGCTGGCCATGATCGGCAAGGCCGAGCGCGGGCAGGGCGCGGTGGACTGCATCGCCAAGCACAAGGTCGCCTACCTGATGGCGACCGGCGGGGCGGCCTACCTGGTGGCCCGCGCGATCAGGGAATCGCGGGTGGTCGGCTTCGAGGACCTGGGCATGGAGGCGATCTACGAATTCACGGTCAAGGACATGCCGGTGACCGTGGCGGTCGATTCGGAAGGCAACAACGTCCAT
This sequence comes from uncultured Sphingomonadaceae bacterium, assembly GCA_964612175.1. Lineage (GTDB taxonomy): Bacteria > Pseudomonadota > Alphaproteobacteria > Sphingomonadales > Sphingomonadaceae > Alteraurantiacibacter. Next base: position 16,189 of record CAZTED010000038.1, read on the forward strand.
CGCCTCGCCCCGCTGCACTGGCAGCGCAAGATCGCCGAAGAGGGATTGCTCGGCGCATGATTGACTTCCTCCGCCGTCCGGCGGGCCGCTGGACAGTCCGCGTGCTGGCGGTGCCGGTAACCTGGGCGATCCTGGCTTTCGGGTTCGAGATTGACTGGCATGCCGGCGGCGAGCCGCTCCTGATCGGCTTTTTCGCGGTGATGCTGGCTTGCGGCGTCTATGCCATTGACCAGACAGTGGCCCTGATGATCGATCTGGCCAACATGCGCTTACCGCAAAGGGCTGCGCGGCTGCAGTGGCAAGGGCCCGTACCGACCTTGTCGCCGGCCAGGCAGACAAAAGTGCGTCGGCTGCACAAGGTCATGGCCGAAGCGGGCGTTTTCGTGCCCGAAGTGCCCGATCCCGCGCTGGCCTTTGCCGCTTTTGCGGTCGACCGTCAGCCGGTGGACTGGATGGGCGTTCTACAATCGCTGGCCGAAGCACCCTATTACCACCCGCAACTTGACGAGGCGACCTGGACGGCCAGCTGGAGCGCCAACCTGTTTTATGACCATGTTCCCGCCGCCTGGCTGACGCCGCCTGAGGGGATGGTTGCCGCCGTGTTGTGGGAGGACGAGACAATCTTCATCTCGCTTGTCAAAGCTGACAGCATGGTCGCGCTGGCACAACAGATTGGGCGGAGTGCATCGTGGTCAGAGCTGTCTGGCGAGGTGCTCGAACAGCTCGCTACGGCGGGAGTTCCCGTGCGTTAAGCCGCAAACTGATCGACCAGCGCCTGACATGGGGCGACGGGCAACCAAGCAGGGGCTGGCCATCGGCGCGGTTCCGCCCCTAAATGCGCAGGATGACCAGCCTCGCCCATGACGATCAACCCGCGCGCATCCCGCTGCGCACGGTGCTGCTGTCGATCATCGGCCTGTGG
>CAZTED010000038.1:17210-19465 GCA_964612175.1 uncultured Sphingomonadaceae bacterium
CTGCGCTACCAGGTGAACCCGCACTTCCTGTTCAACACGCTGAATTCGCTGTCCGCCCTGGTCCTGACCGGCCGCAAGGAACAGGCCGAAAAGATGATCCACATGCTCAGCACCTTCTATCGCCGGAGCCTGGCAGACGACCCCACGGCGGATATTCCGCTGGGCGAGGAGATTGCCCTGCAGCGCCTCTATCTCGATATCGAGGCGGTGCGCTTCCCGCAGCGGCTGGTGGCCGAATATGCGATCCCGCCCGGGCTGGAGGACGTGCTGGTGCCCGGCCTGATCCTGCAGCCGCTGGTAGAGAATTCGGTCAAGCACGCGGTCGCCCCTTCGTGCGGCACGGTCCGCATCACCCTGTCCGCGCGCGAGGAATATGGCCGGCTGGTGCTGACCGTTGCCGATGACGGCGGCAGCGCGGGCGATGATGCGGAGCATCGCAAGGGCTTCGGCATCGGCCTTGCCAATGTCCGCGAACGGCTGGCAGCGCGCTTCGGGAACGAGGCAACGGTTGTCTCCGGCCCGGTTCCCGGCGGTTATGCCACCCACCTGCGGTTGCCTATTGTCCATGGAGCTGGTGCCGCCGGACAGCCGCGCCGGGAGGCTGCGCAATGAGCTTGGCGACTGGCATGAGCCTGCGCACCCTGATTGTCGATGACGAGCCGCTTGCCATCGAGCGGATGCAGGTGCTGTGCGCCGAACTTGAGGGTTTGCAGGTGATCGGCACTGCCAGCGACGGGCGCTCGGCGCTCAGGCTGGCGGAAAAGCTGGCGCCGGACCTGCTGCTGCTCGACATGACCATGCCGGGAATGGACGGGCTGGCCGTGGCCCGCGAACTGGCGAGCCAGGGTGCTGCTGCGCCTGCCGTGATCTTCGTTACCGCGCACGAGAACTTCGCGGTCGAGGCCTTCGATCTCGACGCGGTCGACTATGTCCTGAAGCCGGTTGCGGCAGACCGGCTGGAGCGTGCCATCGCCCGGGCTCTGGCGCGGCGCGGGGCCGTCCAGGCCGAGCCCCCGGCTGACCGCTGGCTCAGCGAATTCTGGGTGCCCCACCGGTCGGAACTGCTGCGCATCGATGCGGCCGAAGTGCACCGGATCGATGCCGAGCGCGACTATGTCCGGCTCCACGTCGGCAGCGGGTCCTACCTGCTGTTGCAGACCATTGCCGGGCTGGAAGCGCGGCTGGATCCGGAGAAGTTCATCCGCATCCACCGCTCGACCATCCTGCGCCGCGACATGATTCGCGGGCTGCGGCACGAAGGGCTGGGCGTTTGGTGCGTGGAGATGGATGGCGGGCAGGACCTCAGGATCGGCCGCACCTATCTGCGGCGGGTCAAGGCCATGGCCGGCCGCTGATCGCTGCACCGGACGCCGTGCATGCCGCGCCGGAAAGCGGCCCGCTGGTCAAAGCAATGAACGAAGGTACCACAAAGCACGAAGGGCGCCCGGTGACAGGCGCCCTTCCAGCAATGTCCGCCATGGTTTCTGCGGGCCTCAGCCGGCGCGGCTGCGGGTGTCGAGCATCTGCGCGAAGTGGCGCTCGAGGTCGCGCTTGGCGTTGCGGTAGCACTCGCGGCTTTCGCGGGTCATGATGTTGGATCCGACCAGGCGCTCGCGCACGCCGCAGGCTTCCCTGGCGGCATTGTCGATGCGGCGGTCGAGTTCGGCGCGGCCTTCCACGGTTGCAAGGTCGAGGTCGCGGTAGACGACACCGGCAGTGCGGGTTTCGCGTTCCTCGGCGGCAACGCCGGCCGAAGCGAGCATGGCTGCTGCGGCAAGGGCAATCGATACAGTCTTGAACATCGGTCTTCTCCTCCTTGGACAGCCTCCCTTCCTGAAGGCGGTTGCGCCGCAGCCGGTGGGACTGGAACGGCCGCGGCGCACCACCGTGGATAGGGCAGGGCCGCGCATGAAGCGCGTGCGTCTCGACCTGCGGCTGGCCGCGGTCGACCGGCGATTCCCGCGCCCGACGAAGCGCCATGCACGATCCACCAACGGCATTTGCCATGGCCCGGCCTTCCCGGCACAAGGCGTGGCGATGGCCATCGCAATCGTGTTCCTGCTCGGCATTGCCAATTTCGCGCTCCACCGCGCGGTGCTGGGCAGCGGCCATGTGGTGGTGCGCGCCATGGTGCGGCCCGGAGGACCCGGCGGGATGTTTACCCTGGCGCTGGAATTCGTGCTGCTGCTGGCGGCCCTGCTGGCAACCTCTGCCAGCGCATCGTGGGCATGGGCCTATGCGCTCTATTCGCTGTG
>CAZTED010000039.1:0-7193 GCA_964612175.1 uncultured Sphingomonadaceae bacterium
GCGCCCAGCGCACCGTGGCGGTCGCTCGCGCCGACAACCGCGACCGACTTGGGGCGCAGCAGGCGATCGATCTGCTCGTTGGTGAAGCGGCGGGTGGTCATCGAAAAAATCTCCCAGGGAAGGCGCGCCCGTGACTGCGCCAGAATCTGCAACCCGAACCTGCGGCCCGAACTTGCGCGGAGTCGTAATCCGTAATGCGGGGCGCGTCACCACCGCAATGTGGCGGGGTGACGCGCCCCTTTGCATTGACCGTGGTCAGTCGTTCTTGAGCTTGCTCTTGTCGAAGCTGCCAAGGCCCGGCTTGTAGCTCTTCTCGTCGAGGAACTGGCGGGTGGCCTCCTTGCGGGCGGCCACGCCGCCGAAGCTGTGGAGCGCTTCCTGTGCGCGGATCAGGTAATCCTCGGCATCCTCGTAGCTCATGTCCATGACCCGGCGCACGGCCCACTTGGTGGCGCGCAGGGCGTGGGTATCCTTGGCCTTCAGCTTGTCGGCGATCTCCTGGACGCGGGCCTTGAGCTGGTCGGCCGGCACGCTTTCGGTGACGAGGCCCTGCTCTGCGGCCTGCTTGCCGGTCAGGTTCTCGCCCATCATCGCGTGGTACATGGCCTTGCGCATGGGCATCAGTTCGGCCGCGACCTTCGACGCGCCGCCGCCGGGCAGGATGCCCCAGTTGATCTCGGACAGGCCGAACTGGGCATCGTCAGAGGCAATGGCGATGTCGCAGGCGAACAGCGGGCCATAGGCACCGCCAAAGCACCAGCCGTTGATCATGGCCACGGTGGCCTTTTCGTACCAGCGCAGGCGGGCCCACCAGCTGTAGGCTTCACGCTGCGAGGCGCGAATGGCGTGGAGGCCCTGCTCTTCGGTCATGCGGAAGTATTCCAGCAGGTCCATGCCGGCCGACCAGGCGGACCCTTCGCCGGTCAGGACCACGACCTGAACGTCGTCCCGGAATTCAAGCTCTTCCAGCACGATCTTCATCTGGCGGTTGAGCTTGGGGCTCATGCAGTTGCGCTTGTCGGGACGATTGAAATAGACCCATGCCACGCCGTCGATCACTTCGAACTTGACGGTCTCTTCCTGCGGGCGGGGATCGGGTTGCGACGGCTGAGCCATGAGCTCTCTCCTGTAGATGGGGCCAGTAGAATGGGACGCGCGATTCGCATCCCGGGCGGTTATTGTTATCGGCCATAGCGATATGGATTGCTATGTTCAACAACAATCGCTAGCTTGCCGGTATGCGCGATCCGCTGCCTTGCTATCCCGGCTACCTGCTGCGCCGCGCCGCCCACGCGACGGCGGCCAGGCTGTCGGCGCTCCTGGGCGAGATCGGCCTGAAGCAGGTCGATGCCTCGGTCCTGCTGCTCCTGGCAGCGAACCCCGATGTTACCGCCAGTGCGCTGGGCCGCCAGCTCGACATCCAGCGCGCCAACATGGTCCCCCTGCTGAAGCGGCTAGAAGATGCCGGCCTGATCGAGCGCAGCCCGATCGACGGCAAGTCGCAGGGCCTGGCCCTGACGCCGCTGGGCCGCACCCGCATGGAACAGGCCCAGGCCATCATCGAGGTGTTCGAGGCGGACCTGCTTGCCCGCGTGCCGGCAGAACATCGCGAACATCTGCTGCCCGCGCTGGATGCCCTCTGGCGCTAGGCCCGCAGATTTCCTAGTCCCCTCCCGACAGAGGTTGGGAGATTTGCATGCACGTCCACGCACAGCATCCGGTGCCGGCAGACTGGGCCGCCGGGGCAATCATCGACGCGGAGCGCTACCAGCGGATGTACCGCCAGTCGGTGGAAGACCCCGAAGGCTTCTGGCGCACCGAGATGCTGCGGCTGGACTGGATGCGCCAGCCCACCCAGATCAAGGACACCAGCTTTGCGGCGGAGGATTTCCGCATCCGCTGGTTCGCGGACGGCACGCTCAACCTCGCCGCAAACTGCCTCGACCGGCACCTGGCGACGCGCGGCAACGATGTGGCGATCCTGTGGGAGCCGGACCACCCCGATACCCCCGCCCGCCAACTGACCTACCGCGAACTCTACGAAGTGACGTGCAAGTTCGCGAATTTGCTCAAGGAACATGGTGTCAGGCGCGGCGACCGGGTGACCATCTACCTGCCGATGGTGCCGGAAGCGGCCGTCGCCATGCTCGCCTGCGCGCGGATCGGTGCGGTTCATTCGATCGTCTTTGCCGGCTTCTCCCCCGATGCGCTGGCGGGCCGGATCGAGGATTGCGCCAGCACTGTCATCATCACGGCGGACGAAGGGCTGCGCGGCGGCAAGACCGTGCCGCTGAAGGCCAATGTCGATGCCGCGTGTGACAAGGTGCGCGTCGATACCGTGATCATGCTGCGCCACACCGGGGCAGACGTGCCGATGAAGCCCGGCCGCGACGTGGACTGGGCGCAAGCAGTTGCCGCCATGCCGGGCGAGTGTCCGGCGGAGGAGATGGGCGCGGAAGACCCGCTGTTCATCCTCTATACTTCCGGCTCCACCGGCAAGCCCAAGGGCGTGCTGCACACCACCGGCGGCTATGGCGTGTGGGCCAGCATGACCCACGAGTATACCTTCGACTACCAGCCCCGGGCGGACGGATCGCGCCCGGTCTTCTGGTGCGCGGCGGATATCGGCTGGGTCACCGGGCATTCCTATGTGGTCTACGGCCCGCTGATGAACGGCGGGATCACGCTGATGTTCGAAGGCGTGCCCAACTTCCCGGACTATTCCCGCTTCTGGCAGGTGGTCGACAAGTACCAGGTGGAGATCTTCTACGCCGCCCCCACGGCGCTGCGCGCGCTGATGCGCGAGGGTGACGAATGGGTGGCAAGAACCAGCCGCAAGTCCTTGCGTCTGCTTGGTTCCGTGGGCGAACCGATCAACCCGGAGGCCTGGGAATGGTACTACAACGTGGTTGGCGATGGCCGCTGCCCGATCGTGGATACCTGGTGGCAGACCGAGACCGGCGGCCACATGATCACCCCCCTGCCCGGCGCCCATGCGCTGAAGCCCGGCAGCGCCAGCTTCCCGATGTTCGGGGTCAGGCCGCAGGTGGTCGACCCCGCAAACGGCCATGTGCTGGAAGGAGCGACCGAAGGCGCGCTGGTGCTGACCGATAGCTGGCCCGGCCAGATGCGCACCGTCTATGGCGATCACGATCGCTTCATCCAGACCTATTTCACCCAGTACCCCGGCAAGTACTTCACCGGCGACGGCTGCCGGCGGGACGAGGACGGATACTACTGGATCACCGGCCGGATCGACGACGTGATCAACGTCTCGGGCCATCGCATGGGCACGGCAGAGGTGGAGAGCGCGCTGGTGGAGCATCCGCTGGTGGCCGAAGCGGCGGTTGTCGGCATGCCGCACGATATCAAGGGCCAGGGCATCTATGCCTATGTCACCACGATGGACGGGGTGGAGGACAGCGAGGAGCTGCGCCGCGAGCTGGTGCAGTGGGTGCGCAAGGAGATCGGCCCGATCGCCACGCCCGATGTGGTCCAGTTCGCCCCCGGCCTGCCCAAGACCCGCAGCGGCAAGATCATGCGCCGCATCCTGCGCAAGATCGCCGAGAACGACACCGGCAACCTGGGCGACATCTCCACTCTGGCCGATCCTTCGGTCGTGGATGACCTGCTGAAGAACAGCCCGCACGCAAAGGGGTGAGGCGATGATCACCATCTACCACGTACCCAACTCGCGCAGCCAGCGGGTGGTCTGGCTGATGGAGGAACTGGGCGAGAGCTACCGGCTGGAAAGCTTCCGCATCCCGGTGCCCGACTGGTTCCTGGAGGTAAACCCGCTGGGCAGCGTGCCGACCATCACCGATGACGATGCCGAAGCCCCCGTCACCATGTTCGAGAGCCTGGCGATCCTGCAATACCTCACCGGGCGGCGGCTGGTGGCGGGTGACCAGCGGGCGATGTCGCTGACCATCGGCCCGCGCCCCGATCCCGCTGCCTATGCGCAGCACCTGCAGTTCCTCCATTTCGGCGAGGCAGACCTCGCCACGCCCATCGGCACGGTTTTCCGCACCCGCGTGTTCACGGGCGAAGCGATGAACAAGACCATCGCCGACCAGCTCGGCCAGCTCGAAAAGCGTTACTGCTTCCTCGACAATCACCTGGCAGACGGGCGCGAATGGGTGACGGGCGAGCGCTTCACCATCGCCGACATTTCCATCGGTTATGCTTTCCTGCTGGCTGAATTCACCCGCTGCGAGGTGGAACTGCCAGCCCATGTCGCCGCCTACTGGCAGCGGCTGCGGGCGCGCCCCGGCTACAAGCGCGCCATGGCCTGAAGGCGACCGGGCGATACAATTTCGTCCCTTCCCAGCCGGCGGCAAGGGGCTACACTCCCGCCATGAGATGGAAGGGGAGAGCCATGCCAACCAAGTTCGCCGCCGCACTGGCCTTGCCTGCCGCACTGCTACTGGCGGGTTTCAGCCTGCCTGCCGCCGCGCAGGTCGCCGGGGTGCCGCTGGAAATGGAGCCCAACACCTGCGACCGGGCCTGCCTTGAAGGCAAGGTGGAAGCCTACCTGCAGGCGATGAGCGAGGGCACGGTGAGCGACGAGCTGTTTGCCCGCACCGCCCGCTTCACCGAAAACGGCGTGGAATTGCCGCTGGGCAACGAGGGCCTGTGGGCTACCACCGTTTCGGCAGAAGGCTATCGCCTGATCGTGCCCGATGAGGTGACCGGCCAGGTGGCAGCGCTCGTTACCGTTCAGGAACAGGCCAGTTCATCCGCCACCGGCCCGCAGCGCCCGCCCGAGCCGGTCGGCCTGTCGCTGCGCCTGCGGATCGACCGGACGGGCAAGATCACCGAAGTCGAGCAGATCGCCGCTCGCCCCGATCGCCCGCTTGGTGCGGCCAGCGGACCTTCCACCAACCCCTTCCCAGCCATTGGCGAGGCCGTGCAGGCGCTCGGCTCGCCATGGGCCGGCTATCTGCAAGCCGTGCCCGAAGCGCAGCGCCACAGCCGCGCCGAGCTGGTGGAGGTGGCCAACGCCTATTTCGAGGCGGTGGAGCGCAACACGGGCCACGATTACTACCCCTTCACGGAAAACTGCCTGCGCCTGGAAAACGGGGTGATCGCCGCAGCTTCAGATGCGGAGCGCGCAGCCTTGCCGGACCGCCCTGCCTTCGGCACGGTCCAGACCTGCAAGGGCCAGTTCGAGACCAGCCTGATCGGCACGGTTACCAGCGTGCGCGACCGGCGGGTGGTGGCGGTGGATGCAGAACGCGGGATCGTGTTCGCCTTCGCCTTCTTCGATCACCGCCCGATCAACTGGACCTGGCAGCTGGGCGAGCTGTTCAAGGTGGAAAACGGCATGATCACCCGGATCGAGGCCATCTTCATCCGCAGCCCATACGGCATGTGTTCGGGCTGGAGCACATACGAACAGTGCCGCAGCGAGGAAGTGCAGGACGTGCGCTGAAACGGGATCGGGCAGCATGGGCCGCTGGCCTTAGGTAACCATCCCTAAGCCCCTGCTCGCCACTTTTCAGCACCCTGTGCGGCAGTCTGGCCGCATGAATATGAGCGAGCAATCCAGGCCACCGATCGGCCGCCGGCGCGATGCGCGCCTGCGCCTGGACATACCGGCGCAGCTCATAACCCTGGACGGCCAGCTGACCGCCAGCCTTGCCGACCTGTCGCAATCCGGCGCCCATATCCGTGCCAGTAGCAGGACCATACATCGCGGGGATGCCGTGCTCTACTGGATGGGGTTCGAGGCGTTCGGCCGGATCGTGTGGTCGACGGACACCGAGGCCGGCTTGGAGTTCGACGAGCTGCTGGCGCCCGCCGTGCTGCTCCAGACCCGCATGCAGGTCGATTGCGGGCGCATCCCCTCGCTCGAACAAATGGCCTATGAAGGCGCGCGCAGCTGGTACACGGGATACCGCTGAGGGCCGTTTTCCGTCGCGTTTCGCGCAAGACCTTGTGCGGTTTTCGCAAGTACTGGAGTATGGTGCCTCGGGGGCCGTGCTGGTAGGGGCGGCGCTTCGCCAACCGGAGGGCCAGTCATGCCGCGCACCCGCCTATACTCGCTGGACGAGCTGGAAGATATTCCCGGCACCCTGGTGTTCAATGCCCGCCGCAGCCGCCAGGGCTACCACCTGCACAAGTTCTGCATGAGCCTGATGAAAGAGGAGAACCGCACGGCCTTCCGCGCCGACGAGCGCGCCTACCTCGACCAGTTCAGGATGACGGAGGAGCAGAAGCAGGCCGTTCTGGCCCGTGACCTGTCGCGCCTGATCGAACTGGGCGGCAACATGTACTTCCTCGTCAAGATCGCCAGCACCGACGGCTGGAGCGCGCAGAAGGCGGTCAGTTCCATGTCGGGCATGAGCGCCGAGGACTATGCCAGGATGATGCTGGAAGGCGGCCGTTCGCCCGAAGGCCTGCGCTCGAAGAAGGAAGGCAACTGAGATGGCCCGCATCACCGCCGGCATCGCCACCAGCCACGTCCCCGCCATCGGCGCGGCAATCGACAACGGCCGCACGGGCGACGACTACTGGAAGCCGGTTTTCGAAGGCTATGAATTCGTCAAGCAATGGATCAGGGACAACACGCCCGACGTGGTGATCCTGGTCTATAACGACCATGCCAGCGCGCTGATGCTCGACATCGTGCCGACCTTCGCGATCGGCTTTGCCGAGGAGTTCCTGCCCGCGGACGAGGGCTGGGGCCGCCGTCCGGTGCCAGTGGTCCGCAACCACACCGACCTTGCCGCGCACGTCGCCGAGCAGCTGGTGATCGACGAGTTCGACATCACCATCATCAACGAGATGGACGTGGACCACGGCCTGACCGTGCCGCTCAGCCTGGTCTTCGGTCAGCCCGAGGAATGGCCGTGCAAGGTCATCCCGCTGGCGGTCAACGTCACGCAGTTCCCCACTCCCAGCGGCGAGCGTTGCTGGAAGCTGGGCGAGGCGCTCCGCAACGCGGTCAAGACCTTCCCGGAAGACCTGAAGGTGCAGGTCTGGGGCACCGGCGGGATGAGCCACCAGCTGCAGGGCACCCGCGCGGGCCTGATCAACGCCGAATTCGACCAGCGCTTCATCGACCTCTTGGCGCACGAGCCGGAGGAACTGGTCCCGATGACCCGCCTCGAATACCTGCGCGAGGCCGGGACCGAGGGGATCGAGCTGATCATGTGGCTGATCATGCGCGCATCGCTGGGCTATGGCGT
>CAZTED010000039.1:7293-19359 GCA_964612175.1 uncultured Sphingomonadaceae bacterium
AGGGGATCGAGCTGATCATGTGGCTGATCATGCGCGCATCGCTGGGCTATGGCGTGGAGGAACTGCACCGCTTCTACCGCGTGCCGGCCAGCAATACCGCCGTGGGACACGTGGTCTACCAGGCGCGCAGTTAGGGCTCTACCCCCGCCGCAGCGCCATCCGCGTCATCAGCCCGTCCTTCAGCACATGGTGGTGGAACAGCGATGCGGCGGCGTGGAGGCCGATCAGCCAGTAGCCCACGGTCCCGCCCAGTTCGTGCAGTTCCTCGACATTGTGCGCCAGTGCCTCGTCCACCGGGGCAATGGCAGGCAGGTTCAGGCCCCAGAAGGGTATCGCGTCACCCTCCGCGCTCAGGATCACCCAGCCGGCCAGCGGCATCGCGATCATCAGCGCGTAAAGCGCCAGGTGCACCGCCTTTGCCGACAGGCTGCGCCATGCCGGTTCTGCCAGCGGTGGCGGGGCAGCGGTGACAAGGCGGGCCACGATGCGCAGCCACACCAGCACGAAGACCGACAGGCCGAGCGTGAAATGCCAGGCCTTCATCGCCTCGCGCGGGTCGCTGCCGCGGGGATAGAATTCGCGTAGCTCGATCAGCGCATAGACGCCGACCAGCAGCACCAGCATGAGCCAGTGCAGGACGATCGAAGCGGTGCTGTAGCGGCCGATGGCAGGGCCAGTGGCAGGCGATGCGTTCATGTGGATCATCCTTTCAGGGCCTTGTCCCCATTGGCGCAGCATGGTGCATTGACGCGCATCAACGGTGGCCGGCCCGGCTAGCCTTCGCCCAGCATCGGGGATGGCATGCCCAGTGCCAGCTCCGCGTCCGAAAAGCGGATCGGCGTCCTCAGCCCCCTGATCCCTTCGGGCAGGTCCACCACCATGCCGCGCGCGACGACCTGGGGATCGGCCAGCGCCTGTTCCACGGTATTGATCGGCCCGGCCGGGATCCCCTCGCCCTCCAGAGCGGAAAGCAGCGCATCGCGCTCCCAGTCCTGCGTGCGCGAAGAGACCGCGGCCGATACCGCCGCCCGGTCCTCCACGCGGCCGGCATTGGTGGACCAGTTATCCGGCGGGTTGAGGTCGAGCAGGTCGGCAAGGCGCGCAAACTGGCTGTCGTTGCCAACCGCAATGATCGCCCAGCCATCGGCGCAAGGGTAGGCCTCGTACGGCACGATGTTGGGGTGGGCATTGCCCAGCCGCGTGGGGCTCTTGCCGCTGGCAAGGTAGTTCATCGCCTGGTTGGCGAGCGTTCCCACCATCACGTCGAGCAGGGCCATGTCGACCAGCTGCCCCTGCCCGGTCCGCTGCCGCATGTGCAGTGCGGCCTGGATGCCGATCACGGCATAGAGGCCGGTCAGGATGTCGGCATAGGCGACGCCGATCTTCTGCGGCGGGCCGTCCGGCGATCCGGTCAGGTCCATGATCCCGCCCATGCCCTGCACGATAAAATCGTATCCGGCGCGGGCGGCATAGGGACCGTCCTGCCCGAAACCGGTGATCGAGCAATAGATGCAGCGCGGGTTGATCGCCTTCACGCTCTCGTAATCGAGGCCGAACTGGACAAGCCCGCCCAGCTTGAAGTTCTCGATCACCACGTCCGCCTCGCGGATCAGGTCGATCACGTTCATCAGGTCATGCGGATCGCGGAAATCGGCGACGATGCTGGCCTTGCCGCGGTTGGTGGCGTGGAAATAGGCCGCATCGCGCCTGCCATCTGCGCGCTCGATGAAGGGTGGCCCCCAGCCGCGGGTATCATCGCCGCCGGGGCTTTCCACCTTGACCACGTCCGCGCCAAGGTCTGCCAGCACCTGGCCTGCCCATGGGCCGGCGAGGATGCGGGCGAGTTCGACAACCTTGATGCCGGAAAGGGGAGTGTTGTTCATGCCCCCTTCTACTCACTCCGGCGCTATGTGGAACACCCGCTCGGCATTGCCATGGCACAGCGCGTGCATTTCCGCATCCGAGCAGGCGAAGTTCTCGATGAATTTCACCGCCGGCTCCATCGGCTGGTAGGGGTAGTCGATCGCCCAGATGACGTTGTCGATCCCCATCCGGTCGATCGCGTAGCGCAGCGCCAGCGGGTCTTCCACGCCGCTGGTGGTGAACACGAAGTTGTCCTTGAAATACTCCTCCATGCTCCGCTGCGTTTTCGGCGCGCGGCCCACGGTCTGGGCGCGGGAGTTCATGAAGTTGATCCGCCAGATGAAGAACGGCACCATCTCGCCCATGTGGCCCACGCAGATGCGCAGTTTCGGGAACCGGTCGAACACGCCGCCGGCCATCATCCGCAGCATGTTGGTGCCCACTTCCACGCCATAGCCCCACATGGCGCTGTCCATGGCATAGTCCTGCAGCGGGCCTTTCAGGGTGTCGCTGGGACCGCGCGGGTGGATGTAGATGGTGGCATCCAGCGCCTCTGCCGCCTCGAAGATCGGCCAGAAGCGGTAATCGTCGAAGTAGTCGCCGTTGGTGTGGCCGTTGACGATGAGACCGTTGAGGTTCAGCTCGCCCATCACCCGCTCCACTTCCTTCGCCGCGCGCTTCGGGCTGTGCGGGGCAAAGCTGCCAAGACCGGCAAAGCGGGTGGGCCGGTCGGCGCAGATCTCTGCCAGCCGGTCATTGGCAAGCGCGGCAAGCTCGGTTGCGGTATCGGCATCGAACATCTGCACGCCCGGCGCGGTCAGCGTGAGCAGGTGCATGTCCACGCCATACTGGTCCATCTGCGGCAGGCGCTGTTCCTCGACATCCAGAAGGCCGTGCAGGAAGTTCATCTTGCCATAGCCACTGGTATCGTGGTCGGCATCGTAGATGCCCTTGACCAGCAGCTTGTCGAGGCTCTGCGTGGGACTGTTGGCGACCTTCCTCAGCTCCTCGGCGACTTCCGGGATCGACCATGCTTCCTCGCAGGCGATCAGGCGGCATTTGGCTCCCATGTGCATTCTCTCCCCAGACCATTTTGCCTGTTGCAAACAGACTAGCGGCATCGCGGCCAAGGACAACCGCATTCGCAACCGCAAGTGCTGGCAGCTTGCGGTGGGGCGGGCCAGGGCCTAGCCTTGGCCGATGGCAAAGAGCGCCCCCACGCAGGACGAAAGCTGGACCTCCAGCGGCCTTGCCCAGCCCGACGCGATCAGCGCCTGGCGCGAATGGGCCGCCAGCACCATTGCCCCCATCGAAGTGGAGGTGTTCGACACCCACGCCTTCGCCGCCCGGTGGACCAGCCACGGCATCGGGCAATTGCGGCTGTTGCACATCCATGCCCCGGCGCAGCGCGTGACGCACATCGGCGCGGACGAAGCGCAGATGCGCGCTGCCCCGTCGATCCAGCTGGTCTATGCCCGCCACGGCGTGCTCAAGACCACCATGGCGGGCCGCACCTTCGACGTGACGCCCGGGGAATTCGTGCTGCTCGACAACACCCGCTTCTACCAGATGGAAATGGCCACCCCGCACGAAGCGGTGGACCTGATGATGCCGCAGGGCTGGCTGGAGCGGTACCTGCCCGATCCGGCGGAGCTGCTCGCCCGGCCGATCTCCGCGCGCGAGCGCTGGGGCGCGCCGCTGGGGGCGCTGCTGGAAACGATCCTCGACGGCGGACTGGACAGCGCGCCACTCCCCCGCCCGCTGATCGCAGAACAATTCGGCAGCCTGCTGGCGCTGGCGGCCGGTGTCGGCGCGCTCGACGAACCGCCGCTGAACATCGGGCGGCACAAGAACCAGCTGGCCACGCGCATCCTGCGCCAGATCGAAAGCGACTTTGCCGATCCCGAGCTTTCGCCCGAGCTGGTGGCGCGGCAGGTGGGCATTTCCAAACGCTACCTGCAGACACTGCTGGCGGGGAGCGGCACCAGCTTCATTGCCGAACTGAACGCCACAAGGCTGGAGCGGGCAAGCGAGATCCTGACCGATCCGCGCGCCGCCGGCCTGCCGATCGCCGACGTCGCCTTCCGCTGCGGTTTCCTCGACCCCGGCTATTTCACGCGCCTGTTCCGCAAGCGGTTCGGCATCACCCCCCGGCAATGGCGCGCCGGCAACGCGCCGCAGAGTTGAACCTTATGGACACGATCGCAAACACCCTGCCCACCTACTTCCTCTCCCACGGCGGCGGGCCGTGGCCGTGGATGATGGAGGAGACCGGGCATGTCTACCGCGTGCTCGCCGCCTCGCTCAGGGACATGGCGCGTGAACTGGGCGATGCGCCAAAGGCGATCCTGGTCGTTACCGCGCACTGGGAGGAGGAGGTGTTCACCTTCTCCACCGCGGCCCGGCCGGGGATGATCTACGATTATAATGGCTTCCCGCCCGAGACCTACCAGATCACCTACGAGGCGCCCGGCCTGCCGGAACTGGGCGAGAGGGCGGCGGCGATGCTGGCGGCGGGCGGCATGGCCAGCGCCACCGATCCTGACCGCGGGTTCGACCACGGTACCTTCAGCCTGCTGCAGGCGCTCTATCCGGAGGCACGCCTGCCGGTGGTGCAGATGTCGATCCGGCGCGACTATGATCCCGCCGCGCACGTCGAGGCGGGCCGCCTGCTGGCCCCCTTGCGCGCAGAAGGCGTGCTGGTGATCGGCAGCGGGCTGTCGTTCCATAACCTGCGCCTCATGCGCTCTCCTGCAGCGCACGCGCCTTCGCATGCCTTCGATGGCTGGCTGCAGGAGAGCCTGGTGGCACGGTCCGGCCCAGATCGGACCGGGCGCCTGCTGCATTGGGCCGATGCGCCCGCCGCCCGCATGGTCCACCCGCGCGAGGATCACCTGATGCCGCTGCACGTGGCGGTGGGCGCAGCGGAAGGCGAAGCGGGGTGCCTGACCTATCACGAAGACGATTTCATGGGCGGCCTCGCCGCCTCCAGCTTCCGCTTCGGCTAGTCGGCGGTCGCCAGCTTCTTAAGCTTCGGCGTGACCATCGGCACGGTCAACATGGTGCTGGCCACGGCCATCAGCAGCAGGGCGGTGAAGGCCTGGCTGGTGATGATGCCCTTGTCCAGCAGCACGTTGGAAAAGATGATCATGATCAGTGCCTTGGTCTGGAGCAGCCAGCCGATCACGCTCGCCTCCCCCTTCCGCCAGCCAAGGATGCGGCCGGCCAGGTGGACCCCCAGCAGCTTGCCGCCAACCGATGCCGCGAGCAGCAGCGCGGCCACCGCGAACACAGCCAGCCCGCCGCCTTCCCAGCTGGTCCTAAGGCCGGTCGACAGGAAGAACACCGGCATGACGGTGAGCAGGATCGTGCCACGGAAGGTATCCAGCCTGTCCTCGCCGAACCATTCGCGATCGAGCACGCAACCGGCCAGGAAGGCACCGACCATGTAGTGCAGCCCCGCCCAGTCGGCCACAAGGCCGCACAGCGCCAGCCACACCAGCCCCACATACCAGCGATCCGCCCCTTCCAGCCGCACCATCAGGCGGCGTATGGCGAATGCTGCCAGCGCGAAGAAGGCGAGGAAGGCCCCCTGCCTGGCGATCCGTTCCACATCGAGCAGGATGATCGCCAGCACCGCCCAGATCGCCAGGTCATCAAGGCTGGCATAGCGCAGCAGCCGCTGGCCAAGTTCCTGGCGGAAGATCCCCAGCTTCTCCATCAGCAGCACCAGGATCGGCAGGGCGGTAACCGCACAGGCCATGCCGATGCCGAGCAGGCCCTGCAGATAGGTGCCCTCCGTCCCCAGCCAGCCGGGGAACGACAGCACCAGCACCGCCGCCGCAGCCCCCGTGATAAGCGGTGTGAACAGCGCGAACCCGGCGGTAATGGTGGTCTCGCGCCGGTCCCGCCACGCGGCGCGCAGGTCCAGTTCCACCCCGGCCACGAAGACGAACATCATCACCGCCCACCAGGCGATGCCGTTCAGCGCCATGATCACGTCGGGCGTGAAGACCGTTTCGTAATAGGCGGGATAGGCAGCCCCCAGCACGCCGGGGCCCAGGATGATCCCGCCCACGATCTGCACCACCACCAGCGGGGCCCAGTAATCGGTCCGCAGCACGCGCCAGACAAGGTAAGGCACGGCGAGGATGATCGTGATCGCTATCAGGAACAGTTCGGTCGTCGTTACCACCACCCGCTTGGTACCTTCCGCAACTATCCAGACAAATTGCCCTGCGCTTTTATCCTGATTTGACTGCGCGCGAATCCTTTGGATCCGCAGTGTGATGCAGTAATCCTGCAAGCCTGACAATCTATCGTCCGGAACCCTTCGGGTCGAAGGTGCAGGAGGATCAGGCTCGGAGAGGAGACCTGGGTGCGCCGCCACCGCCCGACAGAGGCGGGGCGGCGCACCGAACCATCAGGCATAACGGTCAGCACGCCCACGGGCGTCTGCCGGGTGCCATGCGCTGAAAGGTGACAACATGAGCAATCCGCAGAAGGGATTCCCCCTCCCCAGTTCGCTGAAGGTCGTGCCGGGCACCGAAGCAGCCCAGGCTGCCTACCCCTATTACACCCAGTTCGTGCCGGAAGACGACGACAAGTTCTGGTTCTACAACTCGATGCATTTCCCCGAACCGATGCATCATTTCGACATGATCACGGCAGAAGCCGCCTATTGCGCGCTGGGTGCCTTCAACACCCGCGTCCACGTGCTGCCCACCGCCAAGGGCATCGACCACCGCGTGATCAACGGCCGGGTCTACATCGGCGGCGTGGCGGTGACCGATCCTGACGAGATTGCCGAGCGCGTGGGCGAGTTCCAGCAGCGCGCCTTCTATTACTACGAGAACTGGGAAAGCCTCTACGACCAGTGGAAGGTCAAGATGAAGGCGCTGATCGCCGATGCGCAGGCGCTGCCCACCCCCACTTTGCCCAAGTACGAGCCGATCGAGACAACCCACACCGGCAAGGGTATCGCCACCAACCACTCGCTGCTCGATATCTACCAGAAGCAGGTCGAAGGGTACCACCGCATGTGGCACCACCACTTCGAATTCCTGCTGCTGGGCTATGGCGCCTACATGACCTTCTTCGATTTCTGCAAGAAGGCCTTCCCGGAGATATCCGACCAGTCGATCAGCCGCATGGTGGCGGGCATGGAAGCAGAGATCTTCCGCCCGGACGAGGAAGTGAAGCGCCTTGCCCGCCGCGCGGTGGAACTGGGCGTCGATGCCCACTTCACCGATAACGTGGATATCGACGCCGTGCTGGCCGATCTCGACAAGGTCAGCAGCGCCGGGCGCGAATGGCTGCAGGAGCTGGAGACCAGCCGCAACCCGTGGTTCAACGTGTCCAGCGGCGATGGTTTCTACCACTACCACCGCAGCTGGAACGACGACCTCAGCCTGCCTTTCGCGGCGCTGCCCGGCTATATCGAGAAGATCAAGGCCGGCACCAATATCGAGCGTCCGACCGAACAATTGATTGCCGAGCGCGAACAGCTGGTGGCCGATTACCGCGAACTGCTCGACACCGAAGAGGACAAGGCCACCTACGACCAGCTGATCGGCCTTGCCCACCGCGTGTTCCCCTATGTCGAGGGGCACAAGTTCTATTGCGAACACTGGTACACCAACCTGTTCTTCAACAAGATCAGGGAGTTCGGCCGGCTGCTGCTGGCGCACGGCTTCTTCGGACCGGACGGCGTGGAGGAGGACGTGTTCCACCTCACGCAGTACGAGCTGGAAAGCGCGATCATCGACCTGATGCTCGCCTGGTCGATCGGCATCGAAGGGCGCGGCCCGACCTACTGGCCCCCGATCGTGGCGCAGCGCAAGGCGGCCATCGCCGAATGGGCGCTCCATGATACCCCGCCCGCCCTGGGCAACGTGCCGGATGCGATCGATGATCCGGCGATCAACATGCTGTGGGGCATCACCCGCGAAAACCTCGACAAGTGGCTGGACGACGGCTCCGAGAACGAGAAGGAGCTGAAGGGCTTTGCCGCCTGCTCCGGCGTGGTCGAAGGCACTGCCCGCGTGGTAAAGTCGGTCCAGGAAATCGGCCGGCTGCAACAGGGCGACATCCTCGTCTGCCAGGTGACCAACCCCACCTGGAGCCCGATCTTCCAGAAGATCAGTGCTGCGGTTTCCGACATCGGCGGATCGATGAGCCATATGGCCATCGTGGCGCGTGAATATGGACTGCCCGCCGTGGTCGGCACCGGCAAGGCGACCACCCGCATCAAGGACGGCCAGCGCATCCGCGTGGATGGCGGGCGCGGGATCGTGACGATCCTCGACGACCTGCCCGCCGACGAACAACCGGTACTGGAGGACGCGTAAGGCCATGACCGGGCCCGTCGCATGGTTTGCCGATGTCGGCATTCATGATCGCCCAACCGTGGGCGGCAAGGGCGGCTCGCTGGGCGAGCTGACCCGTGCCGGGATCGACGTGCCGCCGGGCTTCGTCGTCACCACGGCGGCTTTCGAGCAGTTCCTGGCGGCGCTGGAAGCACGCGAGCCGGTGCGCGACAGGGTGGAGGCGCTCGATCCCAACGATCTGGGTGCGGCCACCCGCCTGTCCGAGCAGTTGCGCGCCCGCGTGATGGGCGAACCCATGCCGCCAGAGGTCGAAACCGCGATCATGGAGGCCATGCGCACCTTGTGTGCCGATGGCCAGCCGGTCGCGGTCCGCTCGAGCGCGACCACCGAGGATGCCGAGGACGCCAGCTTTGCCGGCCTGCAGGACACCTTCCTGTGGGTGCTCAGCCCAGAGGACATGGCGCAGAAGGTCCGCGAATGCTGGGGCAGCCTCTATTCGGTGGAAAGCATGACCTACCGCCGCAAGCAGCATTTCCCGGAAAGCGGCGTGGCCATGGCCGTGGTGGTGCAGCGCATGGTCGATGCCATGTGCGCAGGCGTGATGTTCACCCGCAGCCCGACCACAGGTGACAAGTCGGTCATCACCATCGAAGGCGCGTGGGGCCTTGGCAGCGCGGTCGTCTCGGGCGAGGTGACTCCCGATCGCTGGGTGGTGGGCAAGATCACCGGCGACATTTCCACCCGCGACATCTCCGACAAGCACGCCAAGCAGGTGCCGGCCCCCGGCGGCGGCATCGTGGAGGTGGAATTGCACGGCGACGATCGCACCACCCCCTGCCTCACCGACGAACAGCTGCTTGCCCTGCGCGAAGTGGGCCGCAAGGTGGAGCGCCACTACGGCAAGCCGCAGGATATCGAATGGGCGCTCGACAAGGATGGCCGCGTGCTGCTCCTCCAGTCGCGCCCGGAAACGGTGTGGGCGGTCAAGGATGCGGCGGCAAAGCCCGTGGCCGATCCCACGGCCAACCCGCTCGCCCATGTCATGAACATTTTCGGGGGCCGCAAGTGAGCCGTCTTTCCGGCAAGGACATTGCCGAAATTGCGAGGTTGCTGGACGACAGCCAGTTTGCCAGCCTCGACCTGCAGATGGGCGAGTTCCGCCTGCGCATCCGCCGCGATGGCGGTGGCAGCTGGTCGGCGGACGACGAGGACGATGCCGATTCCCGCCCATCCCGCGCTCCTGCGCAGGCAAGGGCCTCTGGCAGCAAGGCGCCACCCCCCGCCCAAGCCGCGCAAGCTCCCCGCCAGCGCGCGGACTCTGGCAATGGCCCGGCCGCAGGCGAAGTCGATGTCCCGGCTCCGCTGCTCGGCAATTTCTATGCCGCCCCCCGCCCCGGCGAACCGCCCTTTGTGCAGGTTGGCGATACCGTGGGCCCTGATACGACGATCGGGATTATCGAGGTGATGAAGCTGATGAACCCGATCCGCGCCGGCGTTGCCGGCACCGTCGTCGCCCTGCTGGCCGAAAACGGCAAGGCCGTGGAAGAAGGCCAGGCCCTGCTGCGCGTGAAGGTGGGCTGATGGCTACCGTCCGCATCGTCGAAACCAGCTTGCGCGATGGCAACCAGTGCCTGTGGGGCGCGCTGGGGGTCGATACCGCCAAGACGCTGACCATTGCCCCGGCGATGGAGCGCGCCGGCTACAAGGCGATCGATTTCACCACCTCCACCCACATGGGCGTGGCGGTGCGTTACAAGCAGGAAGACCCTTGGGAACGCATCCGCGCCATGGCGCAGATCTGCAAGACCACGCCGCTTCAGTTCCTCTCCACCGGCTTCCGCTTCATCGCGTGGGAGACCGCCAGCCCCGAATTCATGGAGCTGGCCTTCCGCACCCTTGCCACCAACGGCATCCGCCGCTTTGCCCTGGCCGATCCGATGAACGATGCGGCATCCAACGTGGAAGTGGCAAAGCTGGTGAAGCGCGCGGGCGGCGAACAGGTGGTGGGTGCGCTGGTCTTCTCGATCAGCCCGATCCATGACGATGCGCACTATGCCGCAGCAGCCCGGCTTATGGCGGCGAGCCCCGATATCGACGCGCTGTACATCAAGGATCCGGGCGGCCTGCTGACCCCCAAGCGTGCTGCCACGCTGATCCCCGCGATCCTGGCTGAAATCGGCGACAAGGAGCTGGAACTCCACAACCACTGCACCATCGGCCTTGCCGAACCGGCTTGCCTTGAAGCGGCGGACCTTGGCGTGGCAGCCGTGCAATGCGCCAGCGGCGGCGCCGCGGACGGCACCAGCAACCCGCCCATCACCCGCATGATCGCCAACCTTCGTGCTGCCGGTCACGAGGTTCCCATCAATGACGAGGCGGCGCAGGAAGTTGCCGCTTTCTGGACTGCCGTGGCCGAGGCCGAAGGGCTTCCCACCGGCGCGCCGATGGCTTTCGATGCCGCCTATTTCCACCACAACCTGCCCGGCGGCATGGTCGGCACCATGCGCCGCCACCTTGCAGACCAGCGCGTGCCGCACCTCGAAGGCGCGGTGATCGAGGAGATCGGCCGCGTGCGGCAGGAACTGGGCTGGCCGATCGTGATGACGCCATTTGCCCAGATGCTGCAGACGCAGGCTGTGATGAACGTGACGGGAAAGGAACGCTGGGGCGTGATCCCGGACGAGATCATCCGTTTTGCGATCGGCAAGTTCGGGCGACCCAATGCGCCGGTGGACCCGGAGGTGATGGACCGCATCATGGCCAACCCGCGGACAAAGGAACTGCAGGCCGAAACCGGAATGGCCGACCTCAAGACACTGCGCAGCCGCATCGGCGAAACCCTGTCGGACGAGGAATTCCTGCTGCGCGCAACCATGCCGGCAGCGCAGGTCGATGCCATGCAGGCCGCCGGCCCCGCCCCGCGTCACTACGATCCCGATACGCTGGCTGTCATGGATCTCGTGCGAACAGTCCTGAAACGCCGCGACGTGACCGCCTTCGAGATCGCCAAGGGTGATTTCAGGCTGGAAGTTTCCGCATGACCGGGTCGCCTTTAATGCCGCACCAGCTCCCAAGAACACCTCGGGGCTTCATGTTCGACCTCGACGGCACGCTGATCCTGTCGAACCGCAAGCTTGGCAACTACGATGCCATCCCCGGCGCGGCAGAGGCGCTGGCAGAGCTCGACCGGCTGGGAATCCCGTGGATCGCGCTGACCAATGGCAGCGCCTACCCGTCGCGCGTGCAGGCCCCGCGCCTGCGCGCCGCCGGCGTGCCCGTGCCCGACGAAAAGCTGTTCACCCCCAACTCGGTGGCGGCAAAGGTGATGAAGGCGCGCGGCTATGAAAAGGTGCTGGTGCTGGGCACGCAAGGCGTGGTCGATGCCCTGACCGAACTGGGCGTGAACTGCTATGCCCCGGCGGAAGCACGGGCAGAGAATTGCAACGCAGTCTATGTCGCATGGCACCCGGACTGCGTGATGGACCACATCCACCTTGCCTGCGAGCGGGTGCTGGATGGCGCAGCGCTGCTGTCCGCCTCGGACGTGCCGTTCTTCGCCACAAAGGAAGGGCGCAGCTTCGGCTATTCCTGCGCCATCAACGGGGCGATCTCGCGCGTGACCGGGGCCGAGCCAGAGCCGACCGGAAAACCTTCGATGCACGCGATGGAAGTGATCGCCGAGGCGCTGAGCGTTGCACAAGCTGACGTTGGCGTTGTGGGGGACGATGCCGTGGCGGAAATCCTCATGGCCCGGCAGGCCGGCGCCATCGGCATTGCCGTCACCAGCGGTTCCACCAGCGCCAGCGAATGGGCCAGCCAGCCGCCGGAGAAAACGCCGCACCTGGTGATCGGCAACATCGGCGAACTGGCGGCG
>CAZTED010000040.1:0-4698 GCA_964612175.1 uncultured Sphingomonadaceae bacterium
GGGGCCACCGGCTCTGCACCACCGAACTCGAACCGCAGCGTCACGTTGCCCGAATGGACTTCGTGCGCATCGCCGATCCAGCCTTCATAGCCAAGGCGCAGGGCAGCGCGATCGCCCAGCCGTGCCGACAGGCTGAGCCCCGCGATGATCGCGTCCTCATCCCGCTGCGGACCCAGGACCGAGAAGGTCGACCCCGGCTGCGAGGAGTAGGAGGCGAGGAAGCCGGTCGGGGCATCCTCGAACTGGTGCCTCCAGCCAATCTTCGCTTCCGGGAACACCCCGCTCACCGGCAGGCCGAACTTCAGGCCCACTTCCGATGCGAAGTAGCTGTCCTCGGCTTCGCGAACGACCAGGTTGGCCGCCGAAGCGCCGGTCTCGGTGAAGTCGTCCAGCTCGACCGAGACATAGTCCACCCCGGCATAGGGGGTGAGCGTTGCCCCGCCCAGCGGCAGGCGATAGCCAAGCTCGCCGCCCAACGCCCAGATCGTGGCATCGACAGCGCCATTGGCAACGCCGGTGATCGAACGCACCGCAATGTTGCGCCGCGCATCACCGTCCATCTCGGAATAGCTGCCCGATGCCTTCGCGTAGAAGGTACCCGGATCATAGGCAGCATAGGCACCCAGCTGGAAGCCGTTGGTATCGATCGAGCCATTCCACTGGTCGAACCGGGCATCGTTCTGGACGAAGCCGCCACCCAGCCCGATCACGCCGCTTTCACCGACTGCGACGTCGGCACCCAGGGCAATGTAGGACTGGTGGGACTTCAGGCGGCTGGTATCCTGCGCCGGATCGGCATCGATCGTTTCCTTGCCGAAGCTGCCCGTGACCCAGATGCCGTACGGGTTCTCGCGGCGGCAGGACAGCGAACCATCCTGCAGCTGCAGCGCCGCACACTCGCCCATGTCACCCAGGAGGCCGTTGAAGCGCGATCCCATCCAGCCCAGCGACTGCAGGTAGGTGGCATATTGCGCACCGTGCAGGCTGCTGAGCGCGGTGCGGTAGTCGCCGGCATTGTTGATCAGGAACATCTCTGTCACCAGCCCGGCAAACGGGCCGGTCAGCGTTGGCGAATAAACATCCTCGATCCCGCCGGCAGCGGCCGCCTGGTTCGGCGTGAGGGCAAAGCCCGCAGCGTCGAAGGCCAGCCGGGTCAGCCGCAGGTCCACGTTCTGGTTGGCGTCATAGACAGCCACCGGGGACAGCAGGATCGACCCCGTATCGGTGGTCACCGATGCGAAAGTGCCGTTGCGCGTGGCCGCGTCGATGATGTCGTTGAAGAAGTACTCGTCATCGTAGAGGCCATTGGGCGTGTTCAGCACGACCCGCAGGTTGGATCCGGCAATGTTCGCGGTGTTGGCGTTGACATAGGGGTAGGCGTTGTCGGCATCGCCCGCCAGCGTGAAGCTGGGGAGCTGCAAGGCCAGCGTACCCCCGCTCGCCACCGTGAAGGTGTCGACATTGACCGCCGCCGGCCCGTCGTAGGACGGGTTGTTCAGCGGATCGTCCACCAGGAACAGCGTGGCGCCGTTGGCAATCGTCAGGCTGCCGACCAGCGGACCCACCGGTCCGGCGGCGGCAATCAGCCGGTTGGTGCTGCCCGTGGCAGAAGCCAGCATGTCGATGCCATTGGTGTAGGACACCGGGTTCACGATGCCATCAAGGGTGGTAACCCCGCTGGCAATGGTAATGGCATCATCCTCGCTCAGGACGATGTTGCCATAGACGTTGCTCGCCCCGGTGAACCTGATCGCCACTGCATTGGGCGCCTCGGACACGTCGATCGCGGAACCGCGCCGCCAGGTGGAACCGCCATTGGTGCTGGTGCGTGCAATGAGGGTGCCGCCGTTGCTGGCGATGGTCATCAGGTCTTCTTCACCCGGCAGGACCGGTGAGACATCGAAGGTCTCGACCAGGATGCCGGTAGCCTCGACCGGCGCGCCGTTGGTGACCGCAGAGACACGGATCGTGCCGCTGTTGGTCAGCGTGGCGGTGTTGCTGGCCGAGCTGAAGTAGATCCCGACCGCTTCGGCCGCGGGCCCCATGTCGAGCACGCCCACCATGTCGCCGACAAGGTCGCCGCCATTGGCAGTGGCGGTCACCGCCAGCGTGCCGCTGTTGGTGACGGTACCGGAGATGGCGTTGGTCCAGCCTTCCCACGGATCCACCACTTCCTCGACCGCCAAGATGACTTGGCCGCCGCCGCCTTCGGGCGGGAGGGTGGTCGGATCGACTTCGGCGAAGAAACCCATGCCGCCGGCAAAAGCATAGGCATTGCCGTCGGAATTGGTGAGGGCGGTGACGGTGAAGGTGCCGCCGTTGGTCACGGCCAGCGCCAGCGGTTCGCCTTCTGCGATGTAACCGCCCGCCTCGGTCCCGGCCCAGGCGCCTTCGGTGGCTTCGCTCGATGCGCTGGCGGCAACGGTGAAGCTGCCGCTGTTGGCGAAGTTGGCCGTAGCACCCTGCAGCGGTGCCAGCATCGCCTGCAGCACGCCAAGCGCACCCGCTTCAGCCCCGGCAAATTCGCCGTCAGCCGATGCGGTCGAGGAAGCGGAGAAAGTCCCCGCGTTGGTGAAGGCAGTCGAGACGCTGCCGGTCAATTCCCCTTCCTGGAACACCGCCGCGCCCAGGTCGGCGAAGGCGTTGCTGCCCGCATCGGAACTGGCCGTGGCAGCCGCGTTGAAGGTGAGCGAACCGCCCGCCGCATTGGTCAGGCTGGCAGAACCCGTGCGTCCGAGGAAGCTTTCCGGGCCGCCGGCCTCGACGATCTGATGGATCGAGCCGTTGGCGCCGGCCAGGGCAAAGGCCCCTTCGCCAAGGACGAGGGGCACCAGTGCATCGGGCTCGGGATCCGGCAGGCCGGTCGAGGTGGCATTGGCGGTATAGGAGAAGGCAATGTCGCCGGCATTGGTCATGGCAACAGTGACATCGCCATCATCCTGACCGCTCGCCTGGGCGTGCAGCACGATGCCCGAACCCTTGCTGGTCTCCTCGTCCGAGAAGCCGTTGCCGCCTGTGGCATTGGCCGTGGCAAAGCCTGCGGCAGTGGCATTGGCCAGGGCGCTGATGTCGATCTCGCCGTCCGCAAGGTTGGCAACCACGACATCGGCCGTATCGAGGCCCACGCCATTGGTGCGCGCGCGGATGTGGACCAGGCCATGCTCGCCGCCGCCGGCTTCGGCCAGGGCAACGGCATTGCCTGCGGTCGAGGTGCCGGTGGCGGTGGCGCTGAAATCGAGCAGCCCGCTGTTGGTGAGGTCAGCCAGGGCCGAAGCATCGCTGGCACCATTGCCCGATGCGCGCATGTACAGCGCTTCGACAGTGGTGGCCTCGGCAATGGCATCATCGGTGGCAGAGGCGGTGGCGGTGGAGAACACCGTGAACTCGCCGCTGTTCTCGCTGACCGCCGTGGCCGTGCCATCGGTGTTTTCTTCCAGCGAGGCTTCCTGGTGGAAGCCGCCGGTCACCGTGGCATGCGCACGGGCGCCAAAGCTTTCGCCTTCGCCCGGGGCCGTGGTGCCATTGGCGGTGGCGGTGGAGCCGACCGTCAGGCTGCCGCTGTTGAGCGCGTTTGCCAGAACCACCGCTTCGGGTTCGGCGATGATCTGCGAAACAGCATCCTCGATGTGTGCATTGGCGACCGCGTGACCTTCGGTATTGGTCGCAGTGGCCGTGGCCAGGACCGAAACATCACCCGCATTCTCGAGCAGGAGGCCGTTTTCGACATCCAGCGGAACGATGGCAAAGGCCAGCGTGGGCAACACCTCGGTGTGCTCCTCGCCTTCCGTGCCCTGTTGAATCCTGCCGGTGGGAACGCTGACGACGTTCGACGTCGCCGCATTGGTACCGGTTGTCGTGACGCCCGAAGTAAAGGTCTCACCTTCTTCGAAAACAAACTGGTCAGGCAGCAAGACGCCTTCCAGAACAGTTTGCTCCTGCGCCTGCGCCCAAGCTGCGCCGGCAATACCTAGACTGATGAGTGACACGCTTGCGGTGAGTATCCTGCGCGAACTGGTGTTCATGATTTGCACCCTCCAAAGTCAGACGGCCCAGCCCGGGACTCATCCCCGGACACCGCCCCTGATCATTGGCAAATGCGCTTCTCGCGATTTGTGTCCCATTGACTTGGATCAAGTATGGGAAACAGGTCCTGCAATGCCTGCAAGACGCTGTTGCAGGGCCTGCCTAACTGCTTGCCGGACAAGGCAAAGCACAAAGTATGTTGCATTCAGGCAACAGCATCATTTTTTACACCAGGGCATAATATCGCAGGCAATTTCCGTCGGAACGACGCTCTCCCACTCCGATGAAGACATGGCGGGTCAGCCAGTCATGCTTGCCCACGGCGCATTCGAAGGTGGGATTGCCGCGCAGGTAGTATTCCTCGTGCGGGACCGGGGTGCCGTTGTTGAAGGCCCAGTCGCGCAGGCGGGCCATGGTGTCGGGCTTGCGGCCCCACAGGAAGCCCTTGTTGTGGAGCAGGATCACCGTTCCGTCCTCCTCCTCCAGCAGGTAGCGGGCATCGAACACGGCGGTATCGTCGGGCCGGAAATAGGCATAGTCGCCGCCCGACCCGGGGATCGCCCTGCCGCGCAGGTGCGGGCCTTCGAAGGTGCCGCCCTTGACCAGCACCGCGCTGCGCATCCCGCCGTTGGGGTGCGGGGCCATGGTGTAGACTTCCGGGAAGGTCAGCCGCAC
>CAZTED010000040.1:4798-18292 GCA_964612175.1 uncultured Sphingomonadaceae bacterium
CCCATGATCCGCACCGCCTTCTGCAGCGCGAAGACGCAGCCTTTCAGGTTGATCGAGTGGACATGGTCCCAGTCGGCCTCGGTAATGCCTTCCAGCGGGGCAAAGCCGCCGACCCCGGCATTGATGTAGAGCACGTCGATCCGGCCATGCGCCGCCTCCACGGCCTCAACCACCCGTTCGCTCGCGGCAATGTCCGCGATGTCGGCGGCATGGCCGGTGGCGCCCGGAATGGAAGCCACTGCCGCATCGATCGTCGCCTGGTTGCGACCGGTCAGGTGGACAGTGCCGCCTTCCGCCGCAAAAGCCTGGGCAGCGGCCAGTCCCATGCCGGAATTGCCGCCCAGCACGAGGACGACCTTGTCCCTGAAACGCATAGTCCTCTCCTCAGAATGGCGAGTTGGGGTTCGGCCCGCCCTCGACGACGTCCTGCATCACGTCCCAGTGTTCGGCGATCATGCCATCCTCGATGCGGAAGATGTCGATCACCGCCCAGCCAAGGTCACCCGGCCAGCGGCGGACATGGTAGTGCACGGTCACATGGTCGCCATCGACAAAGGCGCGTTTCACGTCATGCACCGCTTCGGGCGTGGCGGCGCGGATCATGTCGAGGAAGCGCTTCAGCCCTTCGCGGCCCGGTTCGGCGGCCTGGTTGTGCTGGATGTAATCGGCAGAGATGAACCGGTCGACCGCGCTGGAATCCATCGGGTTGAGCACGGCTGCAAACATGTCCAGCACCAGCTGGAGGTTGGCCTGTTCCTGTGCGGTCCGGCTCATGCTGCGGCCTTTCGCGGCAGTTCGTCGGCGGGCAGCTGGCGGCCGCGCATGGCATCCACCGCCTTTTCGGCCAGCATGATCACCGGCAGGTTGGTATTGCCGCCCGGCACCGTGGGCATGACCGAGCAATCGATCACCCTCAAGCCTTCCACCCCGATCACCCGGCATTGCTCGTCAACCACCGATCGCTCGCCCATGCCCATGGCACAGGTGCTGGTGGGGTGCTGCGCAACATAGCAGGTGGCGCGGATGAGGGCGTTCAGCTCCTCGTCGCTTTCCGCCCCGGCGCTGGGTGCGCGCTCGGCCCCGACCAGCCGCGCCATCGGCTCGCTGGCATAGATCCGGCGGGTGGTGCGGATCGCGCGGCGCATCTGTTCCAGGTCCGCCTCCTCGCTCATCAGGTTGAGGGTGATGGCAGCCTCTTCCAGCGGGTTGGCGCTTGCCAGTTCCACCCAGCCGCGGCTTTCCGGGTGGAGCTGGACCACGCCGGCCCAGAACACGTGCTCCTGTTCCGGCTTGATGCCGGGGAACCAGGTCTGCGCATCGAAGCGGATCGGGTTGACCATGATCTGCATGTCGGGCCGGTCGAGGTGGTCGGCGGTGCGCACCACCACGTTGCAGCTGTTGAGCTGGCCCGCCAGCGGGCCGGTGCCGGCCAGCGCCCAGCGCACGGCGTTGAAGGCCAGCTTGTCCCAGCGCAGCTGGTTGAGGAAGGTCACCCGCTCGTTCGCCAGCCATTCGAGGCTGGCGGTGGGATGTTCCTGCAGGTTGCGGCCCACGCCGGGGCTGTCGTGCAGCACTTGGATGCCGTGTTCCTTCAGGTGCGCCGCCGGGCCAATGCCCGACAGCAGCAACAGGTGCGGCGAATTGTAGGTGCCGCCCGACAGGACCACTTCCTTGCGCGCGCGGACCACCCTGGGGCCATCGGGCGTGTGGATCTCCACGCCCACGGCGCGCCTGCCTTCGAAGACCACGCGGGTCACCTGGCAGTTCTGCCGCACGTCGAGGTTGCGGCGGCCGAGCGCCGGCCTGATATAGGCGCTGGCCGCGCTCACCCGGTTGCCCTTGTCATCCACGGTCTGCTCCCCGCGGGCAAAGCCTTCGGGCACTTCCCCGCCAAGGTCATCGGTGGTGGCGAAGCCGGCATTGGCAGCGCTCGCCATCATTTCCTCGTGCAGCAGGTGGGGGGAATCGATCGGTCGCACGCGCACCGGGCCGCCCTTGCCGTGGTACAGGCTCTCGCCGCGCCAGGAATCCTCCATCTTGCGGAAATAGGGCAGGCAGTCGGCATAGGACCAGCCGCGCGCGCCCATCTGCGCCCACTGGTCGTAATCCGCCGGGTGGCCGCGCATGGCGAACATGCCGTTGATGCTGCCGGACCCGCCCATCACCTTGCCGCGCGGCATCGGCATCCGCCGGCCATCGAGGTGCGGTTCGGGCTGGGTCCAGTAGTTCCAGTTGAAGCGCGGCATGATCATCGCCCGCAGGAAGCCCAGCGGCATCCGGATATAGGGGTGGTCGTCGCTGCCGCCGGCTTCCAGCAGCAGCACGTTGTCGTGCCCGTCCTCGCTCAGCCGCGCCGCGACCACGCACCCTGCGCTGCCGCCGCCCACGACGATGTAATCGAACTGTGCCTCGTCCATTGCGTCCTCGTCCCCGGTCTCTTGCCACCTTGCTAACGATCGTTACGATAGTACGCAAGGAGAGGGAGCAGCCGATGACCCGCGAAGACTATGAACGCTATGCCGCAGCCTTCAACGCCCGCGATTATGACGCGGTGTTCGATTTCTATGCCGAGAACCCGCGCATGGCCTTCTTCGGGATCGAGATCACAACGCGCGACCAGCTGAAGGCCTTTTACGGCTTCCTCCACTCCTTCGTGACGGAAACGATCACGATCGAGAAGTTCGCCTCCTCTGACGAACTGGCGGCGGTCGAAGGGATCATCCGGATCGAGGCCTTCCGCGACCTGACGCGCGAGGATCTCGACGCCAACGGAATGCAGCAGTTCTTCCCGATCGCAAAGGGCGAAGTGCAGCAGATGCGGCAGTACATCCACTACCACCTCGAACAGGGCAAGATCGCCTCTGTCGGTTGCGCTGTGGTGCCCTGAGCACCCTCTCTGCCCCTTATGTCACGGCATGGGATTTCATACTTGCGTTGATTTCGCATATCTGAAATAACCCGCTCTTGTGCAGGAGGGGTCCAGCTACGTGATCGATACCACCCATGTCGGCAGCCTTCCGCGCGGGCCGGAGCTCGTGCCGCTGCTGCTCGCCCGCGACAAGGGCGAAGAATACGATGCCGACGCGTTCGACCAGGTGGTGCAGGCCGCGGTGGACGATGCCGTGCGCCGGCAGGTCGAAGCCGGGGTGACGATAGTCTCCGACGGGGAACTCGGCAAGGTCGGCTACTCGACCTACATCATCGAACGGCTGTCCGGTTTCGGCGGACATACGCCGCGAAAGCCGGCCATGGACCTGGCGCAGGTGCCCGATCTGGCCAAGAAGCTGTCGGCAATCATGGGCGCGCAGGAATTCACCCGTGCCAGCGCCATCGGCAAGGTCGAGCTGGTCAACCTGCAACCGCTGCACGACGATATCCGCCGCTTCGGCAATGCCCTTGCCGATCATGGCCGCGATGCAACCGGCAGGACGGCCAGGGCCTTCCTCAACACCGCCTCGCCCGGCCTCATCACCGCGTTCCAGCCGAACCAGTACTACCCCAGCCACGAGGCCTACCTCGCCGACCTCGTCACCGCGATGAGCCCGGAATACCACGCGATCGTGGATGCCGGCTTCCAGGTACAGTTCGACTGCCCGGACCTCGCCATGAGCCGCCACACCGGCTACCAGGACATGACCGAGGCCGAGTTCCTGGCCACCATCCGGGCCAATGTCGATGCCCTCAACCAGGCAACGGCCGACATCGATCCCA
The DNA here is from genome assembly GCA_964612175.1 of uncultured Sphingomonadaceae bacterium. Lineage (GTDB taxonomy): Bacteria > Pseudomonadota > Alphaproteobacteria > Sphingomonadales > Sphingomonadaceae > Alteraurantiacibacter. The sequence goes on from CAZTED010000040.1 coordinate 8,510, forward strand.
TGGCCATGCGGATGCACGTGTGCTGGGGCAATTACGAAGGCCCGCACGACTTCGACATCCCGCTGGAGAAGATCATCGACGTGGTGCTGGCGGCCCGTCCGGCCACCATCCTGTTCGAACACGCCAACCCGCGCCACGAGCACGAATGGAAGGTGTGGCGCGATGCCGCGGAAAGGGGTGCGCTAGATGGCAAGATCCTGGCGCCCGGCTTCATCGACAGCTGCTCCAACTACATCGAGACGGCCGAACTGATCGCCCAGCGGATCGAACGCTTCGCCCAGTTCGTGGGCAAGGACCGGGTGATCGCCAGCAGCGATTGCGGCTTCGGCACCTTTGCCGGCTATGGCAAGATCGATCCGATGGTGGCGTGGAAGAAGCTGGCGGCGCTGCGCGAAGGCGCCGACATCGCAGAACAGCGGATGGGCTGAACCATGGCGGAACCGGCCAACAGCGCACACAGCAGCCAGGTCAAGTCGGCCACGCGCACGCTCGACATCATCGAATATGTCGTGGCCCATAACCGCCCGCTGGTGGCGCAGGAAATCGCCACGGCGCTGGGCATCCCGGTCTCCAGCCTGTCCTACCTGCTGTCCACCCTGGTGGAACGGCAGTACCTGGTTCGCGATGGCCGCCGCTATTCGGGCGGGCCGGGCCTTGCCCGCCTGCAGACCTCCAGCGCCGGCTTCACCCTGGCAGACCGTGCCGCCCCGCTGGTGCGCACCCTGCGCATGCAGCTGGACGAGACGACCAGCTTCTTCATCCGCGACGGCTGGGAAATCGAGGCGATCGTGACCGAAAGCAGCGAACAGGCGCTGCGCTACTCCGTGCCGCAGGGCCGCCGCCTGCCGATGCACGCGCTGGCAGCGGGCAAGGTGCTGCTCGCCGCGCTGCCACCCGAGGAGCTCGACCGCTATTTCGCCGAGACCGATCGCCGCCATTTCGCCGAGGCGACGATCACCGACGAGAAGCGCCTGCGCAAGCAGCTGGAGGAAGCCCGCCGCACCGGCTTTGCCATGACCGATGAGGAATACTCGCTCGGCATCGTCGGCATCGCCCGGCTGGTAACGATTGGCGGCGAGCCGGTGGGATCGCTGAGCGTGGCCGTGCCCAAGGTGCGCTTCGACGACGACCTGCACGCCCGCGTGGCCGACCTGCTGGACCGCACCGCCGACCTGCTGGAAGGCAGCTAGAGCCCTTCGAGGAAATCGGCGTCGATGCGCGGCCTGTCCGGTCCGGCCTCGGGCTGGGGACCGGGCTCGGGGGAAGGTTGCGCCGCAGTCTCCGGGGCAGTCTCCGGGGCAACCTCGGGGGCAACCTCGGGCGCGGGATCCGGTGCGGGTTCCGCTGAGGGCTCGGGTGCGGGCTCCGGTTCGGGCACCGGAGCTGCAACACGCGGGCCCGGCGCGGGCGAGGCAGTGCCGCGACCAAGATCAAAGTCAATCGAGGGGACGGTCAGCCGCCGACGAGTTGGCAAAGGTGCTGGCGCGGACGCCTGCGGCACGGGGGCTGCCGGTGGTGGCGCTGTGTCCACCACACCGGGCAGCACGCGGCGGTACACCCGCGTCGCATCCCAGCCGCCCAGCCCCTCTCCTTGCGCGGCGCGGACCAGCACATAGGGCGCAAGGCCGGTGCCGACATAAACCATCTCGACACTGTCCGGGCCGGTCAGGCGGAAACGGAAGATGTCCGGGATGGCACCTGGCCGGGGATCCTCGAAGGCGAGCTCGACCGCATCACCCACTGCGAGCCCGGTCATGCTGGAAGAGCTGCGCACCCCTGGACGGATGTTGTAGAAGGCGTTGCCATCGGAATTGAACACCTGCGGGCGGCTCCAGCGGCCCTGCCATTCCCCCTCGCCCGCCGGCTCGATCGCGAAGCGGAAGATCGTGGCCCCGTCGATCCGCAGGTCCCATTCGCCCGCAATCGCGGCAGGCGGTGTTTCCTGCGCGGCTGCACCAAGCGGCAGCAACAGGGCGAACAGGGCAAGGAGGAGGCGGGCCAGCATGGTGGCCTACATCTGCCCAAGGCCGCCCGAACGCAAGAAAAAGGGGCGACCGGTTACCCGGCCGCCCCTTCCCTCTCTCCCTCGCGGGTAAGCGTTTAGCGGTTGGCGCCCACGCCGGTCGCGCGCCAGCTGTCCGCATAGGCGGTACGGGCAACGTTCGAGTACGGCACCGGGCTGATCACCGCGGTGATCTCGGTCTGGACGTGCGGCTCGACGGTCGGCTTGGTGGTGCCGCCGTTCGGCTCGCCCCACACCAGCTTCACTTCCTTGCCCATCTCGACCTCGTCCGGATCGATCATGGCCAGCGTCAGCATCTTGCCTTCGTTCGACGAGTAGCCGACCCAGGTCGACACGCCGATCAGCTTGCCTTCCTTGGTACGCACTTCGTCGAAGGGGTGCATCGCATAGACGGCGCTGGGGAATTCGAAGTACTTGGCGCGGTCGCCCTCGGCGTAGAGCGAGGACAGGACGCGCAGCATGTCTTCGTTGTCGAGCGCCAGGGTGACCTTCTGCTTGTGCTTCTGGTCCTTCATGCGCTCCAGCGCCTCGCGGCCGACGAAGTCATGGTCGAACTTCACGATGTGGCCGTAGCCGATGTCCCACGGGGTCAGGTAGTAACCCTCGATGCTGTCAGGCACATAGGAACCGCCGATCGAGCACATGCCGGCATAGGACTTGTCCGAAGCCCAGCTGCGGAAGTCCTTCATCATCTGGCTGTCGCCGGTGAAGAAGGCCGGCAGCGGCGAAGGCAGCCAGCCCGATTCCAGCGTGTTCGACGAATAGGCGCGGCCACCGACCAGGGCGAGGCCGTATTCCTTGCCGGCTTCGACCAGTGCGCCGTGCACGGCGGCATAGTCGGCCCAGGGACCGAACAGTTCGTAACCCGGCTGGCCGGCCATGCCATGGCGCAGCGCGATCACGTCCTTGCCGCTGATATCGACGTGGGCCATGTTGAAGAACTTGAGGTCGGGGGCGTCCTGGCCCATCGCCTTGGTCAGGATCTTCATCGCGTTCGGGCCCTGCAGCTGGAAGCGATAGTTCTTGCGCACGCCATCGGTGCGCATCGCGGTGCGCTCGTCACGCTCCACGGTCACGTTCCACTTGCTGCCGTCGGCCTTGGGATACTGGGCGTGGAATTCCACCCACTCGATCGCCGGGGCGCGGCCCACCAGGCTGAACTCGTTCTCGGCCAGGTAGAACAGGATCACGTCGCCGATGACGTAGCCGTCAGGGGTGACCGGCACGTACTGCTTGGCCTTGTTGACGGTGAAGTTCTTGAAGCTGTTGATGGCGGTATACTCGAGCAGCGCCATGGCTTCCGGGCCGCGCACGTAGAGCTCGACCATGTGGTAGGACTGGTTGAACAGCACCGCGGTCTTGGCCCAGGCGCGCTGTTCGTTGCGCCAGTTGGAATACTCGGCCGGCACGCCCGGATAGACGTTGGGGCCAACCTGCTGGTTGCGCAGGAAATCGACAACGTCTGCCTGTGCGTCCAGCTTCTGCTGCAGGGTCTCACTCATGGTACGCTCCTCTCCTCGAGGGTTTCGGGTTGATCAGGGTGCCGGCCATCACGATTCAGGGGTTTCAAGCCAGCGGGTTATTGCATCATTGACCGCTTCCGGAGCCTCGGCCTGGATCATGTGACCGGCCCCCGGGACGACAACGAGTTGCGAATTGGCAATGCGGGCGGCAATGGCCGCGTGCTGTGCGGGCGGGGCCCAGGTGTCTTGTTCGCCGGTCATCACCAGCGCGGGGCAGGTGATGGAGGGCAGCAGCGTTTCCACTTCGGGCCGGGTCACCAGCGCCCTGATCTGCGCGTCGAACACGGCCTGTCCCATCGACAGGCACATCTCGCGCATGGGGCCATAGATCGCAGGGTCCGCGCGGTTGGCCTCGGCCACCATAGGCGCCAGCCAGTGATCGACGAGGTCCTCGAAACCCTGCTCGCGCCCCAATGCCTGCAAGGCGGCGCGGCTGGCGGGTTCGTTGGGCCCCAGGGGATGGACACCGGTGGAAACCAGCGCGATCCGGCGCACCCGCTGCGGGGCCAGCCGGAACACCTCGAGCGCCACGCGACCACCCATCGAATGGCCGAACAGGTCGAATCGGTCAGCACCGAGCCGGTCCGCCGCGGCCAGCGCGATTCGCGCCATCTCCGCCAGCGAATCGGCCAGGCCGTAGGAGTCCACCGCGTGCGAATCGGCAAAGGCGGCCGTCTGCGCGGCATAGATGCGCGCATCACAGATCAACCCCGGCAGAAACAGCAGCATGGATGAAAAAGACTCTCTCGCCTGTTCGCTCTTATGAAATTTTCGTCTATACGAACAAAGCGCCCTGCGCTAGGGGCTTTGTTACAGCGCACGCGGGGCGTAAGGGCCTCGCCGATCCGCAAGCGGAAGAGGAGAACCGACGATGTCCTATGCAGCGATCCACCCGAACTGGGAAAAGAACCCCGACAACATGGTGGACGGCTATTCGCTGGAAATGACCGCGAAGGAGATCGAAGGCCTCAAGGAAGCTGCCCCGCTGATCCGCCCCGGCACCCAGGTGGCGGTTACCTTCCTGCCGGGCGAGGAACTGTCACAGCGCGTGGAGGCCGCCGTTCTGGTGCGTGAGCTCGGCTTCGAGCCGATCGTCCACCTCTCCGCCCGCCGCATCGAGAGCGAGGAGCAGCTCGACTGGTACCTGGGCGAGATCACCAGCAAGGCCGGCGTGAAGCGCGTCTTCATCATCGCCGGCGACCCGCCGGAGCCCGAAGGTCCCTATTCCACCTCGCTGCAGATCATCGAGACCGGCCTCCTGGAAAAGCACGGCATCGAGATCGTCGGCGTGGGCGGCCACCCCGAAGGTCACCCGAACAACACGCCTGAAGAGCTGTGGGACTGGATGGACCGCAAGATCGCCGCGATCCGCGTCCACGGCATGACCCCGCTGGTCGTCACCCAGTTCGCCTTCGACGATGATGCGATCGTCGAATGGCTGGCCGAAATGCGCCGCCGCAACATCGACGTGCCGGTGCGCCTTGGTGTCCCCGGCCCGGCCGGCATCAAGCGCCTGCTGGGCTTTGCCAAGCGCTGCGGCGTGGGTGCCAGCGCCAGCGTGATGAAGAAGTACGGCATCAGCCTCACCAACCTCATCGGCAGCGCCGGACCGGACAAGCTGGTGGGCTCGCTGGCAAAGAAGCTGGGGGCCGAGCATGGCCGCGTTCGCCTGCACTTCTACCCGTTCGGCGCGCTGACCGCCTCGGCCGAATGGATCAACGCCTACCACGCCAAGAACAGCTGACCATGGCGCAGATCATCGATGGCAAGGCGGTCGCCAACCGCCTCGACGAGAAGTCCAAGGCCGAGGTCGACGAGATGGTCGCCGCCGGGATGCAGCGTCCCGGGCTGGCGGTAATCCTGGTGGGCGACGATGGCGCGAGCCAGGTCTATGTCCGCCGCAAGATCAAGGCCTGCCAGAAGGTCGGCGTCAACTCGATCGAGCGCCGCCTGCCGGCCGATACCAGCCAGGATGACCTGCTGGCGATCGTGGCCGAGCTGAACGCCGATCCCGCGGTCCACGGCATCCTGTGCCAGGTGCCGCTGCCCGCGCACATCGACACGCGGCTGGTGCTGCGCTCGATCAGCCCGGAAAAGGATGTCGACGGGTTCCACCCGGTCAACGTCGGCCGCCTGTCGACCGGCACCGGCGGCATCGTGCCGTGCACCCCGCTGGGCGTGATGATCCTGCTGCAGAGCGTGATCGACGACTTCAAGGGCAAGGACGCGGTGGTGATCGGCAAGTCGAACATCGTCGGCAAGCCGGTGGCGAACCTGCTGCTCGATGCCGAATGCACCGTCACCGTCACCCACATCTACACGCAAGGCCTGCCCGATATCTGCCGCAAGGCCGACATCATCGTGGCCGCCGCCGGTGCCCCGCGGCTCGTCAAGGGCGACTGGGTAAAGCCGGGCGCGGTGATCATCGACGTGGGCATCACCCGCGTCATGGGCGATGATGGCAAGGAGAAGCTGCTGGGCGACGTCGCCTTCGACGAATGCCAGCACGCCGCCGCCATCACCCCGGTGCCGGGCGGTGTCGGCCCCATGACCATCGCCTGCCTGCTGGCCAATACCGTGCAGGCGGCCAAGGCGCTGCAATCGGGCCATACGGGCAACGGCGGCGATTACGAGGACGCGCCCTCGCGCAGCATGTTCGCAAGCTGAGCAGGGGCGGGGGCCTTGCAGCCCCCGCTTCTCCTCACGCCCTGTTCCGGAAAGCCGCTACAGCCAGCCGATCCGGCGGAAACGCCAGAACAGCAGCGCGCAGATAGCCGCAATCGCGCCCAGGACCGTGTAATAGCCATAGCGCCAGGTCAGTTCGGGCATGATATCGAAGTTCATGCCGTAGATCCCGGCTATGGCCGTTGGCACGGCCAGGATCGCCGCCCAGGCCGCGAGCTGGCGGGTAATTGCGCCCTGCCGGCTTTGTTCCAGCAGGCTTGCAACCTCGATGATGTTGCCCAGCGTGTCGAGCAGGCCCCGTACACGGCTGACCACGCGCCGGGCATGGTCGTCGACATCGCGGAAATAGGGCCGGGCCTGCGGGTCGATCGCCGGCTGCTCGCTTTGCGCCAGCTTGTCGGCCACCTCCTCCATCCGTCCGGCATTGCTCTCCAGCCGCCTCAGGATCCGGCGCAGGCGGAAGATGCGGCGGATGTCCGATTGCCGCGGGAAGGCATCGATCGCCCGGTCTTCCATCGCCTCGGCGGTAAGCTCCAGGGTATCGAGCAGCGGATCATAGCCGGCGACGATGAAATCGAGCAGCGCATGCAGGACGAAGTCCGGCCCCTCTGCCAGCCGCTCCGGCTGTGCCTCGAGTTCGGCCCGCAGATCGGTGTGGGCGCGGGGGCTTCCCTGGCGCACGGTGATGATGAAGTGCTTGCCAAGGAAGATCGCCGTCTGGCCATAGGAAATGGCGTCCAGCTTGTCCTGCGCGGCGGTGCGCGCGATCACGAACATCTGGTTGCCATAGGCCTCGACCTTGGGGGGATGGCGCGGGGTCAGCGCGTCATCCACGGCCAGCGGGTGTAGGCCATAGCGCTCCGCCAGCCGGGCCATTTCCTCTGCCGAGGGTTCGATCAGGCCGATCCAGTCGAACGCCTTGCCGGTGGCAGGCGCAGGTGCCGACAAGGTATCGGATATCACAACCTTGCCCTGGTCATAACGTCGTGCGGCGATGATCGTCATGCGGTGAGCAGGTGACACGCGGCGCGCTGGCTGGCAATCCCTAGCCATGGGCGATGCAACAGACGTGCTGATCGTGGGTGCCGGCATTTCCGGGCTGTCGATGGCTGCGCACCTGCAGGACATGTGCCCGCACCATAGCTTCCGCATCATCGAGGCGCGCGGGCGGGCCGGTGGCACCTGGGACCTGTTCCGCTATCCCGGCGTGCGCTCCGATTCCGACATGCACTCGCTGGGCTTTGCCTTCGCCCCCTGGCGCGGCGCCAAGGCCATTGCCGATGGCGAGGATATCCTCGCCTACCTCGACCGGGTGATCGCCGAACGCGGGCTGGACCAGCACATCACCTATGGCACCCGGGTGCTGGCGGCGGACTGGCACGGGGACGAGGCGCTGTGGCACGTGAGGCTGGCCGATGCCTCGGGCGAGCAGGTGGTGCAGGCGCGGTTCCTCTACCTTGCGGCCGGGTACTACGATTACGAACAGCCGCACGAGGCGCACATTCCGGGCATCGCGGCTTTCGCCGGCCCGGTGGTGCACCCGCAGTTCTGGCCGACGGACCTCGACTGGACCGGCAAGCGCGTGGTCGTGATCGGATCGGGGGCGACCGCGGTGACGCTGGTGCCCGCCATGGCGGAGAGCGCCGCGCGGGTAACCATGCTGCAGCGCACGCCCACCTGGATGGTGGCCCAGCCCTCGGTGGACCGGATGGCCCGCCTGGTGCGCGCCATCCTGCCGGAGAAGCTGGCCTATCGCCTGACCCGCTTCGTCAACACCCGGCTGCACGTGCTGGTCTACAACCGGGCACGGGCACGGCCGCAACAGGTCGCCACCTGGCTTACCGGTCGGCTGAAGCGCCAGCTGGGCGACAGCTATGCGGCCGAGCACTTCCTGCCGCCCTATGGCCCGTGGGAGCAGCGGCTGTGCGTGGTGCCCGACGGCAACCTGTTCCGCGCCATCAGGGCAGGCAAGGCCGCGATCGCCACCGGCACCATTGCCCGGGTCGAGGCTGGCGGCGTGGTGCTGGACGACGGTACGCAGCTGCCTGCCGATATCCTCGTCACCGCCACCGGCCTCAGGCTCTCGCTTGGCGGCAAGGTCGCGGTGTCGGTCGATGGCGAGCCGGTGCGTTGGGAGGACCACTGGTTCTATCGCAGCGCGATGTTCTCCGGCGTGCCCAACCTGGCGGTGGTGTTCGGCTACCTCAACGCCAGCTGGACCTTGCGGGCCGACATGACCGCCACCTATGCCTGCCGCGTGCTGGGCGAGATGGAGCGGCAGGGGGCGGACATCGCCGTGCCCATCCGCCCGGCCAATGCCCCGCAAGAGCCGGTCGATCCCGATTTCGGCTTCTCCTCCGGCTACATCCGCCGCGCCGCCGCGCTGTTCCCGAAGAGCGAGGAGCGGCTGCCCTGGCGGCTCAACATGGATTACCTGGAAGACCGCCGCGACCTTGCCACGCGGCCGGTCGACGATGGCCTTCTCGCGCTCCGCCGGGCCACCGGGTCCACCGCACAAAGTCCGGTGGCAGGCGGTCGCGAATTGGCCTAACCCCAAGCCCATGACAAAAGACCGCATCTATCGCGCCGCACTGCTGGTGATCGGGGACGAGATACTGTCCGGCCGCACCCACGACAAGAACATCGCCCAGGTGGCCAGCTGGCTGCAGGTGCAGGGCATCCGCCTGACCGAAGTGCGCGTGGTGGCCGACGACATGGACGCCATCGCCGCAGCCGTGAACGCGCTGCGCACCGCTTACGACTACCTGTTCACCACCGGCGGCATCGGCCCCACCCATGACGACATCACGGTGGATGCCGTGGCGCAGGCGCTTGGCCTGCCGGTGGTCGTGCACGAGGAAGCCCGCGCGATCCTGGCCGATTACTACAAGGACAAGCAGGGCGGCCTTACCGAGGCGCGGCTGCGCATGGCCCGCGCGCCGGAAGGGTCCAGCCTGATCCCCAACCACATGTCCGGGGCGCCCGGTATCCGGCACGGCAACGTGTTCATGATGGCCGGCGTTCCCGGCATCACCGCGCAGATGCTCGCCGCGATGACCGGCACGCTGGAAGGCGGCCTGCCGGTGCTGTCGGACACGGTTGGCGGGTGGATAAAGGAGAGCGAGGTGGCCGACCTCCTGCGCCAGACCGAGAAGGCGCACGATGGCTGCCAGATCGGCTCCTACCCGTTCTTCCGCGAAGGGCGCACGGGTGCCAACTTCGTGGTCCGCTCCACCGATGCCGGCGAACTCGCCGCCTGCATGGACGACCTGTGCGAGGGCCTGGCAGCCCTTGGCTTCACCTTCACCCGCGGCGGGATCTAGAGCACTTTTCCGCCGTTCCGGTCCGTCCTGATTGCGACAGGAAGGCCGCCGGACAGGAGTGGCGCGCAGGGCGGGCCGCTCGGCCCCCGGGCAAGCGTCGCGACGAAGCCGGCGGCCTTCCTGTCGCAACCTCTCACGGGCGGGGCCAATGTTGGCCCAACCCCCGGCCCGCCGGGGGGCCCAGGACACAGCAGGGGGGCCACCCCCGGCCCCGGGGGGGGGCCAAAAG